>JAFXNQ010000051.1 GCA_017529425.1 Bacteroidales bacterium | reverse complement strand
TCGGAATGTGGAACCGCCTGAAGAGGAAATAGCAAAACTAACAAATCGTAAATAGAAAATTAGTAAATCGTAAATAATAAGAAGACGGGCCCGGGTCTCCCTGTCACACTCCGCATATCCGTCCATAGAGTAGAAATCATTTATTCCGACCACCTTGACTCCCTGGTCCGCAGCCATCTGTGCGGCCTGTGGGATGCTGTCAAAGGCGCTGAAAGAATACGGAGTATGGAGATGTGCATTGACGTCGCACACCTCCATACGGCTGTTTTCTGTGTTATTACTTTTACACATAATACATTACGTAAGTATCGCGAAGGACATTCCCCGTCCCTCCGGCAAAACTCATTAGATACCCTTCTTGGCGCGGGAGATAAGTTCCGCGTTGGTAAGGTTTGCAACCGGGGTGTAGCCGGCGATGGGCGCGATACGCTCGTGGTATGCATCCACAAACCACTCGGGCTGAGGGAAGAATGCCTCTTCAAGCTCGTGGCAGGGGGTGATCCAGTTGCGGCTGCCGAGAACTACCGGAGCAGCGTCCAGATAGTCAAAGCAGAAGCTTGCGATATTGGCTGCCAGATCGTTCAGGAAAGATCCGCGGGCAGAGGCGTCGGCTGCGATAATGATCTTGCCGGTCTTCTTGACACTCTCGATAACCTTGTCGTAGTTGAACGGCACGAGGCTGCGGGCGTCGATAACCTCTGCACTGATACCTTTCTCCTCGAAGAGTTTGGCTGCCTTCATTGCGCGGTAAAGGGTTGCACCTATAGAGAGGATGGTGACATCCTTACCCTCTTTCTTAACATCGGGTTCGCCGATAGGGATCTCGTAATACTCCTTGGGGACACCACCCTTATGGAACTCCTCGCCCTGGCCGTATATGCGCTGGCTCTCGAAGAAAATCACAGGGTCGGTGCCCTGGAGAGCGGCGTTCATAAGACCTTTGGCATCGTAAGGGGTTGCGGGGAACACGACCTTCAGGCCGGGGATATGGGTGCAGAGCGAAGTCCAGTCCTGACTGTGCTGTGCGCCATATTTGCTGCCGACAGATACACGTACCACAACGGGCATCTTGAGGATATTGCCGCTCATTGCCTGCCACTTGGGGAGCTGGTTGAACACCTCGTCACCGCAGCAGCCAAGGAAGTCGCAGTACATAATCTCGGGGATTACGCGGCCGCCGCACATAGCATAACCGATGGCGGTACCGATGATGGCTGCCTCGCTGATGGGCGAGTTGAACAGACGGTGATAAGGCAGGGCCTCGGTAAGACCGCGGTAAACTGCAAACGCACCGCCCCAGTCACGGTTCTCTTCACCGTATGCGACAAGGGATGCATCCTTATAGAAGCGGTCGATGATAGCCTCGAACAGACCGTCGCGGATACCGAAGGTCTTGATTGCGCTGAAAGGCTTGCCGTTGGCATCAAATGCAAAGCGCTCTTTGGTGGCGAGCTGCTTAACGCGCGGGTTCTCTTCCATAGGCATATTCACGTCGGGCTTGGCGTCGCTCATGGAGTCAACGCTGCCGTTAGAGAACATCATATCGCCCAGGAGTTCGCTCTCCTTAACCAGATCCATACGGGGAGATACTTCCAGATCGATGGCGAGCTTGTACATCTCAAAGATGATGCTCTTCTGCTTGTTGCGGATCTCTTCAAGCTCTTTCTCGGTAGCGACCTTTGCCTCTACGAGTTTCTCGCCGAAACACTTGATGCAGTCGATAGCTTCCCAAGCCTTGATCTCCTCGGGAGTACGGTAGGTAGACGAGTCGGACGGTGAGTGACCTGCATAGCGGTAAGTAACGATATCGAGCAATGCGGGACCCTTCTTCTCTGCCAGAAGCGCCATCTTGCGACGGAAACCGTCGATGACTGCCAGAGGGTTGTAACCGTCCACGCGCTCTGCGTGCATGCTGTCGGGGTTGAAGCCGGCACCGATGCGGGCTGCAAAGTTGTAACCCTCGGTCTCGCCGCGGGTCTGGCCGCCCATTGCATACTGGTTGTCCATGATGCTGAACAGGATAGGCAGGCCGCCCTTCATGTCGCCCTCCCAGAGCTGGGTGAACTGATCCATGGATGCGAAGGTCATACCCTCCATAACCGGGCCGCGGCCCAGGGCTCCGTCGCCAAGGTTGGCAACCACGATACCTTTCTTGCGGTTTACTTTCTTATAGAGTGCTGCACCGACTGCGATGGAGCCGCTGCCGCCCACGATAGCGTTGTTGGGATAAATGCCAAACGGAGTGAAGAAGGTGTGCATACTGCCGCCGAGGCCCTTGTTGAAGCCGGTGGTGCGGGCAAAAATCTCCGCCATAGCACCGTAAAGCAGGAAATGCATACCCAGATCCTTCACGCTGCCACCCTTGAAGCCCTTCTTTGCAACTTCCAGAGTCTTGCCGCCCCAGAACTCTTCCATAATCTTGGTGAGCTCCTTGTCGGGGAGAATCTCTATTGAACGCAGACCTTTTGCGAGGATTTCGCCGTGGCTGCGGTGGCTGCCAAAGATAAAATCATCGGTAGTAAGGTTGTAAGCCATACCGACAGCGGCTGCCTCCTGACCCATAGAAAGGTGGGCGGGACCGGGGTTGTTATACTCCACACCGTTGTAACCACCGGTGGTCTTAACGAGATTCAACATTGTCTCAAACTCGCGGATGGTGAACATGTCACGATAGATGTTCTTGAGATCATCCTTAGTGAAGTTCTTCTCTTTGAGCTCTTCCTTGATAGTCTTGTTATACTGATTGACCGGAATCGGGGCAATCTTTACTTCTCCGGGTTTGCGCAGAAAATCGGGATCTGCAAATTGTGATTTAGGCATATTATATATTGTGTTTTATTATTTGACAGAGAATACAGCTTCTTTTATGATTTCGCTCACGGTCGGGTGAGGATAGATGATTTGCTTGAGCTCCTCAACGGTCATCTCCATTTCGATGGCCATGCAGCAGCCGTAAAGCATCTCGCTGGAGGGGTTGCCCATCATATGGACGCCCAGGATTTCACCGTGCTTTGCACCCACCAGAATCTTGCAGAAGCCTTCACCACCCTCGTTCTCAGCAACAAAGCGGCCGGCATAAGCCATAGGGAGGTTGACAATCTTGAACTCTTTACCCGCTGCCTGTGCCTGAGCCTCGGTGAGACCTACACTTGCGACTTCAGGATTGGTATAAACCACGCTGGGGATAGCATCGCCACGGAAATGGTCGTTACCGCCTGTGAGGTTGTTGACCACAATCTCGCCCTGGCGGTTTGCCACGTGTGCCAGCATAGGATAGCCGCTCACGCAGTCGCCCGCAGCAAATACGTTGGGCACATTGGTGCGCATCTTGTCGTCAACCTTGATGCCGCGCTCTGCTTCTACACCGATGCTCTCCAGGCCGATGCCGCGGATATTGGCACGACGGCCCACTGATACCAGTATCTTGTCGCCGGCAACCTTGTTGACCTTGCCGTTGGGAGTCTCATAAACAACTTTGTTCCCTTCGATGGCGGTAACTTTGCAGCTGAGGCAGAATTCGATGCCCCGCTTTGCATATATCTTTTGCAGAGAAGAACTTATCTCATCGTCCAGAGGACCGAGAATCTTGGGGAGCATCTCAACCACGGTCACCTTGGTGCCGATAGTGTTGAAAAATGCAGCGAACTCCATACCGATAACGCCGCCGCCGATAACTACAAGCTCTTTGGGCTGCTCTTTGAGCGCCAGGATTTCACGGTTTGTGACAATCACGTCGCCAGCCTCTTTCAGTCCCGGAATCGGGGGAACTGCAGCCTCGCTGCCGGAGCATATCAGCAGGTTCTTTGCCAGATATTTCTCACCGCCGCAAGCGATGGTGATTCCCTCTGCACTGCGGCCCTCAATGACGGCCTCGCCCTTGACAACAGTAACCTTGTTGCCCTTCATGGCTGCGCCTACACCGCCGACAAGTTTCTTGACAACTTTGTTCTTGCGGTCCATAACCTTAGCAAAGTCGCAGGAGACGTTTTCAGCATTTACACCATACTTGTCTCCATGAACTGCATAATTATAAACCTTTGCACTGTAAAGCAGGGTCTTGGTGGGAATACAGCCCTCATTGAGGCAGACACCGCCAAGCTCGCGCTTCTCAAAAAGTGTCACGGCCAGGCCTTTTGCACCTGCCCTCTCGGCAGCCACGTAACCAGCAGGGCCGCCACCGATAATTGCGAGATCTATCATATCGAGTCAGTAATTTAGAATTCAACTTCAAGAGTTTCGATTTCGGTTGCAATCTGCTTCAGGAAGCGGGTTGCCTCGCCGCCGTCTATGCTGCGGTGGTCATAAGTGAGCGAAAGGCCGATATGAGGCACGAACGCATATACTCCGCCGCCCAGATCCTTGGGACGGGAACGATTGTGTTGACACCAAGGATGGCACTCTGCGGCAGGTTGATGATCGGGGTGAAGACCTCGACGCCGTAGTTGCCAAGGTTGGATACCGTGAAGGTAGCGGCCTCGGGACTGAGGATATCGGGATTGATGCTCCCCTTCTTGCAAGCGTCAGCCACCTGCTTCAGCTGGCGGGAGAGACCTGCGATGGAGAGGTCGTCGGCATTCTTCACGCAAGGCACCATCAGGCCGCGTTCAGTATCTACAGCCAGACCCAGATGAACCTTGTTGAAATATTTGATGCTGTCGCCAAGGAAGTGGGTATTCACATTGGGGAACTTCTTCAGCGCGCGGATTACAGCCATGCAAATAAAGTCGTTGAGTGTAATGTTTACATCCAGCTTGCCCTCTTCCAGCATCTTCTTGGCCTGTTTGCGCAGAGCCTGGATTCGGCGTGCGTCAGCGCTCAGGTGGTGGGTAAGCTGAGCGGAGTTCTGCAGGCTCGCATACATGCTCTTTGCTATCACCTTGCGGATGTTGCTGAGCTTGCGTACCTCAAAGTCGTCACCGCTCTCAAGAATATCCTTGCCCTTGACCGCGGGAGCGGCAGGTGCAGGTGCTGCAGCGGCTTTGCCCAGGTCGCAGGCGCGTGCCATGCCAGCAAGACCGCTGCCGGCTGCGGGAGCCATTGCTCCTGTTTCTGCTGCAACCTTTGCTGCGAGAGGAGTCTGACGTGCCCCGGATGCAGCAGCGGCCTCGATATCACGCTCGATGATGCGTCCTTCGGGGCCGGTTGCGGTAACGTATGCAAGATTTACGTTCAGTTTCTCTGCCAGTGCTTTTGCACGGGGACTGATGGCTCGTTTGCCCTCTACAGCCACTGCGGGTGCGCTCTCATGAACGGTGATTTCCGGAGCCTTGACAGCTTCTGCCTTTACCTCCGGAGCAGCGGCAGGGGCCGGTGTTTCTGCTGCAGGTGCGCCTGCAAGCAGGTCGTCAATATTCTCACCCTCCTGCCCTATCACCATTACGTTCTCGAGCACGGGGATTTCATCGCCTTCGTTGTAAAACACAGCAAGGACTGTCCCTTCTACCTTAGATTCCTCTTCAAAAGATGCCTTGTCGGTTTCGTATGCAAACAGGATGTCCCCGACTGCTACTTTGTCACCTTTGTTCTTTCTGAATTCGGTAAGAATACAACTTTCTACAGACTGCCCTTGCTTGGGCATAATTACAACAGAAGCCATAAAATACTATCTTAAAGATTATTATATAAGGTTAACCAATTCATTTTTTGAATATCGTACAAAGGTAAAAAATTATTGACGATGGTGTAACCAAAACACACCGAAATATTTTACATTTGCAACTACGTAAACAAATAAACAGAAAATATATGGCTATCAACAGACGCTCATTTATCAAATCATCCGCAGCAGGCGCCCTGATGCTCTCTGCCGGCGCACTGGGCACAGCATGTACTGCAGGCAGACCAGCATCCGGCAAAGACGTCGCCAAGGCAGACAAATTCCACCTCTCTGCCGCAGGTTACACTTTTGTAAAATTCGATCTTGAAACAGCACTGAAGACCCTTCAGAAAGCCGACGTACACTACCTGTGCATCAAGGATTTCCACCTTCCTCTGGATGCAGGCGATGAGCAGATTGCGGCATTCCACGCAAAGTGCGCCTCCTACGGCGTAACGGGCTACGGCGTCGGCCCCATCTATATGGAAACCGAAGAAGAGGCCGACAGGGCTTTCGCATACGCACGCCGCGTCGGCGTCAAAGTCCTGGTGGGCGTCCCCAGTTATGGAATCCTCCCCTATGTGGACAAGAAACTTGAAGAATATCCGGAAATCAAGTATGCAATACACCTGCACGGCCCGGACATCGACATCTTCCAGACAGCCAGCGTAATCTGGGACAAGGTCAAAGACCTCAACCCGCGCCTGGGAATGTGCCTCGATATCGGCCACGACCTTCGCGGCGGAGCCGACCCCGTTGAAGATCTCAAGAAATACCATACCCGCGTCTTTGACATGCACTTCAAAGACGAATCGGAGGCCTCCAAAGCGGGATGGTGTGTGGAGATTGGCCGGGGCATGATAGACTTCCCCGCCCTGGTGAGGATGATGCGTGAGGTTGGCTACGACGGGATGTGCTCCCTTGAATACGAGAAAGACCTGGACGACCCCTTCATGGGCATCGCAGAATCCTTCGGCTATCTGAAAGCCGTCTGCGATATGGCCTGACGAGCCACGATGCAACACATAAAAATACGCCCGGCATCGCTGCCGGGCGTATTTTTCATATCCTTTCCTGCGGTGTTATCGTTTCACTCGAACCACCAGATAACGGGAGATGCTCCAGAAGGTGTCGGAATCGTTGATCATTATGCTCTCTGTGCCGTCTTCCTGGGGCTCGATGGAGTAGCTGCCTTCAGGATGGTTGGTAAGCAGTTTGATCCGCTTGCCGTTGGTGGGAATCACCTTGACGCGACGGCGGTCAAAGGTCTTGAAGTCGGCGTTGGTATTTGAAAGGTCCATCAGCCTGCCGCTGTCAAAAAGCCCCTTCTTTTCAAACAGGTGCCATTCTGTGAGTTCGCTTTCGGTACCGCAGATGTAGTGTACTGCATTCATATCAGTATCCTGGCTCTTGATGCGCTCCTGCTGCGACGCGTTCTGCTCCTGCAGTCCCGCCACGTCCTTTTCCAGGGAGGTAACGGTACTGTCCAGCACATTAATGCGCGCCAGCTGTTCTGATACAGTGCGCTGCAGGTCTTCTATGACCGCCGTTTTCTCATCCAGCTCCTTCTGCATGCGGGCGATGGTAGCTGTGAGGGTCTTGTTCTTGGCGTTGCTCTTGGACAGTTGCGCCTGCAGGTTGTCTATTTTGTTCTGCTGTGCTGCAATCTTGTCTTTGATCTTGTCAACCTGGTTGAGCATTATATCCTTGCGTGATACGGTATCGCCCTGGTTCTCAAGGTTGAGGGCAATCAGTTTGCTCTCCGCCGCAGAGATCTCGTTGAACCCGCTCTCGATTTCGTTGAGCATATCAAGAGTCTCGTTATAGTTTGCCGTAAGTTGCTTGTTGGCCCTGTCGAGAGAATCCACACGGCTTTGGAGCTGCTTGTACTGGTCAGACTCTTCCACGTTTTTACATGATGTTAGAAGTGCCGCCGCTGCAAGCAGTATAGAAATTGAATTAATTAACTTTTTCATTTTTACGTTGATAAATATTTGGTAATTGTTTTTACAAATTTCATACCTTTGTTACAAACAATAAAATACTGATACAATATGGACAACAAGTACAAAGGCACACAAACAGAGAAGAACCTGCAGACCGCATTTGCCGGTGAATCACAGGCACGCAACAAATACACCTATTTTGCTTCTGTAGCAAAGAAACAGGGCTTTGAGCAGATATCTGCATTGTTCCTCAAGACCGCAGAGAATGAGAAGGAACACGCTAAGATCTGGTTCAAAGAGTTGAACGGCATCGGCGACACCGCTGCCAATCTGGCGGCCGCAGCCGAAGGCGAGAACTATGAATGGACCGATATGTATGCAGAATTCGCAAAGACTGCCGATGCAGAAGGTTTCCCCGAGCTGGCAAAGAAATTCCGCCTGATCGGCGCCATTGAAAAGCATCACGAAGAGCGTTATCGCGCACTGCTCAAGAATGTAGAGACCGCAGCTGTCTTTGCAAAGAGCGAGGTCAAAGTGTGGGAATGCCGCAACTGTGGTCACATTGTGGTTGGCACCGCCGCTCCCGACGTCTGCCCTGCCTGCAACCATCCCCAGGCATTCTTTGAGGTTCACGCAGAAAATTATTAGGATTTCCGCGAGACGGAAAGAGAGGGTGGCTACGGTTTAGTCACCCTCTTTCTTTATCTATATATTGATATTTCTCCCAAACACAAATACTTCTCCCGGCTCAAGTGCGCTGATATGCGACGGGGTAATCCTTGTTATTGTTTTCATTTTACGTGTATTAAAGAATTTACATACACGCCAGACGAGCACAGATTGATTTTATTCCTTCTGAGATACGTCTTTGCATTGCTGGCCTGGGATGACGTTGCCCATTCGCATAGTGGCTCAACTGCTGCTCCGCCACACCAATTTCTTCCGCAAGTGACTTCCTTACAATGTACTTATCAGCATACTTGAGCTGAGCTCTTGTGGTCATATGATACACCGGTTCCCAGTCTTCACTGAATTCCACAGGCACAATCCCTCCATCCTGCAAGATTCCATCAATATGAAAGGCCAAGGCACCCATAATATTCTTCTTGACATCTTCGAGTGTTTTACCTGTCGCCACGCAAGCCACCTCTCCGTTTGCGACTGCTGCACTGAAATTGTTCGGCACCCAATCGATGATGATGATAACCTTATTCATATTATTTCCATTCTGCCTGTTTCCAAATACTATTTAAAATCTCTTGTGACAAAGAATCCCTGAGCTTACCACTAACAGTAACAGTCCCTTTCTTACCCTTGGTATTCTTAAACTGGCGATGATCGCCTCTTGTCCTTACCAACACCCAGCCATCTTCTTTCAGCATTTCAATAACTTGCCACACCTTATAACGCCTCATTTCAAAACCCCACAAAGTTATACAATTCTATATCATTTGCAACACTTTTCTATGTTATTTTGTACCAACTTACCAATCTTGATTCAAGTGTCCTCCCAGTCGGTTAAGGCAATGTATCAAATTGAGACTTTGGAGCAAGCAAATGATACTTTGAAATCGCTCCATACAACCACTGCCACTATTCAATGCGATGATACTAACCGTTCATACGGATAGCCAATAATTCTGACCCGATCTCATGAATCGTAGAATAAATTGCATCCATCCTTTCTTTTGACGGCTTCTTCAGTCCGCTGATATACTGGGCAAAAAGGCTCTGGGAAATCCCCATTCTTCTTGCTATAGCAGATACATTCAGTTCAGGGTGATTAATAAACAAACTTTGAAGTTCAGTTTGTTTCTTCTGGCAAAAGAATCCTTCAAAGCTTAAATCCTCGTCAACATCCGGCCAGTTAATACCGTATTTATCCGCGATATAATTGGCACGTTGTTCCCGAGTGGCATATTTCAACCGCGGATAATTATCAAAGTATTCGCAGGCTTCGATCCCTTCTGAAGTGCGAATCCAAACGGCATCTTCCGTTAACCAAATCTTTGTAACAGTAATCATCGTTAACTATTTGGCATAATCATTACCTCTGCAAATATAGGTAATAATATTATTACCCCAATATGCTCGTCATAATTATCGGAAGCGAAATGCAGGATATTCGCAATAACCACTTCGAGCAGTTGCCGGGTACTGATCTGCCACGCCGTTTCTCACAAGCCACTCCGGAATGGTTGGGTGATTATTGACATCAACGAATTGCACACCATCAGGGAGAGATGATGATTCTGGCAAATTGACTGTTATTACGTCGTACAATTCACCGCTATCGGCAGTATACAACGATACAGCCAAAGTGCCATTGCTTTGGTACGCATCGAAGACCAGCATAACATCGATTACTTTGTTATACTCCTCGAGCCTGTAAACTTGATTGTAAATAAAATGGTTTGTCATATCCTTCCCCTCCAAATCTTCATTAAACTGACAAAAAAGAACGCACCAGCTAAGACAACCAGTGTTGTAACAAAGATAGATAAATAATGCTTACTTAGCTATTATCTTCTTGATGTAATTCCTAAGATTCTCGTCCTCGCAGTAAATAAAACAGCCCTTCTGACCCCTGGTCAGCAATGTCTTATATGTATTCAGAATAAGACGATGGGCAACCGTATCAGCAGAAGCACGAATGCCGGACGAATGGTCATCCTTTGAGATGGCAAGTTTGTTTGTCTTGACGCGACCGTCGGTTTCATCATAATACAAATCCTTTCCGACAAGCACCCCGACATAGTCAAACTCCAAACCCTGCGCTGTATGGATGCAGCCAACCTCTTCAAATGATTCGGGATTGATTGCCCAAATCTTGTCGTTGGCAAGATTCCACTTTGCCTCAAAGCCCTCTGAGAGCTGAATATCAATGTCTGAACGATTATTCTTCACGTTCCAATCGTAGCAATAACCAGCAACCATGCGTGCCTTGTTATTGATTTGATTGATGTCCCGCAATGCATCGCGCATTTCCACGGGGCTATCGAATACCCGGAAATCATAATTAAGTTCGGAGAAATCTATATCAACAGGCTCTTCCGTCCTTTGAAAGAGATTATCTACAAACTGTATATATGCGTCGCTACCATTGCACCTAAACTGCGAAGTGAGCCTTGTGTCGCGATTCATAATAAGCCGAGAATCAAGTGCATCGCACCATTTGCTGATCTCAGACACACTACCTATGTCGCTCTTTGTAACCGCTTGATCCTCATCCAACAAGAAAATGGTCAACAACGACGATTCAATGCACTCTTTGACCTGATTCTCACCGCCCCAGTCACCATACATCTTTTTGACAAGACGATGTGCCTCATCTACGATGAGACAATCAAAATCGTTTTCCCGGCACTTATTCAACCCGAATGGCGAGCGGAACAGATGACCGATATCCGCCACCCTGTTAGCATGTCCGTCGGCCAAAAGAGAAAGGAACGCCTGTCTTGGTGCGCTATTCTTCGTCACATAAGCTGCGTTTAGGCTGTCATTTATAAAACGCATGAGCAGATTGACAGCCAGCACAGACTTGCCAGTTCCAGGTCCGCCTTGAATCACAATTGTCCGCTTCTTCTTGTCTTTTTGACACTGAAGCATTGTTTTAAGGCACATATCGTAACAAACCGCCTGCTCGTCAAGAAGCATGAATTCTGGGACACCCATCACCATGGAAGTAAGAGCATCCTGCAATGATTTGGTCGGACGGATGCGCCCATTCTCAATCAAGTACAACAAGTCTCCCCGAGAAGATCTTTTAGAAATATGCTTTTTTACGAACTCAGAAAACTCGACAGTTTCGTTTCGGACGAAAAACGGTGCTGCGGTATACCACTCTTTATAAATGTCATCCGACAATTCCGACTTGTATTCTGGATGATAATTGTGAAGATAAGCACATGGGACCAGGGCAATATCATTATCCTGAATGATCTGTGAATAATTCACAAGAAATCTCGAATACGAATATGCCTGATAAGAAGGATGACAAACTATCCTGTTGTCGTTAGCAAGATATGTCCTGACGCTGAAATGCATATCATCATCTACCTTCTGCGCACGACTCCACTGTTTTAACTCTACGATGACTATATTGTCCTGGCCGGTATGATCCGACCCGATTATGATGAAATCAACACGCTTTGAAGTTTGAGGGATATTATACTCAATGGCTATCTGGACATCATCTGCAATGTCGGGATCGTCCACGATATTGCGCATGAACTGCATAGAGTTATGCCAAGACTCGACTTCACGCTCCTGCCCGCCCATCAAACCTTTCTCCCGGATCAGATTGAGAATCTTGGAATCTATACACCCCCTTCTAACATCGTCAATAAAAAGCTGTTTAGTGCCGTTGTAAACTATCATAACAGGAGCTATAACTCGTTATACTTCTTTGCTGAGCCTTTTGCTTTCTCTACGGGATACTTCGCCGCATTCTTGGCGAGTTTATCAAGCATTATTTGCTTAATATCAAGATTATACCTATCCGCCATCTGAAAAGCATAGTTCAAGACGTCGGCAAGTTCTTCCTTAATCTTTAACAGCGGGGCTTCTTCTGCCGATTTCCACAAAAAGGCTTCAAGCAGTTCCGAGGCCTCTATTGACAGTGCAATCGCCAAATCTTTTCCATTGTGAAATTGATCCCAATCCCGCTCAGAGTTGAACCTTCTCAATTCATCGAGAATCTCTTGGATATCGCTCATTGTTTCTTTCATTTCCGTTCAAAGATAACGATTTTTATCAACCTCATCAACGTTTTAACAATGACTGTCGTGCCAAAGCGCCGAGGTGCGCCTTTACCCCACCCGTCCCATGCGGCGGTGCTCGTCACTAGGACATTAGGAAGTTTGGATGTGGCGTGCCCGCTCGGTTTCGTGAAGCACCAATTGTCCGTGTGGCGCTTTGGCAGGACTGCTGGCGAAGAGCGAGTGGCAGATATAGTCCGTAGCTTGAATTCTTTCAAGGGCAGATTTTTGCCCAGAAAGAATTGCAAGCGGAGGCATCTGCCACGAGCGGAAGAGAGATGCCCAGTTATGACGAGCATGGATTATAGTGCAATAATCACGACCACTACTTGCCTCAAACGGCCGGAATAGTTACATTTGTATCAAGCAAGGCGGTCGTCCGAATCGGCCGGTAATGAAATCAGGAGCAAGGTAAGTTCTCCATTCTGGAGGCGGCTCCCTTCACCAGAATATCGTATTGTTACACAGGAATGTGCAGCCAGTTATGGGTGCATATTATCGAGACAAGCCACTAAGTATAAAAACTATATATCAACGTATTATGTGTATCAACAAAGAAGACGTCCCTATTGGGAACAATCCTGCGGAAATAGAACAAAGACAAGCCATTATTCTACAGTTTTACAGAGAGTGGAAAGCAGCTAACCCAACGCAGCGAGTATATAATAATGAGTTGAAAGACTACATCAACATACGGAAAGTATCCATCTCGGAGACTGCACGCCATGCCGCAAAGACATATTTGTCAACCTTGGCCGTGATGCAGTTAGACGGAATACTAGCATGCGCCAAAAAAGTCAGGATAGGAAAGCCAAAGGCACGTACTAGTCAGTCCAAATTTCAGGCAATGATAGAAATGGAGCACGATTGCCCGGGCGTAGGAAGAGTAAAACTGACCGTTGGCGTGAAACTGCGAACGCATATCAAGATACAGTATTGCATTACTGCTATTGACATCAAAGATTAAAAAAGCACCTCGACAAATGCGAGGTGCTATGCTTGCCCCAGTCTTGCGCGGTAAGAGTTTACTTATAAAAGTGGGCCTTCCTGGGGCGGGGACTTCTGCACGCTGTGAACAGCCCTCTATACCGTGTCTTATCAAACTGATGCAAAGGTATTACTTTTTCCTGAATCAGCAAGAGATATGATTGACCACGCTACTGGTAACTCTCCGCGGCCTGAGACTATTGCGACGACTTCGGTGGCAAGTCCCATGTATAAAACGCTAATAGACTGTACTACGCAAATTTATAATTTATTAGAATACCTTGGCTCGTCCCGCTAAAGCGCAGAGGTGCGCCTTTACCCCACCCGTCCCATGCGGCAGTGCTCGCGCCAAAGGCTTTAGAAAAGGTGAAGGTGGTGCGCCCACGCTATTTCGGGGAGCCTCAAATGTCCGTGTGGCGCTTTGGCTAGACTGCTGGCGAAGAGCGAGTGGCAGATATAGTCCGGAGCTTGAATTCTTTCAAGGGCAGATTTTTGCCCAGAAAGAATTGCAAGCGAAGGCTTCTGCCACGAGCATTTCTTGTGAAGATGCGATTCTTTGCCTACTTTTGCATACGAATCTCAGGAAAGATATCTAACCAAACATAATCAACTACTATGAAAAAGTTATTAGTACTGGCTGCTGCGCTCACTATTACACTAATTGCAAATGCACAGGTAAGTGTTCAATTGGGCGGTGTTTCAAACAGAATCAAGGCCGGGAATAATGAAGTTGGTAAATTAGCAGGTGCTTACAGGGGCGTTATGGCCGCAGTGGATTATAACTTGCATCTGACAGAAAGACTCGGGATAGCCCCGGGATTGGGAATCAACTATGCTTTTATTAACCCTGCCGGTCTCAGATACCGGGAGGTTGGACTTTTTGCACCGGTAGATGTCAACTATAGTTTCCGTATAAGTAACAATCTGAGCCTTGCATTATTTGCAGGCCCTACCCTCCATTATGGCCTCCTCTCTCAGGAAACATCAGTATATCCGCCCTATAACTATTATGCAACCGACAGCAAACGGTTTGACGTGTCTGTTGGAGGCGGTTTATGGTTAGACTTTATGGAGACTATCCGCGTAAAAGTTGGTCATAAATTCGGGCTGACAAATATCAGCAAGATAGCCGGTATTCCGGAAAAGAATCAATTCCTTACCCTTTCCGTCGGCTATATTTTCTAACTTATCTGTAAGACAGATATGGAAACCGAGTCATTTATGTTTCTGGGCTTTAATCTGCATGCCTGGATAACAATCTTAACGGTGTTTACTATGTTCACCGTGCTGCTGTTTACCAAGTTACGCTCCGACCTGGTTTTCATGGGGGCCGTCGCCATCTTGTTCGTGACGGGTGTATTGGATGCAAAAGAGGCCTTCTCGGGCTTCAGCAGTACCTCCGTTGTTGTAATCGGAGTACTGTTCATTGTGGTGGCGGGACTCACACATACAGGAGTTCTGCAATGGATTGTAAGGCACCTGTTGGGGCAGCCCAAGTCTTATTCCGGGGCTGTGGCCCGCCTAATGCTGCCGGTGGCTGCTCTCAGTTCTTTCCTGAGTAACACCACTGTAGTGGCACTGTTTGTAAACATCGTCAAGATGTGGTCCAGGAAACTGGGGATATCACCTTCCAAACTGTTGATACCCTTGAGTTATGCCTCTGGAATGGGTGGCGTATGTACTCTGATCGGCACACCGCCTAACATGATTATCTCCGGCCTTTACGCCGACAAGACGGGCATAGCCATGAACGTATTGGCAACGACTATTCCCGGCCTGTTCTGCCTGTTTATCGGTGTTATTTCCATCATCGCGATGCGCCGTCTGCTGCCTGACCGCAAGGCTCCCGAGGCGGCATTCGAGGATACATCGGAATTTACCGTGGAACTGCTGGTACCGTCGGACAATCCCAATATCGGGAAGACTGTTACCCAAGCCGGCCTTACAGAGGTTCACGGCGGCAAGCTCATAGAAATCATCCATTATGACGATATAATTTCGCCCGTGCCCGACGACGAGCCGATAATGGGCGGTGACAGGCTGGTGTTTGCCGGCCAGATAGACGAGATTCTTGACCTCAAGAAGAGTCACGGCTTTGTGAATGCCGACCATCACGTATATACGATGGACAATGTGGACCAGAACCGCAAACTCCGTACAGCCTATATCCCATACAACAGCAGCCTCATCCACAAAGTCATGGGAAATACCACGTTCGAGAAAGACAACAATGTGGTTCTTGTAGCAATAGCGCGCCAGGGCAAGCGTCTGGAGCAGTCTCCCCACGAGGTGAAGCTGCACGCCGGAGACACCCTGCTTCTCGAGTGCCCCCCGAAGCTGAACATAAACACTCCTCAACTGAGCACCCAGCTGCAGTTTTTCGACTCTGAACAAGTGCCTAACATCAGCTATAAGACGCTCTTGTCCTCCACCATCATGTTAGCCATGGTCGTATTGTCGGCCCTCAAAGTGATGCCGCTTTTGCAGTGTGCCTTTTTAGCCGCTGCAGCCATGCTTCTGCTGCGCTGCTGCACTCCGGGCCAGGCTATGGAATCCATCAATTGGGACATCATGATGGTGTTTGCCGGATCGGTGGCGCTGGGCCTTGCCATCCAGAATACAGGTATTGCCGAACGGCTGGCATACGGCATCCTCGATGTGTGCGGAACCAACCCCATCATTGTGATGACAGCCATCTGTTTCGTGGGGACATTCATCACCGAGTTCATCTCCAATACAGCTGCGGGCGCCATGTTCTTCCCTATTATGTATCAGGCCGCGATTCAATTGGGATATGAGCCCTACCCCTTCCTCATTGCGCTGATGATCAGCGTCAGCAGCAGTTTTGCCACACCCATCGGCTCACCCACCCATATGCTTGTATATGGACCAGGCGGCTACCGCTTCAGTGACTTTATCCGTATCGGCCTGCCGATGAACCTGATTATCCTGGCGGCCAACATCTTTTGTGTCAATTTAATTTATCCTTTAACTCCATTGCCCTAACTCATAATTCCCGGCGGCAAGGCGGAAGATAGAGGCGAATTCCGCGACATATTCCGCCGGAGAGAGGACTTTGACAAACTGGCCATAAGAGAGGAGCTTGCGGGTGAAGTCCAGCGTAGGGTGGATATGGTATGAAAAGTCAGAATAGGCACTGTCAGAAATCTGGTAAGAAGACTCGCCCATCAGGTGGTCAGGCACAGATAGCGCACCAGGATCGCTGCCGGCAGAGACCGTGTTCACCTCCACCTGGGAAGAGTGCAGCGGAAGCGAGCGGAAATAGTTGACATACTGGGATGTATACACACGTATGGTAACATCCATAAGCGGCACGGTATCATCAATCAGAACCCCGTAAAAGTCGCGGAAATAATCCTCCGGCACAGCGCCGCGGCTGCCTCCAAGCACCAGAGCGGCCACCTTGCGGGCATCAAACTCCTCATCAGTGACAGTACACTCCCCTATCCTGTCCACTCCATAGACACGGGCCGTGGAATCAGAAGGTCTCCAGGCAAGCATATACCAGCGCTGCTCGCGCAACTTAAGGCAGAGAGGATACACCACCGCAGCCACAGGATGCGCGTCCGGCTTGAAACTCTTGTGGACAATGCTCAGGGCGCGGTTAGTACGCAAAGCCTGAATAATCGTAGAGAGGGCGGTCCCGCCGGCAGAAGGGATATCCTCCAGCAGGATACGTTCCGCCAGTTCACCTCCGTTGGAAACCGCCTCGTTAATACTGAGCGAATTGAGCAGCAGGCGCTTCACCTGAGAACGCTGAAGAGAATCCTCCTCCGCGATGCGGTAGCGGAAATGACCGTCAATGCGTGAAACATCCAGCGTGATTCCAAACAGACTCTCAATCTCACACTTGTAGTTATAAAACGTCTTGCGGGAGATCTCAGGCTCGTGATTGTCATTGTAGATGCAGTCGCGCCAGCGGCGGTTAATCTCCTCACGGGAGATGCCGTATGAGCCCGCCTCATATATGAGATTCAACAGCCAGATATACCTGGCGACCAAATAAGATGTACTGGTTTTCATAGTATGAAAATTCTAGAACAAAATTAACAAAAAATAATTATGTGCCCCAAAATTTTACACACATAGAGCACCATCTTTGTTCCAGAAACAAAAACGAAAACAAAATGAAACTGATTATCGCACTCGCAATTATCGCCGCATCGATAGTATTTGCCTCGCAGGACTAAGCCAGCTTTCCGTTTGATATATCGGTAAGTTCTTCTGTAATAACCTGCTGACGCTGCTTGTTGTAGGTCAGTTGGAGCTGCCCGAGCAAATCCTGCGCATTGTCGCTGGCGGTCTGCATGGCAATCATCCGGCAGGCATTCTCGCTCGCATTGCTGCTCAGAAGGGTCGCATACATCTCGGTGCGCATAGCCAAAGGGAGCAGCTTCTCCACCACCTCCTTCTGTGACGGCTCAACAATTACGATATCCGGCAAAGCGTCGGTCACAGACGCAACATCATTGGCAGCTGCCGCAGCAGATGATTTCAGGGGGAGCCATTCACGACATTTGATTGCCTGCCGTGCGGCACTGAAATAGTGCATATAAAGCAACTCCACCCTCGCAAAGCGCCCCTGTAAGAATCCATCCAGGAAAAACTGCGCCATTGCCGCCATATCATCGTAAGAGAGGTTGTCACCAGCCGTAACAAAATCGGTGAAGACCTCATATCCCGCCTTGCGGGCCATCTTGGAGACCTTCTCACCAACCGGATAAATCTCCGTGGCTCCATACTCTTTGGCAATTTCTCCCAGCCTGTACTCCAGAGTCTTGAACAGGTTGGAGTTATAGCTGCCGCAGAGCGCAGTATTAGAGGAAAACACAATCAAAGCGGTCTTGCCCTCACGCTTGAGCATCAGCGGCGATCCGGCCATCTGTCCCTCAAGACGCGAAAGGATATCGTTCAGCGCACTCTTGTAGGCATCCAGCCCCGCGACCATCTTCTGCGCCTTGCGCAGTTTGGCCGACGCAACCATCTTCATCGCCTGCGTAATCTTGAGCGTGCTCCTTACAGACGATATCCGGGCCTTTATCTCTTTGAGGGATGCCATGTCAAGCTGTCATTACGAGTTAAGTATAGCGTCGCATACAACAGAAGCGGCGGCACGGATTGCCTCCTCCACTTCCGGTGTAAGCCCTTTGGTGCGGATAGTTTCCAATGTATCGCCGCTGGCGAGATGTTCCAGCAGCAGCTTCTCAAATTCGTGAACCTTGTCGATGGGGATATCCTTCATCAACGCCTTGGTGCCGCAGTAGAGCACAGCCACCTGCTTCTCCACAGGCATCACTGCGTGAAGCGGCTGTATGAGGAGTTTGGTGTTCTTGCGCCCCTTATCCAAAGTCATCATTGAGATGGCGTCCATATCGCTGCTGTACTTGCTGAACGCCTCCAGCTCCCGGTACTGCGCCTGGTCTATCTTGAGGGTGCCGGCCACCTTCTTCATAGCCTTGGTCTGGGCATTGCCGCCGACGCGGGATACAGAGATGCCGACATTGATGGCGGGACGGTTACCCTGGTTGAAGAGGTCGGTCTCAAGGAAAATCTGACCGTCGGTGATGGAGATCACATTAGTCGGGATATATGCTGACACGTCGCCCGCCTGCGTCTCGATGATAGGGAGCGCGGTGAGCGAACCGCCCGCCTTGACTTTACCCTTCATACTCTCCGGCAGGTCGTTCATCATCTCTGCAACCTCCTGCTGCTCAATGATCTTGGCAGCACGCTCCAGAAGCCTTGAATGGAGATAGAAGATATCGCCTGGATATGCCTCGCGGCCCGAGGGGCGGCGGAGGATCAGCGACACTTCGCGGTATGCCACGGCCTGCTTGGAGAGGTCGTCGTATATCACCAGAGCGTGACGCCCCGTATCGCGGAAATACTCGCCGACGGCGGCACCCGCAAACGGTGCATAATAGCGCATTGCGGCAGAATCGCCGGCAGTGGCGGCAATCACCACCGTATAATCCATCGCCTTATGCTGGCGGAGGGTCTCTACGATGGTCGCAACTGTAGAGGCCTTCTGACCGATGGCGACATAGATGCAATAAACCGGGTCGCCGTTCTCGTAGCCGGCGCGCTGGTTTATTATGGTGTCGATTGCAATGGATGTCTTGCCGGTCTGACGGTCACCGATAATCAACTCGCGCTGGCCGCGTCCGATGGGGATCATAGAGTCGATGGCCTTTATACCCGTCTGCAACGGCTGTGCTACCGGCTGACGGAAAATCACGCCCGGCGCCTTGCGCTCCAGAGGCATACGGAACTTCTCACCGCTGATTTCGCCACCGCCGTCAAGAGGTTCGCCCAAGGGGGTAATGACCCTGCCCAGCATCGACTCCCGCACTTCTATTGAGGCGGTGCGGTAGGTGCGCTTAACTACTTCGCCCTCTTTGACATTGTCACTGGAACCCAGCAGCACGGCGCCGACGTTGTCGGCTTCAAGGTTCATGACCACCGCCTTGCCGCCACCGGCAAGTTCCAGGAGTTCACCCGCGCCTGCAGCGCCCAGGCCCCAGATATGGACCACGCCGTCGCTGACGCTGAGCATCTCTCCCACCTCTTCTGTCTTGGCGCTGAGGTCAATCTGCCGGAGTTCTTCCAGCAACACTTTTGATATTTCGGAGGGTCTGATACTCTCTTCCATTACAACCTAAATTATTCTGTTGGTGTTGTTAAATTCAAATGCTTTTTTCAAATCATTTATCTGGCGCTGTACACTGGCGTCGATGCGGCGGTCTTCCACCCTGTAGATAAAGCCCCCGATAATGGAGGGATTCACCTCTACTTCAATCTCCACTTCCCTGGCTCCGGTGCTCTCCTTCGTTAGCGATTCGAGCTTTTCCAGCAGCCCTTCAGAAGCCGGTGCGGCCACCGTGAGATGAGCCGATACAATCCCGTGATCCTTCTTATAGATGTCGATGTAGGTATGCAGGATGGTGATAAGCCGACCCTCGCGACGGTGCGCAGTGACCAACTTCAGGAAGCGCATAAACGCGGGGCAAGCCTTTGGCATCGCCTTCTCCAGAAGCGCCATTTTCTCTGCCGCAGGATGGGGCGAACGCAGATAGTCGTGCAGATGAGTCAATACCGCCAGCATCGCACGGGCATCGCGATAACACTCTTTCTGCTGCCCGCACTCCGCGGCATACTGCTCAAGCGCAGCGCCATACCGTTTTGCTATAAGTCCGCCGTTCATAATCCGTTAAACCTTTTCGCCAGAAGCTTCGTCGCCAAGTATCTCCTGCAGAGCAGTCTGCGCATCGTTGTCACTCAACTGGCCACGAAGTACCTTACTTGCCATCGCAATGGCAATCTTGGCCACCTCTCCACGGGCGCTGGCAAGGATAGCATCTTTCTCTTCCTGAGCCTGTTTCTTGGCCTCGGCAATGATGCGGGACGCCTCTTCCTGCGCCGTTTCGCGGGCATCACCCACAATCTTGTCGCGGCTGGCGGCGGCATCTTTCAGGATGCTGACCTTCTCGCGCTCGGCATCGGCTATGATCTTCTCCCCCTCTGCCTCAAGGGAGGCAATGCGGACCTCGGCGGCCCTGGCTGCGTCGAGTTGCGTGCCGATATATTTCTCACGCTTCTCGACGGAGTCCAGAATCACCGGAAAGGCAAACTTTGCCAGGATGAAGAAGACCACCCCAAAGGCAATCGTCATCCAGAACAACAGACCACCTGATGGTGTCAGAAGTCCCATAGTCTGTCCTGCGAAGTATTAGAGCGCCATGAAGCAGACTACTACTGCAAAGAGAGATACACCCTCTATGAGAGCTGCTACGATAATCATTGAGGTACGGATGTTACCGGCACTCTCCGGCTGGCGGGCGATTGCCTCCATTGCCGATTTACCGATTTTACCGATGCCCCATGCGGCTCCGAAAACGCACAATGCTGCACCTATTGCGGCAGCCATTTTTGCTAATTCCATAGTAACTTTTTTATTAATGGTTTATAAATAATTTCCTTTTAATCTTCTATTAATGTCCCTCCTGCGCCAGGCCTATGAAGACTGACGACAGCATTGTAAATACATAGGCCTGCAGGAATGCAACCAGCAATTCCAGACAGTTCATAAATATCATAAACAGCAGCGCCACCACAGTCATCGACCCGTTTACGGCCGCACCCATGTGAACCGTTACGAAAATGATGCAGCAGAGGCTCAGTATGATAGAGTGCCCGGCGAGAATATTTGCGAAAAGACGCATCATCAACGCGAAGGGCTTGGTGAATATTCCGATAATCTCAATCAGCGGCATCAGGGGAATCGCCTTCAGGAATACAGGTACGTCGGGCCAGAAAATCTCCTTATAGTAGTGCTTGCTTCCAAACAGGTTCACCGCCAGCATAGTCATCACCGCCATGAATAGTGTAACGGTTATGTTTCCTGTAACGTTCGCCCCAGCCGGGAAGATGGGTATAAGACCCAGCAGGTTGGTGACGAATATGAAGAAGAACGCAGTGAGCAGATATGGGGCAAACTTTCGCCAGTTACTTCCGACGCAGGGCTTTATCACACTGTCCAGAATTGAGCTTATGAGCCACTCCATCAGGCCTGCCAGCCCTTTGGGGCAGTAGTCCACCTCATCGCGCTTCTTGTATGCACGGGCTGCAACCAGAAAGAGTATCATAACCACCAGCAGCGAGAAAATCGCACCGCAGGCGGTTTTGGTGAGAGAAATATCCAGCGGCCGCTTCTGGGCGCCGTCCACATCCTCTACAATCTTGTCTTTGTATTTTCCCTCGCGGGCGATATAGAGCCCTTCATAAACCGAACCTTCGTGACATATCTTGTCTGAAGAGAATATATGCCAGCCCGTAGAAGAGCGGACTATCACCGGCAGGGGTACAATTATGTCGTGCCCCTTGAAAGAGGTTATGTGCCACTCATACGAGTCGGCCAGATGCTCCATCACCATCTCCTTGGGGCTGAACGCCTCCCCGTCGCCATGGCCGGAAGCCGATGCAAGTAACGGGGCAACCAGTGCGATTGCAACCACGAGAGCATATCTGAGGAACATCTTCATCACTTTTCTGTACAAACCACTATAGTGTTGTCATCAACCTTTACAAAACCCGTCTCCACGGGATACTCCCTCATAACGCCGTCCTGCTCATACCTCACCAGCCCCTTTTCAAGGGTACTGATCAGCGGAGCATGGCCCTGCAGGACCTCGAATGCCCCCGCCCCTCCTGGCAGGAACACCTTGCTCACTGCAGCATCTACAGTGCAGCCTACCGGTGTTATGACTTTCAGCTTCATCATTTCTGCTGAATGTTCTGGAGCATCTTCTCACCCCTTTCCATAACCTCCTCTATGGTACCGGCGTTGAGGAATGCCTGCTCGGGGAACTGGTCCACCTCTCCGTTGAGAATCATATTGAAGCCGCGCAGGCAGTCTTCTATGTTCACCATCACGCCAGGCACACCCGTAAACTTCTCCGCCACGGTGAAGGGCTGCGAGAGGAAGCGCTGCACCCGGCGGGCACGGTTGACGATGAGCCTGTCCTCGTCGCTGAGCTCGTCCATGCCAAGGATGGCGATGATATCCTGCAGCTCCTTGTATCGCTGCAGTATCTGTATTACGCGCTGGGCGGTATTGTAGTGATTATCGCCCACGATTTCTGGAGCAAGGATGCGGGAGGTCGATTCCAGCGGATCCACGGCCGGATAGATACCGAGCTCGGCAATCTTACGGCTCAGCACGGTAGTCGCATCCAGATGTGAAAAGGTTGTTGCGGGAGCCGGGTCAGTGAGGTCGTCGGCCGGGACGTAGATAGCCTGCACCGAGGTGATTGAACCGCTCTTGGTGGAGGTGATGCGCTCCTGCATCTGACCCATCTCTGTTGCCAGAGTCGGCTGGTAACCCACAGCAGAGGGCATACGTCCCAGCAGCGCAGAAACCTCGCTGCCAGCCTGGGTGAAACGGAAAATGTTATCTACGAAGAAAAGGATGTCGCGCGGACCGCTTGCAGAGCTGTCGTCGGCACCGTCGCGGAAAGATTCCGCCACCGTAAGGCCGCTCAACGCCACCGAGAGACGCGCTCCCGGGGGCTCGCTCATCTGTCCGAAAATAAGGGTCGCCTGGCTCTTTGCCAGCTCCACCTTATCAACTTTGGAGAGGTCCCATTTGCCCTCTTCCATCCCCTTGACGAACTCGTCGCCATAGCGGATGACGCCCGACTCTATCATCTCGCGCAGCAGGTCGTTACCCTCGCGGGTACGCTCTCCCACTCCGGCAAAGACGCTGTAGCCGTGGTGTTTCTTGGCGATGTTGTTGATGAGCTCCATGATGAGCACCGTCTTGCCCACTCCGGCTCCTCCGAAGAGGCCGATCTTACCGCCCTTGACGTAAGGCTCCAGCAGATCGATCACCTTGATGCCGGTGTAAAGCACCTCCTGGCTGGTGGTAAGGGTATCGAATGGCGGCGGATCGCGGTGGATAGGGACTGCAGAACTGCGGTCCAAGCCCTCCATGCCGTCGATTTCGTCTCCGGTGACGTTCATAAGACGTCCTTTGATCTGCTTGCCGACCGGCATGGTGATGGATGCCCCCGCGTTGACAACCTCCATACCGCGGTAAAGTCCGTCGGTAGAGTCCATTGCGATGCAGCGGACGGTATTCTCACCTATATGCTGTTGCACCTCAATTATGAGGTCGCGACCGTCCGGGCGGCGGACCGTCATTGCGTGGTGGATCGACGGGAGATCCTCCTCCCTGATACCCGCCTCGAACGAAACGTCGATAACCGGGCCGATAATCTGTGATATATATCCTTTAGTCATAATCTAGCTATCTCTAAACCTATTTCCTAACCACAACCGTTTTATAATATACCCAACGCACATTATAACGTGTCCCCATCCCTAAATCCCTTCCCTCGGGTTTACACCCCAACAAGCAAGCTTGTCGGGGGCCCCGGTCAGGGACTTACCATCGCCCTTCGGGCTCAAATCACTGAATAAGCCGTACACATGGGCATCAATGATATTTGTTATCTCAAAAAAATCCTCCGGACGCTCCACAAAATCCAGCCGGTCTGCATCAATGGTTATCACTTTGCCCTTGTAGTCTGCAATCCATTTCTCGTAACGGTCGTTGAGCCCATTGAGATATTCCAGGCTGATACCCTGCTCGTATTCGCGACCGCGCTTCTGTATCTGGCCTACCAGATGCGGTACGCTGCAGCGCAGGTAGATGAGGAGGTCCGGAAGCCGCACCATGCGCATCATCACTCGGAACAACTCCATATATGCCTGATAATCGCGCTCTGAGATGTTCCCCATGGCCCGGTTGTTCTCCACAAAGATATTCACACCCTCCATCACCGTCCGGTCCTGGATAACCGTCTCCTTGCTCTCTGCAATATCCAGCAGGTCCTTGAAGCGCTGCGTGAGGAAGTAAACCTCCAGATTGAACGACCAGCGCTGGATGTCCTTATAATAATCTTCCAGATAAGGGTTGTAGGTCACGGCCTCGTATTGCGGAGTCCACCCGTAATGCTCAGAAAGCATCCGTGTGAGCGTAGTCTTTCCGCTGCCAATATTTCCCGCAATCCCTATATGCATCGCTCTGTCTTACTAATTTTCACCAGTAGGCTCCGCCAGGTTTCCTCCGCCCAGCTCGCCGGTGGGCTCGTAGTCAAACTCGTCCTCTACATCTTCTTCCGACTCGCTCCAATCAAAGCATCCGCCGATGCCGTCATCAAACCAGGCTTTGTATTTCATATAGCCCTGCGCATTGTTGTGAGCCATCTCAGCTATCTTTTCGCTCCCCTCCTTCACTTTTTTTGCAGGGATACCGGCGTAAATGCCCGGCTCCAGCACCTGATTGCTGAGCACCACGGCTCCGGCCGCAATTATGGTATTGTCCGGGATAACGGCATTGTCCATCAGTATGGCACCCATCCCCACCAGCACATTGTTGCCAACCTTGGCTCCGTGGATAACGGCGTTGTGGCCCACGGAGACGTCGTTTCCTATCTCAACCACGCTACGCTTGTGAAGTGTATGCAACACAGCGCCGTCCTGTATGTTCACCCGGTCACCCATAATTATAGGATTCACATCGCCCCTCAGCACCGCACTGTACCAGATACTGCAGTCATCACCCATCTTCACATCCCCAATGATGGCGGCATTCTCCGCCAAAAAGCACCTGCGCCCGATTATCGGCTTAACGCCATTCAGTTCCCTGACTATCGCCATAAATTCTTTGAGATTTTACAACCTACAAATATACTAATTCTTTCGGAAATTTCGCGTCCCTCGATGAGTCGCATGCAATCCTTTGCCGTGGCAGCTAAACAAGTTGTTTTCTGTGCTGAAAAAAGTCTATCTTTACAAGACAAAACTATTAGTCTGATGTTTCGAAAACTACGCATAACTATCGGCACCTTGTTCTTTGCAGGGATAACGCTGCTGCTTCTGGACTTTACCGGGGCGCTGCACGGATGGCTCTCCTGGATGGCAAAGGTGCAGTTTCTCCCTGCGGTAATGGCACTGAACCTGGCGGTAATCGCTGCCCTGGCGCTGATCACACTCATTTTTGGCCGCATATATTGCTCCGTTATATGTCCCTTGGGCGTATTCCAGGACGTCATTGCCCATTTTGGAGCGAGCCACAAACGACGTCACAATAACAACAAACCCTACAGCTGGAGCCCGGAGAAGAGGTGGCTCAGATACATTATCTGGGTTCTGTTCTTAGCGGCGCTGATTATTGGCATTCAGGCGATAGTCGCCTTGCTGGCCCCCTACAGCGCCTGGGGCCGCATAGTGCAGAACCTCTTACAGCCGGTCATCCTTCTGGGCAACAATCTTCTGGCCGCTATCGCAGAGCGCACCGGCAGCTATGCTTTTTACAGCCGTGAGGTGTGGATGCGCAGCCTTCCGACCTTTATTATTGCTGCCGTGACCCTGATAGTCCTGATTGTGCTCGCGTGGCGCGGCGGCCGTACATATTGCAATACCGTCTGCCCGGTGGGCACCACCCTCAGTTTGCTCTCCCGCTTTGCGATGTTCCGCCCGGTGATTGACGCCGACAAGTGCCGCAACTGCAAAAAGTGCGAGCACAACTGCAAGGCATCTTGCATCAATATTGCCGCGCATAAGATAGATTATTCCCGCTGTGTGGACTGTTTCAACTGTCTGGAAGACTGCCAGTTCGACGCACTCAAATATCGTTTTGCATGGGGTCGTGGCACAGTTTCCAAAAAGGCGGAAAAACCTGCGGCCGCTCCCAACGCCGAAGGGCAGAACGCCCGTCGCGCATTTATCACCGGTGCCGCCCTGGCTGCGGGCAGCATTGCCCTCAGCGCCCAGGAGAAAAAGACCGACGGCGGGCTTGCGGTATTGCTTGACAAAAAGGCGCCGGAACGTGAAGTGCCCGTAACTCCTCCGGGATCCAAAAGCGTGAAAGACTTTTACAGCCGATGCACCGCCTGCCAGCTATGTGTGGCCGCCTGCCCCAACAATGTGCTCCGCCCCAGCGCCACCCTGGAGCATCTGATGCAGCCCGAGATGTCGTATGAACGCGGTTATTGCAGACCAGAGTGCACCCGTTGCAGCGAGGTATGCCCGTCCGGAGCCATCAGCAGGATATCCCGCGAAGAGAAAACGCAATATCATGTCGGTCTGGCCATCATCAATCGCGAACTGTGCGTAGCAGAGAGTGGCACACATTGTGGCAACTGTGCCCGCCACTGCCCCGCCGCCGCAATCGAGATGGTGCATACCGGAGATGCTGAACACCAGCGCCCTGTAGTGAACGAGAACCTTTGCATTGGCTGCGGCGCTTGCGAGAATCTTTGCCCGGTGCGCCCTTTGAGCGCAATCACCGTAGTTGGCCGCCATAACCACCTTAATGAGAATTAGCCATGGATCGCAGAGACTTTATAAAAATATCCGGCGCAAGCGCACTCACCCTTGCTGCTACCGGTTGTAAACCCGGCAACACCACAGGCACTGACAAAGGCACAGGCCAAATGGAGTATCGCATAAACCCGGCTACAGGCGACAAGGTCTCCCTGCTGGGCTTCGGGTGCATGCGCTGGCCCATGAATGACAAGGACGGGGTGCAGGTCATTGACCAGGAGGCGGTGAACGAGATGGTCGATTATGCACTGGCGCACGGCGTCAATTATTTCGACACCTCCCCCGCCTACCTGCAGGGGCAGTCAGAGAAGGCCGCCGGCATCGCCCTGAGCCGCCATCCCCGCGACAGCTACTTCATCGCCACCAAGCTCTCAAACTTCGGCGACTTTGACAAGGCTGCGTCGCTCAAGATGTACCGCGACTCTTTTGAGCAGCTGAAAACCGACTATTTTGACTATTACCTGCTGCACAATATCGGCCGCAGCATGGAGCAATTCAACGACCGTTATGTAAACAACGGCCTGATAGATTTTGTAAAGGCAGAACGTGAAGCAGGCCGCATCCGCAACCTCGGATTCTCTTTTCACGGCATCCGGGAGATGTTTGACCACTTTCTCAAGATGCACGACAACGGAGAGATACACTGGGACTTCTGCCAGATACAACTCAATTACAAAGACTGGACTCACGCCGCCCCCAAACGGAACGTAAATGCCGATTACCTCTATTCAGAGCTTGACAAGCGAGAGATACCTATGGTGATAATGGAGCCCTTGCTTGGCGGACGCCTCGCCAGCGTGCCGGACGGCATCGCCAAACAGATGAAGGAGCGCGAACCAGACAAATCACTGGCTTCCTGGGCATTCCGTTTCTGCGGCAGTTTCCCGCGAGTGCTGTGCATCCTCAGCGGTATGGCCTCCATGGACCCGCTGCTGGATAATATCGACACCTTCACACACTTCAAGCCGTTAAGTGATGAAGAGATGGATTTTCTGGAGAGGATGGCAAAATGGATGGAAGATTACCCGATTGTGAACTGCAACTATTGCAACTACTGCATGCCTTGCCCCTGGGGCGTGGATATCCCGGGCATTTTCCGCCACTACAACGACTCAGTGACAGAAGGGCGCTACCCGCAGACACAAGAACAGGCGGACTACAAGAAACTCAAACGCGCCTACCTGGTGAGCTACGACCGCGCCGTGGAGACCATCCGTCAGGCCGACCACTGCATCAGCTGCCGCGACTGCATCGAGCACTGTCCACAGGGGATCTCCATTCCCCGCGAGTTGAGCCGCATCTCCCGTTACATAGAATCTCTTAAACAAGACACATTATAACTTAATAATCACACAATCGGCAAGATTATCTGCGCTATTTTAGTACTGGCTACAAGCTGGATAGGGATTGCAGTCTATTTCCTTTTTGCGAGGGACCACATCACCACCTGGTTCAAATAAGAGAGTAAGCTATTTCCTGAATAATGCACAGGTAACGGCGGTGGCGATGGCGACGTTGAGCGACTCGCTGCCGACGGCATTGCGCGGGTATGGCGGAATGTAGAGTCTGGAGGTGACTTTTGCAGCCATATCTGCGCCGATTCCGTTAGATTCAGAACCCATTACAATCAGACCCTCAGACAGGAGAGCCTCAGAATAGATGTCGCGGCCATCCAGGAATGTGCCGTACACAGGCATCCCGGCCTTCTGAAAACACCCCGCAACCGAGGGCAAGTCACAGTATATCACCTTACGGCGGAATATTGCTCCCATCGTAGCCTGAACGGTCTTTGGGTTATACAACTCTACAGTATCCGAGGAAGCGAAAACAGCGTCAATTCCAAACCAATCAGCAATACGTACTATTGTACCAAGATTGCCGGGATCGCGCACAGAATCCAGCGCCAGGCACAGCGGGCGGGAAGCTATCAGGGCAACGATTTCTGCCGCAGAAGGGGCCTCAGGCATCCTCACCACAGCCAGCGCCGGGGAGGGCGAATTCAGCTGTGAAATGCGCCCCATTGCCTCCTCGCCGATATCTTCAATACGATGGACCTCCTCCACCACAAACCCGCTTGATAGGGCCTCGGCAACCATCTTTTCCCCCTCCACCACAAACAGGCCGCTAAGTTCGCGCTGCTTTTTGCTGCCCAGCGCGCGTATCCTTTTGATATCTGCCTTTGAAATCATGTACAAAAATAACTATTTTTGCGTATTATAGAAGCAATGAAAGGGGTCAAGAGAATATACAGCCTGGCGACAGCCGCACTTGTGATAGCGGCGGTCACCGCTTGCGCCG
Source organism: Bacteroidales bacterium (assembly GCA_017529425.1). Lineage (GTDB taxonomy): Bacteria > Bacteroidota > Bacteroidia > Bacteroidales > UBA932 > Equibacterium. Next base: position 8,037 of record JAFXNQ010000051.1, on the reverse strand, counting down.
GAGCAAAGAAACTGGAGAAGGGGCAGTATATCCTCACAAAGAACCACGTCATTGTCACCAACTCGAAGAGTTATCCCAGCAACGACCTTACCCCATTTATCAAACAGAGCGCGACCCCGAGCATTTTAGGCATCCGCTCACCGTTTGAAGCGCCGACCGTGATGGACCCGGGCACTATAGAGGCCAGCCGGGACGGTATGCTCCGCCACCTGGAATACGAGGGCTACTACAACTCCTCCGTCGACACAATTATCTCCCGGCGGGGGCGCAACAAAGCCATTGTGAACTATCTGGTCAAGCTTGGCAAACAATACCCCATCCAGAAACTGGAATATTTTGTGGCCGATTCCACTATACGTGAGATAATGGCTGCCGACTCCTCTTCCCGCACCATCCACACCGGAGAGATACTCTCCGAGCAGAGCCTTGAGGACGAGGCAACCCGCATCGCCACCCTCTTGCGTAACAAAGGCTACTACGGCTTCACCAAGAACTATATGTTCAATTTTGCCGACACTTTGTCGGTACCCGATTCTGCCATGCTGCGGGTGGAACTGCGCAACTATACCCGCAACGAGTCTCCCTCGATGGCCCGGAAACTCAAGCAGCACACCATCCGTTACGTGAGTTACGAGCTGCCCCGCAACATGAATGTAAGACTCGGTTTTCTTGATAACCTGAACCTGATCAAGAGCGGGATGCCCTATAGCGAAGAACTGATCAACACCACGTACCAGCGATTTGCCAGCAACCGCTGTTTCAACACCGTAAACATCAGCCTCAACCCCGTGGACACCACAGGCAACGTGGATTGCAATATAGCTCTGACCCCCTCACGGTCTCAGAACTTCGAGGTCAATATGGATGCCTCCACCAACTCTGCCGGCCTGATAGGTATAACACCGTCGTTTACTTACAACCATTTCAACCTGTTCCACGGCGGAGAGGTGCTCAGCCTCGGTTTCCGCGGCAACTTCCAGTTCAAATTCAACGACAACACCCACAGCAACGAGTTTGCGATCACCACCAGTCTCAGGTTCCCCAAACTGCTGCTGTTGCCCTTTATAAAGAGCACCACCCCCAACCTCCCCTCTACAGACTTCTCGCTGGCCTACAACTACCAGAACCGACCCGAATATACCCGCAACATCTTCTCAGGTTCTTACGGATATACATGGAGCTCCGCACGCAACCTCAGGTTCTCTGTAAAGGTGCCCAACGTGAGCATCATCAAGATTTTCAACATCGACCCCGATTTCTATTCCAACCTGAACAGCAGCTACCTGCAGTACCTCTATCAAGACCACTTTGATATGGGTATGAATGCGTCGGTATATTACACTACAAACACAAAAGTCAACCCCACTGTAAGTTACTTCTACCTTCGCGGGGATTTGGCATCTTCTGGCCTTGGACTCAGCTTGCTCAACAGTTATATGGATGAAAACCGGCGCGGACAGCACATCATCTGGGGAATCCCCTATTCACAGTATGTCCGCACACAGGTAACCGCTGTAGGAACGCTCCGCTTTGGCCGCGACAATAAGATGGCCCTTGCCGCCAGATTCCTGGGCGGCGTAGGATATGCTTATGGCAACTCTCTGTTTTCCATGCCTATGGAGCAGATGTTCTACGCCGGAGGTGCCAGTTCAATGCGAGGCTGGCAATCCCGTTGCATAGGCCCCGGCCTCTCACAGCTTGACAAATCATTTGCGATATACAACCAGGTCGGCGATATGCGTCTGGAAACCAACCTGGAATTCCGGTTCCCGCTGGTCTGGAAGATTAACGGAGCTATTTTCACCGATATCGGGAACATCTGGAACCTCCCTAAAGAAGATAGCTTATCAGATGAAGAATACAACCTGTCTGTATTCTCCCTCAACAATCTTCCCCAATCCATTGGTATGGACTGGGGTCTGGGCGCCCGCCTCGACTTTGGCCTGCTGCTGATTCGTTTGGACTGGGGCATCAAAGGCTATGACCCCGCCCTGCAACGGTGGCTTGCTCCCCGCGAGTGGTTCTCCAGCTACGGCTCTGCAATACATCTCGGTATAGGATATCCATTCTAAAACATAAAACAATCAGATATGAACTTTATTATTGAAACTTCTGCACGTCATTTACATGTAACCCAGGAAACCCTGGAAATCCTCTTTGGTGCCGGCGCACAGCTGGAATTCAAGAAAGCCCTCTCCCAGCCCGGCCAGTTTGCCACAAATCAAAAGGTTGAGGTAGTAGGCCCCAAATCGAGCCTCAAGATGTCCATCCTCGGTCCTGTACGCCCTGAGAATCAGGTTGAAGTTTCATTTACCGATGCCCGCACTCTGGGCATCACCGCTCCGGTCCGCGAAAGCGCCGATGTGGCCGGCAGCGCCCCCTGCAAACTCATTGGCCCCTGCGGTGAGGTTGATCTTAAAGAGGGGGTAATAGTTGCCAAACGTCACATCCACATGACCCCTGAGGATGCAGAAGCATTCGGTGTCTCCAACGGCCAGATAGTCAACGTTGAGGTTGAGCAGGAAACCGGCCGCAAGATAATCTTCGGCGACACAGTGGTCCGCGTCAGCAAGAAATACGCCCTGGCCATGCACATCGACACCGACGAGGCCAATGCCGCTGCCTGCAGCTGCGGCGAAATCACCGGCAGGATTGTAAAATAATACTATGGACCCCAAAGTAATCCTCATAACCGGTGCCAGCAGCGGCATCGGTTATAACACTGCAAAGATGCTGGCGGAGCAGGGCCATAAGGTATATGGCGCCGCCCGCCGCGCGGAAAAGATAGAACCGCTCGCACCTCTGGGCGTAACCGCCCTCAAGATGGACGTCACCGACCAGGCCTCCATGGAAGCAGGTGTGAAGGCTGTAATAGACGCCGAAGGGCGCATAGATGTACTCATCAACAATGCCGGATACGGTTATTTTGGCGCCATTGAGAACGTGACGATGGAAGATGCCCGCCGCCAGATTGAGGTCAATGTATTCGGCCTGGCCGCCCTCACCAAACTCGTCATCCCGCAGATGCGTGCCCAGGGCGGCGGCCGCATCATCAACCTCGCCTCCGTTGCCGGCAAAACCGTGTTCCAGTACGGCGGCTGGTACCATGTATCAAAATACTCCGTAGAGGCCCTAAGCGACGCCCTGAGGATAGAACTGAAGCCCTTCGGCATCGATGTCAGCATCATAGAGCCAGGTGCCATCAAGACCGACTGGGGCATCATCGCCGCCGACCATCTGGTTGAATCCTCAAAGGGCACCGTTTATCAGCAGACCGCAAACGAACAGGCCGACACCATGCGCAAGGCCTACACCGGCAACTTCATATCGTCGCCGATAGTTATATCCAAGGCTATCTCGCGCGCTGTGAACTCCCACCGTCCCAGGACCCGCTACCGCACCGGCTTCGGCTCCCATATCGCCGTCTTCGCCCACAGCATCCTCCCCGACCGCTGGTGGGACGCCCTGATGAGGTAGTTGTTTTAGCCGACGTACAGCACCCCGCTGGAATCCTTAACAATAAAGTCCCCCTCATTCACCGAGACCCATCCTTCTGCCGTCTCCAGAGAAAGCATTGAGAATCCCATACAGAAATATGGGGCAAGGACCTTGTCGCCGCAGAATCGCTTAATCTCGTCGTAGTTGTTGCCGGTGTATTGGATGCATTGCATAGTGTGAATCTCAACAAAAACTGATTATGCTTTACTGCTTGCTAGATTCTATCATCTTTATAGCCTTGGCTACACCGGTCATAGTATTATTCATTATTGAATCTTAATCATATCCACCAACTGCAGAAAATAGTCGTTGGACCAGATGTCCAGCGTCCGAAGATGGCTTTCGTCGATGAAAGGGATTACTTCTTGCTTGACATTGTCGATATTCGTCCCGGCCAGTTTCTCGCGCAATTTAGACATAAACTCTTCGAGGCTGACCTCGATTCCACTGAACTCCCGGATTCTTTCCTGGAGATGCTTGAAATCCAGCGGTACATTGTATCGGACATACCATTCGAAGTCATACCAGTCTCGTCCCTTTACGCGCCGCTGCCATGCACGATAGACCAACGCATGCATCTTTCCTGCATACAGATCCGGAAGGGTAAAGCAGCGAACCATGAATGAATATGGAAGCTTGAGAATTTTTTGTTCGGTATTGAACAAAAGCGGCGGGTCAGTATCGAGTTCTATTTTAACCTTAACCGTTCTCTTTGCCTGGAACTTGATGTCGTATGCTTCTGTGTTCTCCTTCAGAAATGCAGACTCTACTTTCCCGAAAGCTTTCTTTTCTTTTTTGGTAATTGTAACGTCGAAGCCTGCGATATGGAACTCTTCGCGTATGGCATCGAAATAATTCTCAAGATGAATATCGTCCCGCTTTTCAATAAGGGAGAAATCCATATCTTCCGAGAACCTTGGCAGGCCATGGAAGAGCCGGAGGCAGGTGCCGCCATAAAACGCCGCGTGATCAAAAAAACCGCCTCTGTGAAGCCCGGCCAATGCTATCTTCTGGCAAACCTCCTGTTCGGCATTCATAAGAGCTGATCCCTCGATATTGCCATAGCCGGCCAACATGGACTCATATGTAGTCATTGCTTGATAAGTTTAATCAGGTTCTTGAATATTTGAGTCTTTCGTCCAGCTTGGACACATTGCTCAATAATCTCGGTATCCAACTCTGGCAGGACATCCATATCGAGTCTCATATCCTCTTCGAGATAAATGCCCAGGGACTTCATTGACTGGCCTGGGACGAAGTTGTCCAGAAGAATAGTATCACACAAAGCCTTCTCGCGAGATGCCATGAGGAAACTGACTCCTTGTTCCTCATGAGATTCAACTCCGATGGGAAAGTATGAAACCGGAACTTGGACGTAACTGAAGTTTCCTATCGGTGTTTCAAAAAAACGAGTGCGCTTCGTAGTCGCCGAGGTGACCAGATAAACACGTTCCGGAATCATCCCGTAATAGCGCAGAGCCCACTGGAAAGAAACGTATGATGGTCCGTAAATATGGTTGGCACAAAGCCTCTCATCCGTCCACTTGCCTGTCAGTTCATGGTTTACAATAAATAGATTGCGCTTGAGCCGAATAAGTTCTCCGCTCTTTTCCAGCGACTGGATCTTCTTTTCCGGGGATGCAAGATGCAGGAAGCAAGACTTTATGTCTGCTCCCGTAACAGGTATCCCTGCAAACTGCAATAATGGGTTTTTCTTGTACATCACACAACGATAATGTACTGCAAATATATAAATATTTTCACAGAAAAGGAAGAAAATCTTCTTTTTTTATGCAAGAACATTGCGGCCGCGAAGCGGTTTGCCGGGCAGCTTCTTCATCGTTTTCAGAACCCCATTCTTGTTTTCATATTTCGCAATCAGAAACGGCGCTTTTAACAACGTAAATACTTGACGTACTGCTTATTTCAAGTGGTATTATTACACGGATATTGGTATATATTTGCTCAAAAACAGAGCAAGAAAACACTACGAATAATTGTATAGTGTAGATAGTAATTCAATTTTCCCCCACTATTGTAATTGAAAAATGGTCCACTAATCAGGTGTTTTGATTTGCTTAGGAGCAAATATCAAAACGATGATAGATATGGACATTTACGAACAGATTCTTCACTACTACAGAGTAGAAGAGCTGAGTTTGCGGGCGATCGCCCGCAAACTCGGCGTGGACAGAAAGACTGTCTCCAAGGTTGTACATGCTTATGAAGCGGCTATCGCCGCGGATCCGGAAGGAGGACTCAATCGGGTGCTTCGAGAGATGCCGCGCTACAAACAACGACGTTATACGCCGCGAGTGTTGCTGAAGCCAGTAACGGACGAGATTGACAAGTGGCTGAAAGAGAATGAGAAGCGCCGCTCTACCGGTATGCGCAAGCAATGCCTAAAACGCCAGGACATACACCGACAGCTGCTTGAGAAAGGGTATGACGTGAGTTATTCCAGCGTGTGTAAGTACATCGCCCGCCGCAAGGCGGAGCGCAGCGGCAAGAGCAAGGATGTGTATATCAAGATACACCGCGAGCCTGGGCAGGAATGCGAGTTCGACTGGGGCGAAGTAAAGCTCCGCATACGCGGAACCGTAACGGTGTTCACGATGGCTGTGTTCGCTTTCCCATACAGCAAGGGACGCAGGGCCTATCTCTTCCGGCATCAGGATGCACTTGCCTTCATGGAATCTCACAGGAACTTCTTCAAGGACGTCCAAGGCGTGCCCCGCATAATGGTCTATGATAACATGAAAGTAGCTGTTGCCTTCACAGACGAAGGCAAGAAGCCCACGATGACACTGCGCCGTATGTGTACGTTCTACAAGTATGACTTCCGCTTCTGCAATGCCCGTGCAGGCTGGGAGAAGGGCAACGTGGAACGCAGCGTAGACTATGTCCGGGGCAGGGCCTTTACAACCGCCGTAGACTTTAACTCGATAGAAGAGGCGCAGCAATGGCTGGACAAAATATGTGACCAGATAAACGCTGAGGAGGGGAGCAAATATACCCAGGGTAAAGTCGATATGTATGCGGAGGAACTCTCAGCCCTTCAGTCATATCCGGGCGAGTTCGGATGCTTTGAAGTGGAGGCATACTCTGTTGACAAGCAGTCGACAGTCACAGTAAAAGGCGTCCATTACTCCGTCCCCGACAATCTCGTAGGACAAACGATACCGGTAAAACTATACAGCGAGAAGATAGTGGCCTGTGACAACACAGGAAAAGCTGTTGCCAAACATGAGCGCAGCTATAAATCCGGAGAATATGTCCTGGACATCAATCACTATCTCAACACCCTCATAAAGAAAACTGGGGCACTGGAACATGCCGAGGCATTCCATCAGCTGCCGCACGCAATGCAGGAACTCTTCCGAGTACACTTCCGTTCCAACGGCAAGGACTTCCTGCGGCTGCTGCAGTACTCAAGGGACAATGGCGTCGGTTACGAGGAAATCCTCTCTGCTGCAACAGAAGCTCGTAAAAGGGGGCTCAAAAGGCTGACATCCGATCATATCATAACTGCACTGGCAACGGCCAACGCGAACAACGATGACTTCATGGATGAACAGCGCAATGACGACTTCATGGAGATAGAGATAGGCTCGGAAGATGTGCTGCGGCAGTTGGAATGTGCAATGGAAAAAGGGGCCACAAAATAATATAAGGAGGAACCGTTATGAATCAACTGACTGAAAACGAACTCTTTGTAAAATATGCAAAAGAACTCAAACTTCCCACCTTTCGCGAGAATCTGGAGGACAAGATTGCCGAAGCCACTGCCGGGCAGTGGGGATATCGCAGGTTCCTGTGTGAACTCATGAAGATGGAAGTGTACCAGCGTCAAGACCACAGGACGCACCAACGTATAAAGAAGGGCAACTTCCCTCAAATGAAATACCTGAGCGAACTGGTAAGGGAGGACCTTCCGGCAGACTGCCGGAACATCCTCCCGGAGCTGGAGACTCTCAACTTCATCCGGGAAGGGCGTAACGTGGTGATGTACGGCAATCCTGGGACGGGGAAAACGCATACGGCCATCGGACTGGGCATCCAGGCATGCCTGGAAGGCTTCACTGTATACTTCGCTTCTGTGCCACAGCTTCTTACACAGATACGCGAAGCGCAGACAGCCAAGACCCTTACTCATCTGCGACGCCGCTTCCTGGCCTATGACCTTGTCATCTGCGATGAGTTCGGATACGTCACATTCGACAAGGAGGGTGGTGAGCAGATCTTCAATCACCTGTCTCTCCGCGCCGGCAAGAAGGCCACCATCACCACCACGAACCTCCCGTTCACACGCTGGGAAGAAATAATAAAGGACAAAGCTCTGTGCTCTGCCCTCGTCGACCGCCTGTGTCACAAGGCTTACCTTGTCAACATGACCGGACCTTCTTATCGTGTAAAGGAAACCAGAATGATGCTTGAAAAATTGCTTTAACCAGATGTTTGCCTACCTTTGTAATCAACCCACCAAATTGGCCCCTTTTTCAGTTACAATCTGGGGGAAATCCATATTACAGTCTACAC
>JAFXNQ010000050.1 GCA_017529425.1 Bacteroidales bacterium | reverse complement strand
GACGTCGGCAAGGTGGTGTGCGCCGATGGTCATCTGCGCGACGCGAAGACTGCCGTTCCCGCAGGCGGCACCGCCGTGGGCATCCTCGGCAAGGTGACGGAGACGGGCCACGGCCTGATTCTCGCCCTGAAGGACGCAACGGCGCAGACCTGGAACATCATCAACGTCTGGACTTCCACGACCGATTTCGCCGGCGGCACCACGCTGAAGGTGCTTCCCGACAAAGCCGCACGTGGCAGCCTGACGAGCTACACCACGCTGGGCACTACCGCCGTGTCCGACTGGGCCGTGGCGCAGAAGAGCGACTACGAGGCGATATTCACCAACCTCGGCTCGACGGCTAGTGATAGTGACGGCACGACCTACGACGACAATGTGAATGCCTATATCACAGGTGTAGGCGGTACTTCAATAGATGGCTACTATTGGTCTGCTACGAAGTTCGATGGCGATTACGCTTGGCTCTTCAAAAAGGCTTGGTGGGCCAACATCCCTATGACTTATACCCTTTATGTCAGGCCAGTGCTCGGCTTCTAACCTATTTATCCATTCACCCGTTAATCGAATTTAACCGCGACAGCGGCTTCGGATAATGACAAACAAGGAGGGCGGCCCAGCAAGGGCCGCTTTCTCTGTTTTAACACATCCTGCCATCCCATGGACAATGCATCTCCCACGAGCACAATTGCTAGAACACTTCCTAAGCTTCTTCATGCCGGAAGGCATTCTGGACTTCTTTGAGTTAGTATGGGCGGAGAGCCAGTCCCTCGACAGCAGGGAAAGCAAAAAGGCCGCACATTCGTGCGGCCCGTTGTGGAGAATAAGGGAGTCGAACCCTTGACCCCCTGCTTGCAAAGCAGGTGCTCTAGCCAACTGAGCTAATCCCCCGGAGCTGCAAAGGAATACAAAAATTACCGTTTTGCAAAATATTTATTCAACAATAATCGTATCGCCGTGGTCACCCACAATGCCCCTCAGCCAGCGCTCACGCTGGGCAGGGTGCTGTGGCGATGCGGGTATATTGCTACCCTCGGTGTTCATCTTGTAGCTGCCGTCCTTGTCGGTGACTTTTACGTTTCCGTCAAGATACTTGACAAGCATCTCCCTCTCGATCTCTTTCCATCGGGATATCAGGTGTGAAGCCAGTTTGCTTGAGGTCTCTGTCATAGCGTTTACAGCCTTGCGCCGGTTCCCTTTATCAAGTGCGGCTGCCGCTTTCCTGTCGGTCTTCTGTACCTCCTCAAAGCAGAGCTTTTCATATTCGGCAATCTCGCGTCGTAGTTCGGGGGCTACCCTGTCGTAGAACAGATATGCGAAATGGGTCACTTTGTTAAACTGCCAGAAGGCCGATGTGGGAGAATACTCGGTAAGGCTGCCATTGCCCTCGGCGAAGGGCATAGGCACGGAGTTGACGCTGGTATAAACCGGAGTCAGGGCGCTGGTTGCAGCGTCGTCCACGCCAAACCAAATAATACCGCCAACCTCGTCGGGCAGCCAGCTGCGGGCCTGGCAAAGTATCCAATAGCCTGTCTGCTGGGTTGCAATGGCACGTTCGTGGACATACTTTTTGCCGTCCACCTCAAACTCCATCGGGCGCCAGCGGTAGGGGAGTCGGCTGCATCCAGCACCGACATCCTCTGTCATATCCATCGGAGTCCCTTCAAAATGATCCCGCATCACATCGGCAAGGGCGCTGAGGGACACCTTACCTGTGGGCTTCACCCAGAGCGGCATACGATGCCGGAGATTATGTCCCATCGCATAGTCCAGATAGTCATTTGCCGCGGCCGTATGCCTCCCATCTGCATCCTCCCACTCGAATTCACCGTCGCAAAGGATATTGAAAGCCGACCAGACGCGGCTGTCGCAGAAGCGGGCCCCGCCAAAATCTACCGGGTTGTATGCGTCGCAGAAACTGAACTCGCTGTCGCTGCCGCTGAACCACCCCTTCTCGCGTGCAAAGGAAATCACATCGGGGCTGTAGAGGCAGTTCTCGGGGTCATCCAGGGGGAAGGTGCCTATACGTGACTGGTTGGCGTGGGCGCAGATATATCCGTCCGGGATGCGGCGGGCCACCCATACGGCGCCGGAGCCATCCCCTTTGGAGACGATTTCCATTATCCAGGCCTCGTCTTTATCTGCTATGGAGAACGACTCTCCCTCTGAGGGATAACCATACCTGCTGGTGAGGGTATCGATGGTAGCTATTGCTTCGCGGGCGGTTGCGGCGCGTTGAAGGGTGGTGAATATCAGAGATCCGTAGTCCATTATGCCAGGGCCGTTCCAGAGTTCTTCGCGGCCTCCGAAGGTGGTCTCGGTGATTATCAGCTGCCGGTCGTTCATATTGCCGATCTGCTGCCAGGTCTTTGCTACCTGCGGTATCTCGCCCATATAATTCCCTTCATCCCAGTTGTATATCTTGAGCATAGCCCCCTCTTTCCACTTCTTGGCGGGGTGGAAGTAAAGGCATCCGTAAAGCTGATGGCTGTCGGCGGCATATGTAACCATAACAGAGCTGTCTGCGGAGGCCCCCTTTGTGACTATCACATTTGTGCAGGCGAGGGAGTGGAGGGTAGAGATGGCCAGCAGTATGGCTACGGCGTATATTTTCTTCATTTGCATAATAATTGTATCTTTGTATGAGATGGATTTACAAAATTAGCAAAAAATGAATGTCTTCAGTAAATTCATATTAGTGTCTGCTCTGATTTTTTCTCTCTCGCAGACCGTGTGTCTGGCCCAGCAGGCCAACCCCCAGAAAGAGTTGTCTATCGAGGAGGTTGCCGCAAAGCAGATAGAGGATATGGTGGAGCGCTATAATCTGGACGATTACCAGGCTTTCAAACTGGACACGCTGCTGCAGCATTTTGTCCCGATATATAGTGCCGAGATAAAGCGGGTGAAGGATTCTGGCGCAGCGCAAAGTGCCTCATTTCAGAGTGTTACCGATAAATGGGCGGACTTTTTTGACAGTGAATACCAGAAAATATTCACTGAAGAGCAGTGGGCCCGCTATATGAAATCGACCGCCGGACGGGAGAAGAAAAAACGGGACAAGCGTATGGCTGCTATGAAAGGCGAACCGTTAAAAGAATAGCTATCTGGCGATAATTACCGGCGGCGGGCAGGGTGCCATCTTCCGTTGCAGGGAGCGGGCGGCGTGACGTGCCTGCTGCGATATCACCTCTTCACTTTTGATATCGAACGCCGCGAACTCATCAAAGTCATATTCCCACCCGGCACCGAATGCAAGTTTGTGCAGCCTTATGTAGATAGCTTCACGTGAAGGGGCGTTGTAACCGCCATAATCAAGGTTCATTATGCTCTGCCCGGTGGGGTGCCATACCCCCAGTTCGTATCCGAACCCGCCCGGAAATATTCCAATACTCTCTGCCCGGTACCTTTCGTCGGCAATGAACCGGCTCCAAAGAACACTCTCCGGATTGTCGGTAAAATCTACGTTCACATAGGCGTGGTGAGTCGCCTGAAGCCTTTTGTAGGTCTCTGTGACCGATTCCGGAATAGCACCGATGCCCTCATAGGAATATTCATCTGCCAGTTTGCCAAAGCCGTGTCCGCCGGCCTCGTGCTGTATCAGACCCACAAAGTCGTCGTGACTGGTTCCCAGTGCGGAGACAGCCACCGCCAGGCCGCATATTCCGTCTTCGCCGGCACCATCTTGCCTGTCGATAAAGGTGAGGAAGCATCGCCCGGAGTGGGTCTCGCGGTTGGCCAGTACTATTATAACGGACCTGTCCAGGACAGATTCCTCTTCCACAGCCAGCAGTGCATATTCCTGGCATTTGTCAAGGTTTACACTTACGATATCATCGCCATGGAAGCCGGTCCCCAGAGTAGTGGATGTACCCGATGAGAAATCGGTATACTGGTCAGAGACGACGTTTACCATATACACGTCAAACATATCCCGGAAGGTGGTGTACGGTTCTTCACCAAAGAAGGCTTCAACAGCGCTCTCCATCGCGGCCCGGTAGGTCCCGTCTTCATTCATCCCGGCGGTGAAGGCGTCGCCCATGAGAATCAGGGGGATACCGTTACCTCTGGCGTGGCTCTGCATCACTGTAACTATCCCGTCCAGCGGTTCAGGCGGGAGCGTCATGCCGGATTGGGTTATGGCAATGGTGCTTGTGAGGCCAGAGCCGGACAGTATGATCGTGGCAGTCCGTTCATCGCTGTCAGGGTTGCTTGAAACGGTTATGGAACCGTTGTCCCAGGTAATCCACTCATCTGACAGGGTAACCTCGTATGTTATGTTGGTGGTAATCTCCGTGGTGAAGACACCACCTTCTGCCGGTACCTGAAACTGGTCTGGACTGGCGGTGAGAACATTGAGTTGTGCCTGATTGATGGTTATCTCTCCCGTGGTATCGCCAATCTTCAGCTTTATAAGACAATTTCTGGGAATGAGCTCCTTATTGGGGGTAATGGTGGCCACGATGCACATTGTTCCGGCCGGGCCAGAAGTCTTGTCCAGGGTGCACCAGGAACCGCCGCCGATAACGGTGGCTTTCCAGGCATCGGTCACTTCGAGCGTGAAAGTTATGGTCGCCCCATCGCACGAGATATCGTAGGCGGTATCAATGAACAGTACCTCAGGCTTCGGCGGGTCAGGAGGTTCGGGAGGTTCGGGCCTGCAGTGAGCAGCCATCGCCACGACTGCCGCCGCCGCGATTAGCCAGCCCGGGAACAACCTGCCGAAACGTTTCATAATCACGAAGATATGAAAACTACTGCATTTCGTAGGTGTCTTCTATACCGACTGCGTCTTCCAGAACCAGGCGGGTTACCTTGCCGTCTTTGATGCGATAAGTAATACTGAGTGATTTATATCCGCCGCGGGGAACCACTTTGTCCGATGCTATTTCCACGGTGCGGAAGCCAAGCTTTTCGTTTACCGTCGATTTTGCATTGTTGTCCTTGGCAGCCTGTTCCCAGTTGCCGTTGAGGCAGTTGAGCAGGGTGGCGCGCTGCAGTTTTGTCATCGGGACTTTATCTGAGTCCACGGTGGCTTTCTTTCCCAGCAGGTTCATCTTGATCTGGGTGCCGTCGATGATGAAATAGTCACCTTCGGGATCGGAGTAAATCATAGAGAGCTGCTCTTCCCCGTCATAGGTAAGCTGCCCTTTCATGATGGTGGTCTTGCCAGAAATTCTCAGGCGGTGGGTCTGCTTGAAGCCGGTGTCGTACTTCTGTGCAAATGATGCCAGGGAGAGCATCAGGCAGCAGACAATCAGAGTTATGCGTTTCATTTTTCTAAAGAATCCAAATAGGTTACAACATCGCCCACGGTCTCGAACTTTGCCAGGGCCTCGTCGGGAATCCTCACGCCGTAATCGTCTTCCAGCCGCATGAGAAGCTGGAGGATATCCAGCGAATCGGCGTGCAGGTCGCGCTTGAAATGTGCCTCCAGGGTCACTTTATCGGGGGAGACGCGAAGTTGGCGTGATAGTATGGTTCTAACTTCGTCAAACATGTCTAATCTTCGTAATGCTCGTATTTAAGTATAACTTTTTCTGTCTTTGCGGCCAGGGAGCTTTGTTCCATGCGATAGGCCTGTTCAATGCATTTTGCCACCGATACGGCATTGCTTGAACCGTGCCCCTTCACAACGGTCTTGGAGCATCCCAGCAGCACGCTTCCACCGTAGTTCTGGTAGTTCATGAACTCTTTTTCATCGGCAAACATTTTCTTCATCAGCAGCGCCCCAACCTTGTATATGGTGCGCGAGAAGATATCCTTCTTCAGCTTCTTGAGCAGTTCCAGTGCGGTGCCTTCTGTTGTCTTTACCAGCACGTTGCCAGAAAAACCGTCGGCTACAACCACGTCGTAGCGTCCTGAAAGCAGGTCGCGGCTCTCCATATTGCCCACGAAATTGATTTCGGGAGTTTCTGTGAGCAAAATGTGTGCCTTTTGATGAATTTCATCACCCTTTTCGGGCTCCTCGCCCACGTTCAGCAATGCAATACGGGGGCTGTCGACGCCATAGACATGCTTCATATAGAGGCTGGACATGATTGCGAACTGGCGCAGCATCTCCGGCTTTACCTCTACGTTTGCGCCGCTGTCGCAGATGCCCACCAGACCGCCGTCCATTGTAGGCAGGATGGGGCAGAAGGCGGGGCGTATCACTCCGCGCACACGGCCGATGCGAGTCAGGGCGGCTGAAACCAATGCCCCGGTGCTGCCGGTGGAGACCACTGCGGCTGTACTGTCGTCGTCGCGCAACATACGGATGGCCTTCATCAGGGAGCTCTCCCGTTTGAGGCGGATAGCGCTGGTGGGCTTTTCATCACATCCGATAACCTCGGGTGCGTGGACTATCTCAAGTCGGCCGGCGTCATACTCTTTGCCCTCAAGGCAGCCCCGTATGGCCGCCTCATCACCGGTGAGTATTATGTGAATGTCGCAGAATTGTTTCAGGGCAATCAACGCCCCCTCTACATTGGCCTGAGGGCTATGGTCACCGCCAAAGCAATCAACCAAGATTTTTAACATAGCAGCGATGCAGTTTTATCTTCTGTTCGTCAAAGCGTTTCCACTGGTTCTGGATGGCGTAGTTGTCCTCCAGGTTCATGTTGGTCTCTGCATAAAGCACCCCGGGCATCTTGAGCATCTTGACCATTGCGGCAGAAATTACCACGCTGATGCCGCGGTTAAGCCATTCGGGGTCGACACCAACCAGTCCAAGATCCAGCACCTTGGGATGCTTGATGGCGCGCAACACGCGTATCAGCGCACCTGGGGTGAGACGTCCGCCGGAGGGTCTCAGGGCATCGCCGATAGCCGGGAATGCCAGCCCCATGCAGATCATCTTTTCGTTCTCGTCAAGCACTATTATAAGATTCTCTTTGCTAAGTATCAGGCTGAAGTTGTCCATCATCAGCTTTTTCATGGCATCAGTGAAAGGTACCGAGCCGTAGATGTTCTCGTACGACTTGTCAAGCAGTTCAAAGAATGCGTCGGAATATTTAGCCAGATATTCCTTTGTGTTGCGGGCGGTGGCCAGGTGCAGGTTGTAGCGGCGCAGCACATAATCTGCCATCTGCTCCAGCTCTCCGTTATAGTCTTTGGCCAGGCGCAGGCGGCTGCTGGTCCAGTCGACCTCCTTGTGATAGCCCAGCCGCTCTATAAATTCGCCGTAGTAGGGGAAGTTGTATGTCTCCTCAAAGGTGGCGGGATATTCGTAGCCGCCAATCAGCAATCCTTCCCGCTCCAGGTCCGAGAAGCTCAGCGGCCCCACGACTTCTGTCATCCCCTGTGCGCGGGCCCAAGCCTCCACGGTATCGAAAAGCTTCTTTGCCACTTCAAAGTCATTTATCACATCGAAGCGGATAAAGCGGCAGCGACGCTGGTTATTTTTTTTGTTGGCGGCGCGCTGGACAATGCCGGAGATGCGGCCCGCCATCACGCCGTCTTTATAGGCGTTGAAGTAGACGTGCTCGCACATGTCGTTATAGACGAAATCATTGCGGAACATCTTCTTTTCGTCCATATACAGTGCGGGAGTATAGCATGGGTTACCCTTGTACAGCTTCAGCGGGAACTCTAAGAACTCCTTCTGCTGCCGTTTGGTGGTGACCTGTTCTACGGTTATCATTTACGGATGGATTTAGCGGTGGATTGCGTGGAAGCAGATACCCAGTGCATTCGGGCCGCAGTGACTGCCAATGGTGGGGTTCACGTTCTGGATGATGACGTTCAGGTCGTCCCCGAATTTGGCCTTTAGCTGGCGCTCGGCTTCGGCGGCGATTTCGGGAACGTCAGTGTGCCCGATTACCACCCTATGATCCTTGACGTTGTCTCCAAGATCCACGACATACTGCACCAGACGGGCGATGGCCTTGGCGCGGCCGGTCTCCTTGCCGATGGATACCATGGTGCCGGTGTCATCCAGATGGATTATGGGACGGATGCCTATCAGGCCGCCCATGGTGGCTGCAAGGCCGCTCACGCGACCGCTGCGGCGGAAGAATTTGAGGTCATCGGCAAAGAAGTACATCGGGAATTTAGGAACCTCTGCCTTGGCCCATTCCACGACCTCTTCTGGGGTTTTGCCCTCTTTGAGCAGGTCGGCAACCTCCAGCACGATGTTATATGAGAGGGCAGTGATGCCCAAAGTGTCGATATGATGAAATTTACGCTCCGGGTACTTCTTCAGCAGCTTCTCCAGCGCCTGATTCATGATGGTGAAAGTGTTGGAGGTGGCAGATGAGAAGTGTACGTAGAGGATGTCATTGCCTGCGGCGAACTCCGGCTCGAAGGTCTTTACGTAAAACTCTTCGCTCATGGCGCTCGTAGTGGGCATGGTGCCGCGGCGGAGCATGTCATAGAAAGCGTGGGCGTCGAATTCCTGCCAGTCTATGTAGGGATAAATGACTTTGTCATCTACGGTATAAGGCATGCTTATGAGCTTTATACCATACTGCGCACACTCTTTGGGGGTGATGTCGCAGTCCGTGTCAGAGAAAAATGTCAGCATAGAACAAAAATATAATCGTAAATGGGCTGTTGGCCGCAATTAAACATTATTTCAAGCATGGGATATTTAGCGCTGAGTTCGTTCTGGAGCTGCTCAGCCTCGGCTTCGCTCACCTCTTCGCCTGTGAAGGCAAGCAGTACGTCGCGCTCTCCGGCACCCATCTTATCCAGCAGGGCGGAAGCCGCCTCGGCGCGGTTGGGTGAATCGGAGAGGATACTCTTGCCCCGGTAGCCCACAAAATCGCCCTTTACCACATCTACCCCTTCGCCTTCAGCATCGCGGATGGCACGGGAGATCATGCCGGTCTCCACGCTCTCCATCACAGCGGTGATGTCGGAGACAACCCGGTCGATGTCTGTGCAGTCGCGGTCGGCAGCGGCTATCGAGTAGTATCCCTCGCCGATGGTCGTGGAGGGGAGTACCCTCACATCGGCCTGCTTGTAGAGGCTGGCGGCCTGTTCTGCCGCCATCTTGATGTTGGAGTTGTTGGGGAATACCAGTATGGTGTCGGCGTTTATCTGTTCAAACGCCTGTACAAAGTCCTGTGTAGAGGGGTTCATGGTCTGTCCGCCGGGAATCACCACGTCGGCCCCGCTCTCCTTGAAGGCGGCTATCAGCCCCTCGCCCGCAGCCACCGTTACAATGCCGTAGTTCTGTTTGGGACGCTTGAAGGAGGCGTTGTTCTGGTTGCTCTCCTGGTGGTGCTGCAGCGTCATGTTCTCTATCTTGAGGGTGAGGAACTCTCCGTATTGCTGGCAGTGGTCCAGGATCTGTCCGGGGGTGAAAGTATGCACATGCACCTTCACTATAGAGCCGTCGCGGAAGGCAACGACGCTCTCGCCATTGGCGTTCAGCCAATCAATCAGCTCCTTGACGTCAAATGTCTCCAGATTTGTTTTTGCGCGGGTCAGGCGCAGCAGGAACTCGGTGCAGTATCCAAACTCCAGGGTGCTGTCTTCCGTGAATTTAGAAAGATTGACGGCTGCCGCCTGAGGTGCCGCTGCGGGGGCGGCATCTTCTGCCTGGCGGATTCCGTGCAGCGCCTCGTTCATACCCCGGAATATACAGAGTAATCCGGCGCCGCCGCTGTCCACCACTCCAGCCTGCTTTAACACCTCCAGCTTCTCCGGGGTGCGGTCCAGGGAGATTTGCATCGCCTCCAGCAGGGTATCGAAATACTCCTCGAGTGAACGGCCGGATGCCCCTTCCGCCCCTTCGCGGAGTACGGTGATTATGGTCCCTTCAACAGGAACGGGGATGGCCCCGTAGGCCTCCTCGACTGCGGCCGACATGGCCCGCGCAAAAGCTGCGGCATCGGCCTCCTCCAGCCCCTCCAGCCCCTTTGCCAGTCCGGCGAAGATGCGCGAGAGTATCACGCCGGAATTGCCGCGGGCGCCCAGCAGCATACCCTGAGCTGCATTGTGTGCAGTTTGGGAAAGGGTTCCCTGCTTCCCGCCAGCTTCACCAGCCCCCGCTTTGAGGGTCATGTACATGTTGTCGCCAGTGTCGCCGTCAGGGATAGGGAATACGTTGAGGTCATTTACGGCGGTCTTGTCTTTATAGAGGCTGGCAGCCCCCTGACGGAGCATGTCGGAATAGAGGGTACTATCTATTATCTGCGACATAAGGTTTCTTTTTCATAACACTTTTCCTATAGGCCGGAATCTTCATCATCTGACGGAAGAGGAATGGCTGCAGAGAATAGGAGATCATAATTGTCGATGCCATACCGATCAGGGTCGCAAGACCGATGGAGCGGATGGCAGGATGGCGGGCGAACAGCAGCGAGGAGGTCACAATCGCAAGGATTGCGGCAGAGAAGAAGATAGCCGCCTTATGGTGGCCTAACATAGCCCGGCTGCCGGTGCGCGCTTCTGACAGCAAACCCTCAGTAATGAAGATGCTGTAGTCCACTCCGACGCCAAAAATGAATGTTGAGACAACTATGTTGATCAGATTGAATTCCAGACCGATTAAGGCCATATATCCCTGCACCACAAACCAGCTGACGCCCATCGGGATAAAGCTCAGCAGGGCAGTGATGATGTTGCGGTAGCTGAGCAACAGTATCAGCAGCACAAACAGAGAAGATATCCACACGGCGATGTTGAAGTCGTCGTGAATCATCTGCACCATATCTTTGCAGTAGTAGAAGGGGTCCAGGATAAACGTCCTGGGGTTCTTTACCGCTTCTACGGTGACGATGTCCTTATCTTCTGCCGCCATTGACACGTCGCTGAACACCATATACTGGTCATCGGCGTTGCGTTCGATATAGTTGCACAGCAGATTGTCGGGGATAACACCGGCTTCCAGCAGTGATGCCGGCTCGTAGGGGGTGTTCAGGATGGTTTCAAACCCTTGGAACATATCGGGATAGATACCCGCGCGGCCCGCCTCTGCGGTTATTGTGGAGAGCACCTCGCTTTTCAGGCGCGGGGTCCAGAACTTGTTCCAGGCATTGATGCGCTGCTGCTGCAAATCGTTTGTGATAAACAACTTGGATACCATGTCGGAGTAGCTGTGCACCGTTCCGGCTTTTAGCAGAGAGTCCAGTATGCCGGAGAGGGCCAGGTTAGCCTCCAGCGCTTCGTCCAAATCGGTAGATACGGTGGCATAATAGAGATGCTCGTATCCGTCGTTGTTTTTGGCGTTGAACAGAGCTTCGCTCTCCAACTCATCGGCAGAGTTGTAATCGAGGTTGCGCAGGTCGCTGTCAAACTTGACGTAAGGTGAGAAGAATATGCCCACTATTATAATCAGCGACAGTATGGAAAGAATCCATTTGTTGCGGTCATACGGGAAGGAGTTGATCTTGTCGATGGCCTTGAATGTCGCTTTATCGGTATTCCCTTTCTTCTTCGGGAGGAAGTGGGGGAGGAATATCAGCGCAAACAGCGTGCTCCCGGCAAGCGCCAGCGAAGAGAACATCCCAAAGTCACGCAGCAGCTCACTGTCGGTGAAAAGCAGGCTCAGGAAGGCGCCGATAGTGGTCACGCACCCCAGGAATACCGGGGTCGACTCTTCTATGAGCAGTTTCTCCACGTCGCCAACGTAGTAGTGATGTATGAGCAGGTGGAGGCAGTAACTGATGGCCACGCCCAGCACTATCGCGCCGAATCCCAGCGCCATCAGAGACATCTCTCCCTTAATCCAGAATACGCACGCCAGGGCGAACAGAGAACCGTAAATAATCGGCACCAGAATCCGCCACACGAGCGAGATACTCTTAAAGCAAATCATCAGAAGGATGAGTATCAGCACTATGGATATGCCCACCGTCAATGCCAGATCGCCTTTGATTCTGGTGGCGTTGGATACGCTGCCGATGGGTTCGCCGTGGTAAAGCACGTTGGCGTCGGGATAGCTCTTTTCAAACTCACGCACTGTGGCGCGCATCATCCTGGAGAAAGCGGTTGCGGTGCCGCTGTCAAGGGTCTTGAAGGCGGGGGCAAGATATGCCATCGCCACGGTGCTGTCGGGGCAGAAGAAGTGGCCGTCAATTATGTTGTATCCGCCGGAAACGTCGCCCAGCAGGTCGCCGATCACCGCGTCGCGCAGGTTAAGCGGGTCGTACCCGATGGCCTGTGTGGCATCGCCCGTTTCGTCTTCCATTATGATGGCGGCATCAGCCTCAAGCTTCTCGCGTATAGCGGAGGGTGTTACCGCTTCGGCGAAAGCAGGGTAGGCATTTGTGTCAATAAAGGAGGGTATGTGCCCCAGTACAAAGTCCAGAGCGTTGAGCGCAGTCTCGGTTTCCAGTTTGCTGAGAATGTTGCTTATAAATTTACCGGTGGAATCCTTTTTCTCCAGCAGAGCAACAAATGCGTCGGTGCGCTCTGCGAGTTCTTCTGTGCTGAGCCTTTCACCGGCAGATGTGACCTGAATGTAAATCTTGTCCTTTAGCCCAATGGAGCCGAACGCCAGCTCGCTCTCAACGCTGCTGGTGGGGAGCAGTTCGGTTATATCTTCCTGATAAGTCACCCTCAGCCCGAAGGTGGCAAAAACAACGGTTGTTACAGTCAGAAGTATATACAGGAGCGCTTTGTTGCGGCAGAAAAACCTGTATATCGGCAAAAATATCCTGTGCATCTAATCTAAACTAAAACGCGCATCTTGCTAATAAATAATCAGCAAAGATAACCATTTTAGTTTATTCTTACAACCCGTACGCCTTTGGAAGATTTGTGGGTGAGAACGTAATCTGCGATGGTCTGCTTGTCAATGATTACCTTCATTGCGTTGGTTGAGGCGTGGATGAAGTGCATCTGGCCGTTTTGCTTAACGGCAATGGCCACATGGCCAATGTCAAGGCCGTCTACGGTGGTGACAAAACAGATGATGTCGCCCTCCTTAATCCCTTTAGCCAGGGTGGGGAGGTCGTTCTGGGGAAGGAAGTAGTATTTATCCTTGTTCAACTCAGATTCTGCCTGCATGATTTTCACCACCATTCCGGGATTATCCTTCAGCTGCTTGTATGACTCCAGGTGGGTGCTCATGAAGTCTACGTGCTGGTTCAGGGGGCTGCCGCCCAGGTCTTTGGACACTTCGCAGAAGATGCCGTTCTCCTGGCCCTGCCTGATCCACGACGATGTGTAGTGATTGCGTGAGGCATAACCGTCCACCTTGCCATCCCTGTAACGCAGCTTCTGGGTGTAGCGGCAGAAGTTTTCGAAGGTGGGATCGTCGCTCTTTATGGTCTGGGTCAGCGCCAGGCACATCTCCACAAACAGGATGCAGTCGGTCTTGTCCATGTTAACGGTGAGCTGCTCCGGCTCTTGCTCCAGCGTGCCGGCGACGTACGCAGTGCCCAGAAACTCTTTGGCTATGCGCACCATAAGATCGCTTGCCGGTTCGTCTTTATAAGGCTCCACAGCCGCCGTTACTTTTTCAAATATCGCGGGCGATGCCTTGCTGCAGCGCACTGTCTGCATAAAGTTCTCCTGCGCGGAGGCACCCAGCGCCAGAAATGCAGCGAATATTACAATGATGGCACGTTTCATATCAATGTCAGTTTTGGCAAATAATGCAATAATTATTCCGATAGCTCAATCCAGCGGAGTTCTTTGAATTCGATGTCGGAGATGATCTGTTCGATTTCGCGGGATTTGGCGGTGAGGGTGGCGATGTCCAGCGCTCCGGAGCTCATCTCCTCTTCCAGGGCGGCCTTGCGGGCCTCAAGCACAGGTAGTTCTGCTTCTATCTGCTCCTTCTCGCGCTGCTCTTTCCAGGTTAGTTTCTTTTTGTCAGATACCTGTGCAGAATTCTCGCGTGGTGCGGCAGCAGGTTTTTCTGCACGGGCGGCCCGCGCCTCGGCCCGCCGCCGCTCCTGCATAAACTCGCGATATTCGCTGTAGCTGCCAACAAAGTCCTTCACATGGCCTCCGCCGGTGAACACAAACAGGTGGTCCACTATCTTGTCCAGGAAGAAGCGGTCGTGGGAGACCAGTATCACGCAGCCGTCATAATCTTTGAGATAGTTCTCCAACACGTTGAGGGTCACTATGTCCAGGTCATTGGCCGGCTCGTCCAAAATCAACACGTTGGGGCGCTGCATCAGTACGGTGAGCAGATACAGGCGCCGTTTCTCGCCGCCCGAAAGGCGCGAAATGCGGGTGTTGAACATCTCCACCGGGAAGAGGAACTGCTGCAAGAAGCTGGTCACGGCAATCTGGGCGCCGGTGGCGTCGCGCACCGTTTCAGCGATGTCCTGCACCGCCTCCAGCACCGTCTGGTCTTCCCGGAAGGAAATCCCCTCCTGACGGTAATAGCCAAAACGGACCGTCTCTCCGCGGTCTATCTCGCCGCATGATGGTTGCATAGTGCCGGTGAGCAGGTTCAGGAAAGTGCTCTTGCCGATACCGTTGGCCCCCACTATGCCCACCTTCTCACCCTGGGCAAAGTTGTAGGTGAAATGCTGAAGGATACAGCGGTCACCGTAGCTGAAGCCGACGTCACGGCAGTTAACAATCTTGCGCCCGAGGCGCGCGCTGCCCAGGTTGATCTCCATCTGTCTGGTCTCCCGAATCGGCGCAGCCTTCTCCTGCAGGTCATAGAAGGCGTTTTCGCGGTAGCGGGCCTTGCCGGTGCGGGCGCAGGGGGTAGAGCGCATCCACTCCAGCTCCCGCCGGTAGATGTTGCGGTATTTCTCGTTCAGGGCGCTGGCCACCGCCAGCCGCTCTTCGCGCTTCTCCAGATAATATTGATAATTGCCCTTATAAGTGTACAGGTTGCCGCCGTCCAGCTCCAGGATGGTGTTGCACACGCGGTCCAGAAAGTAGCGGTCGTGGGTCACCATGAACAGCGTCCGGCGGCTCTTGGAGAGGTAATCTTCCAGATATTCGATAGCATCCAGGTCCAGATGGTTGGTGGGCTCGTCAAGTACCAGGAAGTCGGCGTTGGAGGCAAGTACCGAGGCAATCGCAACCCGTTTTGACTCGCCTCCTGACAAGCTGGAACATGGACAGTCAAAGTCGCTCAGCCCCAGCGAAGTGAGTATCTGCTTGACCTCGGTTTCCAGCTCCCAGCTGTCGCGGTGCACCGCTCCGGGGGCGATGCCGCTAATGACCTGCTCCATGATGGTCTTGCCCGGATCCAGCATCGTCTCCTGCTCAAGAAATGCGATTACAATGTTTTTGAGGAATTTGATTTCACCACCGCGATCGCTGCTGTCCTTGCCGGCCAGAATGCTCAGCAGGGAACTCTTACCCGTGCCGTTGGGAGCGATGAGGGCAATCTTGTCCCCCTCGTTAATGTTGAAAGAGATGTTCTCGAACAGGACCTTTGGACCGTACGACTTGGAGATGTTCTGTACCTGTAGGTAGCTTGGCATACTGCAAAGATACTACAAGAAGGTTTTGTCACAAAATGAATGGAATTTGCGCGGGCAATGGAGGAAGTGGATAGCAAAGCCGGACCAGTAGGGATAATAGAAAAGGGGGCATAGCCCCCTAAATTCTGGTAGCGGGACCCAGGATTGAACTGGGGACCTTATGATTATGAATCATACGCTCTAACCAGCTGAGCTATCCCGCCAAAAGATTGGAGTGCAAAGGTAAACGAAAAATCGGATACACCAAAAAATTATTCTCTTATCACCTTCACCTCGCCGTCCATCCCTATTTTGATGATCTGGGAGGCTTTTCCGGAGGATGTTTCTTCCAGAGATGGCTCAACGATATGCTCAACGCCATCCAGAATCCCGGCATTGATATCGGCAAAGCAGCAGGGGGTTTCTTCTCCTGCGATGTTGGCCGATGTAGATACCACCGGCTTACCAAAGCGGCGGATCATCTCGACGCAGAATTCGTTCTGCGGGATGCGGATGGCAACGCTGCCGTCTGGAGCAATCACCTTATCGGAGAGATTGAGCCCCCCGGGATAGATGATGGTCATAGGCTTGTCGTTGACCTCAAGCAGGTCAATCGCTATCGGCGGTATCTGGCGGACGTATTTGCACAGCATATCGGCGTCGCTTACGAGAACTATTACGGATTTGCTGTCGTCACGTTGCTTGAGGTCAAAAATGCGCTGCACAGCATCGCCGTTGGTGGCGTCACAGCCCAGGCCCCATACAGTGTCTGTCGGGTAGAGGATGATGTCGCCCTCCTTAAGCGCCTTCACAGCGGAGTCGATTTCATATTTTAAATCTTCATTCATATCGTTAGAAGTATATCAGTGTGCTTACGGGGTAGTGATCGGAATATGGCAAGCGGGTGACTGTGGTGCGGTCGCACGCGACATTCTCCGGTACCAGGATGTAATCTATGCGCAGCAGGGGCCACAAGATGGAGAAGGTGGCTCCAAGCCCGTTGCCGCCTTCTGCAAAACTGTCTTGATGCCCGGAGGCAAGGTGGTGATAGGTATAGGACATCGGAGTGTCGTTGAAGTCCCCGCAAACTATGGTTTGGATGGGGCAGGCGGCAATATGGTCGTGGATGGCACCGACCTGCTGGCTACGCTGGATATTGGTGTACGACAGGCGTTCGTGAACGCTCTTTAACTCATCGGTGATCTCACCCTTATGGGCAATCCGTTCCAGGGTGCCTGCGAATGAGAAGGTTGTGGACTGCAGGTGGCAGTTATATACGCGTACGGTGACGTCGTTGATGCGGATATCGCACCATATACTTTTGCTGATGCTTTCATTGAAGTGGATATACCCGCAGTCTACAATAGGATAGCGGCTGAAGGTGATGTCCCCGGTAAGGTGTTTGCCATCGCTGAAAGAGCTGTGACGGTAGGGGAGGAACTTGAGAATGCCGGCAAGGATTGTACTGTCTTTTGTGTGGAATTCCTGTATACATAAAATGTCCGGCGCCTCCCTGGCGGCGAATTCGCATATCTTGGCAAGAGCCTGAGAACTGTCCATCCCCTTGGCGGCCAGGCCAAATCCGCCTACGTTATAGGTCATCACCTTAACCTCATCTCCGCTTACGCTTTTCTCTTCGCTCCCGAACTTCACAAACAGGTCTGCGAAAAAGAGCGACGGGAGAAGCGCCACCAGGCTGACTGTCAGATAGCGGCGCATTTTTATCAAACCCACCATCAGCAAGGCGATGTTAAGCAGGAAGATGGGGATGTAGTACAGGCCAAAAAAGTAGGGCAGCGCCATAAACGCCGGGTCGATGAATATGGAGAGGTAAGAAATACACAGCATCACCGCGCTGATTATGACCAGGACCCGGAATGCAATCTGCCCTGCGGAGAGGCCTCGCTCCGTCTTTTTCTTGTACCAGGTCTTGTTGCGCTTGGGTTTCTCTTCTTTGGGATAGTGAATCTTGGCCATACTAATCGCTGTACATTTTACCCCGTTTCTTCCAATACAAAATCAGCACCAGAGCAAACAGCATTCCGCCCAGATGGGCAAAATGGGCCACATTGCCACCCATGCCGGTGAGGCCGGTAAACAACTCTATGATACCGAAGATGATTACAAACCATTTTGCAGTGAGCCTGATTGGAGGAAATATCAACTGCAGCTCCGTATTGGGCCAGAGCATCCCGAATCCGAGAAGAACGCCGTATATCGCACCCGATGCACCTACCGTAGGGGTCATCATAGCGGTTTGTGCAGCAGCCGTTTTGCCGGCAGCCAGAAGGCTCTTTATCTGCCACTGTACCACAAGATTATGACACAAAGCCGCCCCGATTCCGGTCACAAAGTAGAACAACAGGAACTTCTTGCTGCCCCAGGTGCGCTCCAGAGTGGTGCCGAATATCATCAGCGTGTACATATTGAAGAACAGATGCCAGAAGCCGCCATGCATAAACATGTGAGTGACAAGTTGGTAAGGCTTGTACATAGGGGAGGAGAAGGCAAACAGCGAGAAAAGCTCATACATCTTGTCACCGGTAAGTGCGGTGAAAATCAGCACGATGGTGTTGATTACTATCAGATTTCTTGTTACAGGCGGGATTGAATAGAAATAATTCCGCCACCCTGTGCCGTTCATACTCTTTTCTCCAGTTCTTCAGTTGATAATATGGTAATGCACCGTGTTGCAAGGTCCGGGCCATAAGTGGCGCGCAATATGAGCACCTGATCTGCAATCATCCGGGCCTGAGCCGCATTAAGGTTGTGTGACAGCCGTTTGGCTGCCGATTCCGCCAGGGTGGATGCATAAGATCTGGTTCGGTCGCCAGAAATCTCCCGGTCGAGGGATGCTGCCAAATTGTCCATAACCTCCTTGAGCGCATCTTCGTCGGCGGGGAACCCGTCGGGCACGGCATAAACGATGATGGTGTTGTCGCCAAAGTCGCGGATGTCGAAGCCCAGCTGCGATATGCTCTCGATATTCTCCAGCACAATAGAGTGAATGTCGCTGCGGAGCGCCACCTGCTGCGGATACAGCGACCGCTGCGAGATGAAATGCTCCTGCGAGAGGAACTCAAAGTATTTGTGGTAAAGGATGGCCTCCTGCGCCTTTTTGATGTTGATGACGGCCAGGCCTTCACGCACGGGGGCCAGAATCAGCCTGCCGTCCAGCACCAGGACATCCGCTCCGGACGCACCTTCCTCTTCCAGCGGCGGGCCGTAGCTGTTGCTCGGGGTGGTGTAGCGGACATTTCCCGCATCTGTGCCGCCAGGCAGCAACTCATCAGAGGGCTGACGTCGCTCAAACTGGTCAAACAGGGGGGTGTAATCCATCTTCGGGGGACGGATATGACCGGAACCTCCGCCGTAGCCGCCCGGTGAGCTGCCATAGCTGCCGACCGTGCCTTGTCCCATCGCCGGGAAGTCCAGCACCTCGCCCGATTCAAAATCTATGGCAGGACCGAATGCTCCCCGCCCCAAAGCTTCGCGCACGCAAGCGGTAAGTATCTCAAATATAATGTGTTCTTCTGTGAACTTCACCTCGGTTTTTTGCGGATGGATATTTACATCCACCGTGGTCGGGTCGCACTCCAGGAAGATGAAATACGACGGAACATACCCTTCTCGAATTAGTTTCTCGTATGGTTTGCACACCGCCTTGTGGAGGAACGGGCTGCGGAAATAGCGCCCGTTGATGAAAAAATACTGGCTTCCCGGGGTTTTGCGGGCATCCAGCGGACTGCCGATGAAGCCCGATATCTTCACTATATCGGTGGTGTTGGACACCTCCACCAGCTCGTTTGCCAGGTCGCGGCCGCACAAGTCGCTGATACGCTGCTTGAGGCTGGAGGCAGGACGGATGCTGTAAAGGTCACGGCCGTTGTGCCTGAGCGAAAAAGCCTTGTCCGGGTGCGATGCCGCCACACGGATGAATTCCTGCTCTATGTGACGCATCTCCGCCGCATCAGATTTGAGGAACTTGCGCCGCGCAGGGACGTTATAGAACAGATTGCTCACCGATATGTTGCAGCCTCGGGGGGCCGCTACCGGTTTGGATGAGAGGATGCGGGAATCGGCAACCTCTATCTGAACGCCGGTTTCGTCTTCTTCCTGACGGGTCTTGAGTGTGATTTGTGCCACCGCAGCAATAGAGGCTAGCGCTTCGCCGCGGAAGCCGTAGGTGAGTATCTTCTCAAGGTCTGCCGCCTCTGCAATCTTGCTGGTGGCGTGGCGCTCAAAGCAGAGAGAGGCATCTTCTGCGCTCATTCCGCAGCCGTCGTCTATAACCTGGATCAGCGTCCGTCCGGCATCCAATACACTCACGCTCACGGTGGTGGCTCCGGCGTCGATGCTATTCTCCATCAACTCCTTTACCACAGAAGCGGGACGGCCGACAACCTCGCCCGCCGCAATCAGATTGGCAATATTGCTTGGAAGGACCCTGATCATAACTCTATCTGAACAACTCTACCAGACCCTGGCTGAGATAGTATGCCACGGCTATGGCCGCGATGACGGTGAGCATTATAATGATGGTTCTCAGGGGAGAGGTGTCCCCCTTTCTGTCGCTGATACGTTCTGCAGTGCCCTTGCGGTATGCGCTGCGGACATACTGGCCCGGGATGTAAGTGGCGCCGCTGGCATTTTTGCGCTGTCCGCCGTCGGAATCCATCACTTGACGTACCTCACTGTAAGAAGCCACATCTTTCAAATCCTCCGCAGCCTGCTGCACGGTGGCCTTGTCATCGCCCGGGTACTCCTTGCCATACTTGGCATATAGCTCTTTCAGGCGCTCCTTGCGCTCGTCATAATAACGGGGAGTGTAGTTGAACACCCTGTGCTTCGGTCTGGGAAAGAAAGTGATGGCCATGGCAATATTGTTTAATTCAAGCAAAGGTAATAATTTTGTACGAAAGACTTCAGTATGAATTGCGATATCAGAATAGGCAACGGTTACGATGTTCACCGGCTGGCACCAGGACTCAAACTTGTGCTGGGCGGGGTTGAAATTCCACACACAAAGGGGTGTGTGGCGCACTCCGACGGGGATGTGATTATCCACGCGCTGTGCGATGCCCTGCTGGGCGCGCTGGCCCTCGGAGACATCGGGCACCACTTCCCCGACACCTCCGCTGAGTTTGCAGGTATCGACAGCAAGGTACTGCTCCGCCGGACATATGTTATGATTCAGGAGCGGGGCTACTCCCTGGTGAACGCCGACATCACCCTGCTGCTGCAGGCCCCCAAGATTGCGCCCTACGTGATGCAGATGCGCCAGACGCTGGCCGCAGTTCTGGATGTCCCCGTGGATGCGGTATCCGTGAAAGCCACCACCACAGAAAAACTTGGCTTCACCGGTCGGGAAGAGGGTGTTGAAGCCTATGCCGCAGTGCTGATATGTAAGGAATAGGGGGCTATTTCCCTTCTGATTTACCGTAGCGGATGTCAACGGTGTCGTGCGCCTCGGTGCTGTGCTCGGGGTCGGGGTCGGCGGTGAACTTGTTTTCCACGTCTGTACGCATAATTACAGGTTGCGGCTCGTCATCGTCGTCGCTGTCATCGTCGTCATCGTCGTCGTCCGGGAGTTCAATCTGGCGGTAGCGTTTCTGGCGGCGCTCCCAGCGGTCGCGGGCATACTGCTGCATGTCGCTCACCTCGTCCATCTCGTCTATGATTTCCAGGCCGAAGATTGTCTCAATGATATCTTCTAATGTGATGATGCCGGTGAAGCAGCCGTATTCGTCTATAATCAAGCCTATCTGCTCCTTGTTCTTGAGCAGCTGCTCCCAGATATCGCTGATTGCAATCTCCTCGTTGAAGAGGGTGATGTCGCGCTTGATGTCGCCCAGACGGACTTTGAACTGGTCGTTGGCGAGCTTCTCAAGAGCCTCTGTGCGGAGGACATAGCCGGTGATGTATTCGGGGCTGTCGGCATACACCGGGATGCGGGAGTGGTGGTTGAAGGCGGGGTCCTTGTAGAACTGCGCCAGGGTCATCTTCTCGGGGGCGATGGCCGCCACCACGCGGGGGGTCATCACGTCAAATGCCTTGATGTTGTCCAGCTTGATGATGTTCTGGATAATTTTGTTCTCGCTCTTCTCGAACACACCCTCTTCCTCTCCGATGTTGGCCATGGCGGAGACCTCTTCGCGGCTCACGGTCTGCTCGTCTTCGTCACCGCCGATTATGCGGGTAATCCACTCCGCAATAATCACAAAAGGGTAGGTGATAACTATCAGCACGCTTATCATGCCGGCGGTGAAGCCGGTGAGCTTCTTCCAGTAGGTGGCGCCGATGGTCTTGGGGATAATCTCGGCGAAGACCAGTATCATGATGGTCATCACGGCCGATACGATTCCCACCGCGGTGCTGTTCCACAGCTTGGCGGCGATACCGCCGATGATAGCGGCTCCCATGGTGTTGGCTATGGTGTTCAGCACCAGAATCGAGGCCAGGGGGCGGTCAATGTCGGTCTTGTATTTCTTGAACTGAGCGGCCGCCTTGCTCCCATCCTCTTCCCGCATGGAAAGGTAAGAAATGGGGGTGGACATAAGCGTCGCCTCCAGCACCGAACACAGGAAGGAGATCAGTATTGTCGCGATTATGGTGAGGATAAAGGCCGTCATGCTACTTTTCTAAGGATTATTCCAGGCTCCACTCGCTTCCCTCTTTGGTATCCTTGATGCGGATGCCCAGCGCTGCGAGGCGGTCGCGGAGTGCGTCGCACTTGGCCCAGTTCTTCTCTGCGCGGGCAGCCTGACGCTCTTCCAGGATGATATCCATCAGTCCGGAAATGGCCTCGGTGCCGGCGCTGGCGCTTTGCTCATCTTCCAGACCAAGGATGCCGTTGAGGACATCCTTGAATATCTTGCCCAGGAGCATCTTGTCGGCGGGGCCTATCTTGATG
Organism: Bacteroidales bacterium; assembly: GCA_017529425.1. Taxonomy (GTDB): domain Bacteria; phylum Bacteroidota; class Bacteroidia; order Bacteroidales; family UBA932; genus Equibacterium. Next base: position 44,459 of record JAFXNQ010000050.1, on the reverse strand, counting down.
GCCTTCTCCTTGGCGCGGTTCACAATGTTCACAGCCTCAAATATGTGGGCCAGGGCGATGGGGGTGTTGAGGTCATCGCAGAGCGCGTCATAAACATCCTCATAAATCTTTGCCAGGCCGCTGTCGGGGGCACCGGAGGTTGCCTCCAGCTTCTCTGCGTCGCGGGCTGCCTGGAACAGTTTCTTGAGCCCCTTCTCTGCCGACTGCAGCGCTTCGTTGCTGAAGTCCAGCGTGCTGCGGTAGTGTGCCTGCAGTATGAAGAAGCGGATGGTCATGGGGCTGTATGCCTTCTGCAGCAGGGGATGGGTGCCGTTGAAGAGCTCCTCCAGAGTGATGAAGTTGCCGTACGATTTGCCCATCTTCTTGCCGTTGATGGTGATCATGTTGTTGTGGATCCAATAGTGTACCCCGCCGCGACCGCGGGCGGCTGTATTCTGGGCCAACTCGCACTCGTGGTGGGGGAACAGCAGGTCCATGCCGCCGCCGTGGATGTCAAACTCCTCGCCCAGATACTTGGCGCTCATTGCAGAGCACTCCAGGTGCCAGCCGGGGAACCCTTCGCTCCATGGTGAGGGCCAGTGCATTATGTGCTCGGGAGCTGCTTTCTTCCAAAGGGCAAAATCAAAGGGAGAGCGTTTGTCGCTCTGGCCGTCCAGCTCGCGGGTGTTGGAGATCATCTCGCCTATCTCGCGGCCGGAGAGTACGCCATAATTGTGGTCCTGATTGTATTTTGCAACGTCGAAATAGACGCTTCCGTTGCTCACATAAGCGTAGCCGTTGTCCAGAATCTTCTGTACCAGGGCAATCTGCTCAATGATGTGCCCGGAAGCACGAGGCTCGATGGAGGGGGGATTGACTCCCAGCCGTTTCATGGCCTCTTCATAGCGGATGGTGTAGTACTGCACTACCTCCATTGGCTCAAGCTGCTCGAGACGGGCCTTCTTTGCAATCTTGTCCTCCCCCTCATCGGCGTCGTTCTCAAGATGTCCCACATCTGTGATGTTCCTTACATAGCGCACCTTATAGCCCAGGTTGCGCAGCAGTCGCACCAGCACATCGTAGGTGATGCCGGGACGGGCGTGACCCAGATGAGCGTCTCCATAAACGGTAGGACCACAGACATAAATGCCGACATGCCCCTCGTGAATAGGTTTGAACAACTCTTTAAGCCTCGACTGCGTGTTGTAAAGATAGATGGCTCTTGACATATTATTGCGCTTGTAAAATGGTACAAAACGCAAATTTAACTGGTTTTTGTCAAAAGACAAAATACATGACTGCTATCTGAACCCTCCGGGAGCGACAGCAGTCTCGTTTTCTTCTTTGCAGATATTCAGATGGTTGGCTGTAATTTCTGAGAAGTATTTTTCCTCTCCGTCGGCCCCTTTGTATTTGGAGTTGCGGATGCGGCCGTAGATATGCACAAGCACCCCTTTCCGTATTCCGTCAAAATCTTCTATACCCTTGCCTTGCCACACAGACACGTTATGCCAGGTGGTCTCCTCGTGCAACATTCCGTTGCGGTCTTTGTAATGCTCGTTGGTGGCTACCGGGAAGCGGGCTATGCGTGTCTGTCCTGCAGCAGCGACCTTCGGATCGGTTCCGACCCTTCCTAAAATCTCGACACGGTTGATGGTCAATCTCTCCATAATGAAATGATAAATAACAGTTAATAGTATCCGGCCTACGCTTTTTAACGCAAAGGAACAGTGTCGGCAGAGCCATAGCAATAATTAAGACGTTTATAAACGTTTAAAAACGGGCAGGTGGCATTTGTGCATTTTCAAAAATGGTAAAAAACCCGAAGGATTACCGGAACATCGGATTTAACAGGGCCCTGGTAGAAGTACCTTTGAAAAGGAATATAAAGAGCTATGGGGAAAGTATGCAGGGAATGTGCGGCCCCGCTGGCAGGCCGCTCCGATAAACAGTTCTGTTCTGATGCCTGCCGCACGGCATACCACAACCGCAAGTATCGTGAGCAATGGCATGATACTGCGCGAATCAACAGTATACTAAGAGCTAACAGGCGCATCCTGGCCCTGTTGTGTGAGACTGGCGTCCGCGAAATCAGCCTTGCAGATGACCGGTTGAAGGGTTTTGACTTCCGGTATTGTACTGCAGTGAAAAGATATCCGTTGCGGAGGACGGCGTACCGCTGCTATGAATTCGGGTATTTGATTGCGGGTGGGAGAATATGCAGGATTACCCGGTATACAGACGGCGCTATCTGAGCCACTGTGAAGGGTTTTGCTTGGCGTTCCCCTTCCATATCTGGAAATGAAGCTGTGCGGTGCCGTCTTCTGCATTCTCCAGCGGCCCCAGCGAGTCACCGGCGTTGACCTTCTGGCCGTTCTTGACGGAGGCTTTGGCCAGTTTGCAATAGAAGGTAAAGTATTCTCCGTGCTGCACCAGTACACAGTGGTTGTATCCAGGCATTATCATTATTTGCTTTACAACCCCTTCAAATACGCATTTTGCGTCGCTTCCCTTCTTGGCGGCTATGGTGATGCCGTTGTTGGCCGGGAGAGTGATGTTCTTGTAAACAGGGTGGGTCTGCGTCCCGAAAAGTTCTGTAACAACCCCTTTGACCGGCCATGGCAGGTTGCCCTTGTTTTGTTCGAACTTGCCCGACACGGTGTAGTCAATCTTATCCTTTTTGGCCATCTCCTTGCCCAGGATGCGTTGCACCTCCTTGTTCAGGCGCTCCATCTCCTTGCGTTTGCGGTCAAGCTCTGCCTGATACTTCTTTTTGTCCTTAGCCAGGGTGTTTACCACGGCGCGGGTTTTCTGCTCTTCTGACATCAAGGTGTTGTATTCCTTCTGTCTCTCTCTCTTGAGTTCGTCGGCCTCGTTGTACATTTGTTTCAGTTCCGCCTTCTGTCCGGCCAGCTGTTCTTTGGCCGCAATAATCTCCTCGGCCTCTGAGTTCATAGCAGCAGAGAGATTTCTTAAGTAGGAGAACCTGCGGTAGCCCTGTCCGGGGTTTTCGCTGGCGAGCAGATACATAAACCATACACGGTTATCCCGGTTCTTGTATGTGTTGTAAACCAGGGTAGAGTAGTATTTCTCAAGGGTATCTATCTGCGCCTGCAGCTTACCTATTTCGCGGTCTTTGAGGTTTATCTGCCCCTGCAAGTCTCTTATGGCACGGTCAGACTCGTCTACCAGTTTCTTGCGGCTGGAACTCTTTTTCTGAAGCAGGAGCAATTGGTTATAGGATGCTTTGTGCTTTGAAGAGGCCTCTTTGAGCTCCTTGTCAATAAAGCTTATCTCCTCTTTGAGGCGTGCTATCGATTCATTCTGCTTTGAGACATCCTGTGCATCCAGCGCAGTTGCAATAAGCAGCGCTGCCGATATCAGAATAATCTCTCTGCCAATGCGTTTCATTCTCCCAACCTGGATGCCTGATCTGAATAAATCTCTGCCAAATCATTCTCCCCAAGGGCTTTAAGCACGGTGGCGTAATGCCTCAGGATAACCCCGCTCTCCTTGCCTCCATGAATCATGGCGTGTTTGAAATGGGCCTTCGCCTCAAGGTCGAGTCCCATAAGGTGCAGGATCCAGGCGTATGTGTCCAGGTATGTGGCATTGTCTGGCTCCTTCTCTATGGTGATACGGCTCATGTCAAGGGCTTTTTTAAGGTCTCTGGTCGCCCTGTTTACCGGGGTGGGATAGCGTTCACTGATGTAGTATGCATAGTTGTTAAGCACCGGGACGTAGTTGGGGTCAATCTTCAGAGCTTTGTCGTAATAGCCAAAGGCTGCCTTCTGATCCCCCTTGAGGTGGTACAGGTCACCCAATGCGCTGTAGCAGCGCAGATGGATGTCGCTCCCCTTTTGCGCGGCCTCGGCGCAGGTAACGTAATCCTCAATGGCACTGTCATATTCGCCCATCTGCCAGAAACTGGAGGCGCGCAGCTGCAGCAAATCGCAATCGTCAGGGAACCGCTGGAGGGCAACGGTGGCACTTGCTGTCACGGCGGGATAATCGCCGCTGTAATATTGCATCAGAGGATATGTGAAATTGAGGTTGTAGCTCTCAGGATAGTTGTCTGCGTTGAGTTTTGCAAGCAACAGGGCGTCATCCACCCGTCCCCGCTGATAGAGATAGGTGCTGGTGAGGGCGCATATCGACGAATCGGCCGGGGCGCTGGCGTAGAGATTCATCATCATCGTATCCACCTGAGGTGCGAAGGTGAATACAAACTGTTGCTGCTGCAGCACGTCAGACATATATTCTGCCTTGGCAGAGGGGAGTATGTCCGGGTTTGCCAGGAAGGGGTTAATGTTCTCAAAGTAGAGGTCATATTGCCCCATGGCCCTGTGTACGTGAGCTTTGCCATAGCGGGCCTCGGTGTCGAACGGGTTCATCTCCAAAGCCTCGTCATAAAACCTCAGCGCCTCCTGGTTGTTGAAGCTGGCGGCGTTATACTGCGCCAGAAAGCAGGCTGCCCGCGGAGACCGGTGCTGCTGGTAATAGCCCAGCATATAGTCGTAGGCTTCCTGGGCTTTGCCCTGTGAGAGCAGCATATCTGTGCGGATGGTGGCCAGTGCATCGGAAGGACCCACTCTGTTCTCTATCTTGTCAATGGCATCCAAAGCCTTGTCGTACTGTTTGGAGGCGCTGTACACTCCAATCAGATCGGTGTAGAGGGAGGTCTTCTTGGGGTGGTCGGCTGCCAGTTTCTCCAGAATCTCGGCAGCGTCTTCATACTTGCCCTGAGAGATATAGTTCTGCGACAGGGAGTAGTTATACCAGTAGTTATCGGGGTCCAGCGCCACTGCCTTCTCAAGTTGTTCGGCGCAAGCGGAGGTGTCGCGCAGCATGGTGCTCAGGTAGTAGTATGCAGCGTCGTTGTCTGGCTCTTCTGCAATAACTTTTTTGAATTGGTTATACGCCGCCCTAACATCGTTTGCATAGTAGAGCCGGATGGCCTCGATAAATGCCTCTGACTGGGCGTTTGCCCCCGTTGCAAAGTACAGGCAGAAAGCAAGTGAAATCAGGAAAAATCTGAACCTCTTTATCATATCACACAAAATTACGGATATCTTTTAACAAAAACCAGTCCAACCTCCTTTTTTGAAAACGCATACATCATTTTAAAAACATAAAAACTTGACAGCATGGAAGTTTTAAGAGTATGACAGCAGGTCGGGCAGACCTAAATTTGCCAGAAAAAACATTATGATTTGCAAGACATACGCGGCGGCATGCATCGGGTTGCAGGTGGTGACCGTCACGGTAGAGGCCGATATCTCGGCCGGGATAGGATTGTACATAGTCGGGATGCCCGACATTGCTGTTAAGGAGAGCCTTATGCGCATCACAACCGCCTTGCGCAGCTATGGCTACTCGATTCCGGGCAAGCGTGTTGTCATAAATCTGGCACCCGCTGATATCCGCAAGGAGGGCTCTTCTTTCGATCTGGCAATTGCCGTGGCGCTGTTGTGTGCCATGGAGGTGATTGATGCCTCCCGCCTCTCTGACTTTATTGTAATGGGGGAGCTGGCGCTGGATGGCAAGATACGAGACATCTATGGCGCCCTGCCTATTGCCGATACCAGCCGCGAGCGAGGCTTTTCCAAGTTCATTTTGCCGCACGACTCGGCAATGGAGGCGGTGGATCTGGAGGGAGTGACCATCTACGGCGTGCGCACTCTGGCCGATGTGATAGCGATACTCAACGGTGATATAGAGTCCGAGTCGTTCGTGATGCAGCGTCCGCAGCAGGGGGCTTTTATCCCCAGCATCTCTAACGATTTCAAAGATGTAAAAGGCCAGCAAGTGGCAAAACGCGGGCTGGAAATTGCTGCCGCCGGGGGGCACAACCTTATTCTAATTGGGAGTCCCGGGTGCGGCAAGACCCTGATGGCCAGCTGTATGCCGTCTATACTGCCCCCGATGACCAAAGAAGAATCGGTGCAGACCAGCAAGATTTATTCTGTGGCGGGAAAGTCAATCGGGAGGTGCGGCCTGTTGCTGGAGCGCCCCTTCCGGTCACCTCACAACAGCGCCAGCGTGGTGTCGCTGCTGGGTGGCGGTGCAATGGCTATGCCCGGGGAGATTTCGCTTGCTCATAACGGGGTGCTCTATCTGGACGAGGTGACGCAGTTCAGCAAGATGACCCTGGATCTGCTGAGGCAGCCGTTGGAGGACGGAAAGATAGTGATATCGCGGGCACGCTACCGTGTAGAGTATCCTTGTGAGTTTATGTTTGTAGCATCTATGAATCCTTGTCCGTGCGGCTATTATGGAGATCCGACACACAAGTGCAAGTGCTCCGAACGGGAGATTGCGCACTATCTCTCCCGGGTATCGGGCCCCTTGATGGACCGCATAGACATGCATGTTTACGTTGAGAGGGTCCCGTCAGAATTGCTCGTGTCAGAGCCGTCGGCGGAGCCCAGCAGCGCAATTGCGGCCCGTGTTGCCCGTGCCAGGGCAATACAGCAGCGTCGGTCTGCCTCAGAGGGGATTTTTACCAATTCTGCAATGTCGGCAAACATGCTCACCAGATACTGCCAGCTCACGGTGAAGCAGCGGGAGTTTCTGGACAAAATCATAGACAGGCTGGGCCTCTCTGCACGTGCATACAGCCGGATACTGAAACTGTCCCGGACCATATCGGACCTTGCTGGCGAGAAGGATATCACTCAGGAAGCTATCGCTGAGGCCCTGCAATACCGCAACCTCGACCGCTTCGAAAGATAAATTTGCCAAGTAGTAGGATTTTTTATACGTTTGTGATGAAGTATAGTGAGCTTGAAAGGAAACTGAGGAGGATAGGGTGTTATAATACTGGGCAAGAACAAAGTGGCCACCCTTTATGGTATAGTCCGAGAACTGGAAAACTGTTCAGGATGAGCAACCATGCGAGTTTTGAAGTGAACCCCAAAACTTTACACTCAATATTGAAAGACGCAGGATTAAGATGAAGAAAATAAAGGTATTTATAGAAAAAGGTAAGGACGAGTATTCCGCCTATATGGAAGATAATGATCTGGATTACGGGCTTATAGGTGAAGGTCAGACAGTAGAAGAAACGATGCATGACTTTGATCTGGCTTACGACGGTATGCGCGATTTTTATCGCAGAATAGGCAAACCCTTCGAAGAAATCGAATACGAATTCTTTTACGATACTGAGAGTTTTCTTGCGGCATACAGCAAAACCTTCAGTCTTGCCGGGCTGGAGATAATTACCGGCGTCAATCAAGCTCAACTCGGTCACTATCTCCACGGTCGCCGCAAACCTACTCGTAAGACAATTGACAAGATTCAGCAGGGTGTGGAGCGCTTTGCCCGCGAACTGACGGCAGTACGGTTCGCATAGAACGGCTATTTGTCCGTAAATGGTATCCAGACCCGCATCTTGCCGGGGGCGCGGTTGTCCCAGGCGTAGTAGGGGATGAGCTTGAGGGTCCGTTCGCCGCAGGTGGCGGTGATTGTCGTTATGCCGTGCAGCAGGTCTCCTTCCCAGGTGGTCCCGAACTGGGCATCAGAAGATAGGCAGAGATTGTCGTAGTCGGGGTTGTCAACCTCTTCCATGCAGTATACCAGCGGTCCGCGCTGCACTGCACGCATCCCTTCGTCTTCCTTCACGCGGGGGTCGGCGGCCACCATCTCTACCGGCATATCAAAAGTCAGCAGAATCTGGTCACCATTGTTCCATTCGCGGTCTATCTCTGCGTATCCTTTGTGGATGCGTGTATCTACGGCCTGTCCGTTAAGTGAAACCGAGCAGCTGTGGCACCAGTTGGGCAGCCGGAGCCGAAGAATGGTTTTAAGAGGTTTCCCGGTACCCACGGTGATTGTCACGTTTCTGTCCCATGGATATTCGGTCTCCTGGGTCAGTGTTACCTTGCGGCGGCCCAGTTTCATGGTGGCGGTATTGCCCATATAGAGGTTTACGTAGATGCCGTCCTTGGCAACGCCGTAGATGTAGTTGCCAATCGAGGGGAGGAAGCGGCAAATCTGGCTGGGACAGCAGGCGCAGCCGTACCATGCCTGGCGGTGATGATTGCCCATAGATTCCAGGGGATTAACGTAAAAGAAGTTGTTCCCTTCCAGCGATATACCCGCCAGTGCACCGTTGTAGAGCGCACGCTCCAGCACATCGATATACTTGGAATCGGCAGTAAACTGGTTCATACGCCAGTTCCAGAGCACCATCCCCACAGAGGCGCAAGTCTCGCAGTAAGCGGTCAGATTGGGAAGGCTGTAATCGTTGGTGAACCCCTCGTTGTGGGAGCTCTGCCCGATGCCGCCGGTAATGTACATGTTGCGCAGTACCACATCGTCCCAGAGGCGGTTCAGGGCGTCGATATAGCCCTGGTCTCCGGTGTATGCGGCAACGTCGGCCATTCCGCAGTATAAATACATGGCGCGCACGGCGTGTCCGGCTATGTCGGTCATCTCGCGCACGGGCTTGTCATCCTGGAAGTATTCAGCCTCCCAAGGCTCGGGAGGGTTGCCCCATGTGCCGTAGCCGTGGCCGCGTTCGTCTATCAGCCACTCGGCGAAATCGAGGTATTTTTTCTTGCCGGTGGCCTGGAACAGTTTGACCAGCGCCAACTCTATCTCTTCGTGTCCGGGGACCCAGTGGCGCTTGCCGGGGCCGAAGACGGTCATCATATGGTCTGCCATCCGTATGGCGACATCCAGCAGCTTGCGCTTGCCGGTGACGTTGTAGTATGCCACCGCCGCCTCTGTCATATGGCCGGCGCAGTACATCTCGTGCCGGGTCATGTCAATCCAGCGCCCGTCCAGCCCGGTCAGGGTATAGTATGTGTTAATGTAGCCGTCATCCTGCTGGGCTGCGGCAAACTTGTCTATCCATTCGTCACACTTGGCCTCCAGTTCAGGGTCAGGGTTGTTCTGCAGCGAATAGGCCATCCCCTCCAGCGCCTTGTACACGTCGGAATCGTCAAAGTATATTCCCGAGTGTTCGCCGGTTCCCTTGGCGGCATTCTCAAAATTGCGTATTCGGCCGGTCTGGTTCTCAATCTGGTCAATGCAAACCTGCAGGGTTACATCCTTGTGGCTCTGCAGTCTGGGGCTCCAGAATGCGTCGTCAATTTTCACGTCGGCAAAACCGACCGGGGTAATGAGTTTATGTGTGTCGGATGTTTCGTTGCCGGAGCAGGCAGCAACAACAATTGCAGCAGCGGCAACAGTCAGCAAAGGGATAAAGTTTTTCATACAGCTAAGGTACAAAAAAAGTCCGGCTCCGGAGAGTCGGACTTTTTGAAAAACCCGGAAAGGATTATTTAGCAGGAGTGATGGTTTCCCATGCGTACTCGTAGATCTCGGGATCGCCGCCGTCGTAAACCTTGCTGACCTTGGTTACGAAGCCGTCCTCGTCTTTCTCGTAGGTCTGAACAGCGATAGCGCCGCTGCCGTCCCAGGTAGCCTGGTCGAGGAGGTGTTTAGAGGGCTTGCCAAAGAGACCGATCTCGATCATCCAGCGGTCGATGCCTGCCTTGTCGGTAGCGTCGGGGAAGATGCCACCCACGTTCTCGTCAACCAGGAAGCTCTGGATCTTGAACTGCTCAGCACCGTCGCTGAAGCGGGACCATTTCTCCAGGTCGCCGTCTTTCCATACGCAGTTGCACTTAACCTCACCTGCCTTGTCAACTTTGAGAAGGTGGCCTTCTGCATCGTAGGTGCAGTTGCGAACGTCACCCCAGGTGTCGGTATAGGTAGATACGAAACCGTTTGCGCCAAGGGTAAAGGTGTACGGATCCTGAACTTCGCCTTCCTTTACATAAGCAACGGTAGCGGTGTTGCCGTTCCATGTGAAAGTCCAGGTACGCTCACCCTCGTTGCGGTTTACAACGGAAATCTTGCCGTCAGCGCCATAGGTGAATGCATACTTGTCCCACTCGTCACCGCACATAACAAGACGCTTCTGAATCTTGGGTTCGGGTTTGGAGCAGCCGGAGAGAGCCACAACAGCAATCATTGCAATTGCAAAAAGAACTTTTTTCATTTTGTTGTTGATTTAAATGGTTAGTGATTGATTGTTAGAAGTTATATAAACTAGATTTTACATATTCTATCCCGGTGAGGAAATTGGCCTGTGCGTCGTCCAGATTGTTGCGGCAGCGGTATTCGAACGTCACGCCGCCCCTCTTGCATGCTTTATACAAGGCGTTGGCCGATTTGTAATATGGGCCGTCGTCGGTGTCTGTGAAGAAATAACTCCTGTCGCTGGAAACGGTAATGTCGCCGTTGATTTCAGCACTCTCAAAGTAGAGCGCGCTGAAGAGGGACTGCTTCTGGATGGCCTCTGTGCCAGCCTTGCCGATTGCCAGTACCTGACAGGCGTCGGTGGGGTATATATCCCTGTAGTAGCTTACCCACTCTGACAGGGTGCGGACCTCCAGGTTGCAGGGAAGTAGGGCAAACTTCTTGGAGGTCATTCCGCGCTGGATTATGGCCATGGCGCTCTTGAGCCACTCTTCCGATACTCCGTCGTGGGCGATGAAAAGGGCGGTGCCGCCACTGTTGCCTGCGGCAACATATCCGTCGGAGATATAATTTCCATCGGAGGTGAAAGTGCAACCCTGCGGCACGTCCACTTCGCGGATAGTCTTCTGCCAGGTGGTCTCTCCCGCCATCAGTGCGGAGAACCAGGGCAGAATCTCCTCGAGGGCGGTTTTCCAGTATGAAGTGGTGTGTCCGCCGTTGCCTACGCGATACTCGTGCTCATATCCGTTGTCGCGCATCATCACGTGCAGGTCATCGTTGGCGAACAGCAGCTGCTGCTCGTCGTCGCCACAGGTAAGGAACCAGTGTACAGAAGAATATTTGTCCCTATTCTCTGCGGTAAACTGGTGCAGGGGGCAGTGCGCCTTGTAATAGTCGGTAATGCGTCCTTCGCCGGTCTGGCCCACGCCTCCGAATACCTTGCCCCACTGGTTGTTCCAGCCATCTTGCGATTCGGTCATATATTGCTCGTCGGTGCGGAAAGACATCGACAGCGGAGCGCTCATTGAGAAGAGCTCGGGGTGCTTCATAGCCGTCACCATGGCGCCGAAGCCGCCCATCGAATAACCGGTGATGGCGCGGTGTCCCCGGTCGGCAATTGTGCGGTAGGTGGCATCGATAAGGGGAACAAGCTCGGTGGCCAGCATCGTCATGTAGGGGAAAGTGCCGTCGTAGCGGTCGCACCAGTAGGTCTTCCAGCCGTTGGGGAAGACGTATATCATCGGCTCCAGGCCGTTGTTTTCCAGACTGGTGATCTTGGCTTCGCAGGCCATATAGTGGCCGTTCCATGAGGTATTGTCATCGCCATAGCCGTGCAGGCAATAGACCACGGGGTACCGTTTCTCCTTGTTGTCGTTATACTCCCTGGGGAGCATTATGTCATATGTGACGGTGGTGTTTATAGCCTTGCTGGAAAATGTGATTCCGGTGTTGTAGCGCGGCAGGGGCACCGGGTCCACGTCGGGCAGCTTGCGGTTCTTGGAACAGCTGCCGCAGGAAGATATCACCATCAAGGTGCAGACAAACAGTATGAAAAACCTATTCTTCATCATAAACAACCATTTCAGATGCATAAAGTTCGTAGTCGGGATGAGGATTGTTGAGCCGCAGAGTCAGCGTATGTCCGCCACTGGGGAAACAATATTTAGAGAATATTTCGTACTTGCGTGTGATATAATCTACAGGCATGTTAAAGTTCTCTACTTCGGTGCCGTCCAGCAGGGCGGTAATGTTGGCTACATAGCTGTCGTCGGCATGTCCGGTCTTGCGTACGCTCCCCTCCACAACGATGCTGTTGCCAGTGAACTGCAAATCCACGCTATCGGTGAAAGCCTTCTTGAGCACCCGCTTCTCTACCGGTTTGATCCCTTCAAAGCTCTGTTCGTAACGTACTGCCTGAGGCTTTTCCACCTCTATGTAAATGCAATACTCCCCCATATTATCACTTTTGGAGGCAAGTTTTTTCACAAGGTCAAAGTTTTCCCGGCATACAGCCTCCAGGCTGAGGCTGGTGTAGGGGAATGGGATCTCCTTGATGCGCTCCGCTCCACGTTTCCATTTATCGGGGATGGCACTGTAGCCGTACATCACACCCAGAATGCCTGCAGCGGAGGCGGGATTGCAGTCGGAGTCGTTGCCGCAGCGGGTAGAGATGTCAATCGTCTTGAAGAAATCCCCGCCGCCGTACAGCAGTCCGATGACAACAAAGGCAGAGTTGATGGTGGCGTCTATGTTGAAGCCGTTCCATACACCCTCCGGGCAGCCGACGTCGTTGGCGTGGCGGTTGGTCACCTCAAACCAGCACTGCTTCCAATCGTCGGGATACTGCTTCCAGTATTTGATGACGTCAGAAATGGTGCTGTGGAACTTGGTACCTTCCGGGATGGTCTTGAGGGCCTCGGTCACTATTGTGGGGATGTCGTCACATACATACGCCAGGCAGTACATAGCGCCGATATAAACACCGCCGTACCAGCCGTCGCCATAGTTCATTATGTGGCCTATGCGGTCGCTGAGGCCGGAGGCTTTATTGGCCTGGCCGGGATAGAGCATACCTATGAAGTCGGCCTCGATCTGGAAGTCGATGTCATCGGCGTGCGGGTTGTTTTTCCAGTGGCCCGAATCGGGAGCGCCGTGGCCGTTCAGTATGTTGTACCGCGCCGCCTGGTTGGCGTGCCATAGCTTGTAGTCGGCATTTGCAAAGGCCTCTGCATACTTGTCTGCCGGTGCATCAATGCCGTACTGCAGCATAGTCTCCAGAAATGTCAGGTCCATATAGACATCGTCGTACAGGCCGGGATCCTCTATGTAGGTGTCGTAGATGTAATTGTCGTACCAGGGGATGGGAATCTCTTCCATAATGATTCCACCCTTGTACTTGAATTCGGTGGGGCCGCCGTAGGTGCAGCCTATGGTCTGGCCGTACCAGCCGCCGCGGATCTTGTCCATAAGCGTGGCATCGTCCATCTTTACGGTCTGCCCGTAGGGCACCTTGGGGGCCGTTGTGCAGGCGGTAAGCAGCACCAGAAGCGGTATGAGGAGTCTTCTCATTGAATTAATTGTGATAGTAAGTGTCGGTTATAGGAGCATCTCCGTAATATTGGATGGCGTTGATGCGCAGCAGATACTCGTCGGGTTTGGGATTGCGCCAAACCATTTTAACGGTGTGGCGTCCGGTCTCCATACCATATTTCCAGGCGGGTTCCAGCTTGCGGGAGGTCCCCTTCATAGGAAGGATGGATACCTGATCCAGTTCTCCGTCTATCCATACCTCGATTTCGGCCACATAGTCGTCGTTTTCTTCAGCCAGGGCAAATACTTCGCTGCCGACGTGTTTCTTGCTCACGCGGGCGGCGTAGTCGGCGCTGATGCCGCGAAGGCACACCAGGTTGCCCCAGATCACGAATCCGTTGCCGGAAAAGTCAAACTCGTAGGTATCGCGCATCCAGTCGTCTTTCTGGTCGCGGTAGATGGGGTAGGTATCCACAAAATTCTGTTCCAGAGGCAGCACGTCGGGCTTCGAGATGGGAATGACGACGTCACTCCCGTTAACCTGGCCTCCATTCCGCTCTATCAGCTGCAGCGCCTGGTCAAAGGAGTATTGCGAGCCTTTGGCCAGCGAGACGTCGGTTCCTTCAAAGTCGAGGTCACAGATCTCCATAACGGGGTCTTTCCAGAAGGCGGGGATATTCTCTAGGCCCAGGGCAACGCCCAGCACACCACCCACGGTGGCGGGGTTGCAGTCGGAATCCTGGCCACAGCGGGTTGCAATCTCCATCGAGCGGCCAAAGTCGCCGCCGCCGTAGAGCAGGCCCATCGCCACATAGGCGGAATTGATCTTGGCGTCTATGTCAAAGCTCAGGAAGACCCCCTTTGGGCAGCCGGTATCGGAGCCCCATTTCTTGAGGAGTTCGAACCAGGCTTGTTTCCAGTCGTCCGGATACTTTTTGTGGAACACGCGAACATCATTCACGCACTGCCAGAAGGTGCTCTGCTCGGGGATGCCCTCCAGCGCCATGTCCACTATGCGTGCGGGGTCGCTCTCCACGAAAGCCGCACTGTAAAGTCCGGCCACGAACGCACCGCCGTAAAAGCCGTCGCCGCTGTTCATTATGTGTCCTACGCGGTCGGCGATGTCAAGCGCCTGGGGAATCATGCCGGGCGACATAAGGCCTATGAAGTCGGCCTCGATCTGGAAGTCGAGGTCGTCGGCGTGCGGGTTGTTCATCCAGTTGCCCGATTCGGGCGGCATGATGCCCTGGCGGATGTTGTATCGCCCAGCCTGATTGGCGTGGGCCAGATGATAAGGTGCGTAAGCGAACCTCATGCCCAGCTGCTCTGACGTAGCGTCCAGGCCAAGCTGTTCGAAGGCCTCGGCAAACGTAAGGTCGTTGTACACGTCGTCGAAAAGGCCCGGTTTGCGGTCCCACCAGTATTTGACATAACCCTCGCCCCAGCTGATGGGCTGGTTGTCGGGAATCAAAGTGCCGGTGAATTTGAACTCCGTGGGTGCGCCGTAAACGACCCCTATGGTCTGGCCGGCCCAGCCGCCGCGGATCTTGTCCATAAGCGCCTCGCGGGTCATGGTGACGCTTTGCGGAGCATCGGGGGCACCGCAACCTGCCAGCATGAGCAGCAGAAGGGCCAGTATGCTACTTCGCTTCATAAACCTGCAGTTCTGTTATCGAAATGAATGCCGATACGTCCTTGGTGTATTTGTTCCAGTGGATGAGCACTGCGTCGTCGCCAATCACGCGAATGGCGGTGGTGGTGACAGCGGGGAAAGTGAATATGAACTCTCCGTTATGCGGCTGGAAGAATACCTCGTCGCTGGATGGCCATTCGGGGGTAACGGCCGCCTCAAGGGCCTTCCACTCACCATTCTCATCCTGATACTCAACGTGCAGATTACTGTACCATCCGCCGAATTCCTCCAGGGGTCCGTAGTGGAACGATACCATATCGGCCGTTATGGGGTTATCCCAGCGGTAGCCGAAATAGTCCTGCTTGGGGGCGTTGGATTTCTCTCCCAGCGAATAGAAAGCCGCGCCGGGTCCGCCAACCACACCGTCATTGATTACATCTACGGTATACGCGCGATAGGTCTTGGGGATTGTCAGCCAGCAGGAATCGAGTGTTGCAACGTCGGTTTCGCAGGTCAGTGCCAGGATTTCAGCAGCCTCGGGGGCCAGATTGCGGCCGCGGTCTGCAGGCAGCGCAAAGGTGCTGGCCGCAACCGGAGCCGGTTTGAATACGGCCTTGGTGTTGATGGTGTATATCTTTTCGCCGTTCTCTTCGCGGACGCTGCCGCCGCGTGCAAGGATAATCTTCTCCGCCAGCACCACCGTGCGCTCTATGATATCTTCTATAGAGGCATCGGGCATATCGTAGCGGGTGACGTTGATGTAGCGGTCGTTGAATGGTTTGGTCCAGTGCTCAAAAGGCATTGCGCGGTCCAGCGGAACGCTCTGCACGCCATTGATCACGCCCAGCAGGCCGCATATGGTGGCGGTCTGGTTGTCGCAGTCAAAGCCCAGCGCGCAGCCTATCAGGAGGGTCTTCTCAATATCGCCTTCGCCGTAGAGCAGCGCCAGGATGCCCATTGCCCCGTTGAGGTCGGCATTCCAGATGCTCTTGGTGATGTCGGGCTCGTTGACATACAATTCATCGGCAATCGCCTTGCGGGCGGCATGCCAGTCGTCGGGATTCTGCTGCCAGAGCTCCAGACACTCGTCTATTATGGCGCGGAAGCGGTCCTCTTTCGGGAGATACTCTTTAGCGTGGCGCACCAGGGTGGGGATGTCGCTCTCAAAGAAGGCTTCGGAATACATTGCGCCATATACCACAGTGGGGGATACTGCCCAGTCATCGGAGGTGATGCGGGCTGCCCAGTCGGAGATGCCGGCTGCATAGGCGGGCATTCCGGGAGCGGTGTAGGCCCAGATTTCGTTTATTAACTGAGGGTCAATCTGAAACCAGTGGGGATTGTATTCCTTTTTGCCGGTGTAGGGCGGGGTGAAACCGTAGTGCATAAGCCCCAGGGCCGCACGGTTCGCCAGCCATACGCGGTCGCGGATGTGGTACATCCAGCCCTCCTTCACCTGCTCGTAGGTGATGTCGATGCCGTATTTCTCCATCATCAGCAGATAGAGATACTCCACGTCGGTGTCGTCGTCGGAAAAAGCGCCGTCCACCGCGGTCATCTTGGTGATAGCCTTGTTGAACACGAAAGGGCCTTCACCGGGCTCATCCACAAACTTGTTCTCATATTCAAGGCCGTAGATGTTGCCCACCATCTGCCCGATCCATGCACCGGCAATCTTCTCCTTGAGCTGGGTGCGGGTTATCTCCTTCTTGCCGGAGTCGGCACAGGAAATCAGAAGCGCTGCAGTGAGCAGTATTGCAAATAATCTTTTCATATTATTTCAGGTTAGGATTGGCGGCCGCTGCGGTCTTGGGAATGGGGAGCAGCAGGTCGGAAGCATCCTTGGCAGGTTTAGCCCACCAGGCCTCAAGATATTTGTCAAAGCGGATCATATCCTGACGCTGCCACCCCTCGATGGCCAGCTCGTGGGCACGCTCCCAATAGAGATTGTCCAGGGTGAGCTGTCCTGCGGTGAAAGGCTTCAGCCCGGCGCGGGTGCGGATGGCTTTGAAGTCGGCCACCTCGGCAGCCTCTGCTGCGCGGTTCTGGCGCACCAGAGCCTCCACATACATCAGCACCACATCGGCATAGCGCAGCAGGAAGAAGTCATTCTCCTGACCGACCTGGCCGCCGGTCAAGCGGCCGTCGCTCTGGTAGGTCCACTTGCAGATACGGGCGCCCTGCAGGGCTTCGCGTTGGCTGTCCTTACCATAAACGCTCTCCGGCATATCGGGGTCAATTACATAAGGGGTATTCTCGTCGTACATCACCGGATTGCCGTCCTTGTCATAAATTTGACCGAATAACCATGTGTCCTTCTTGCGGGTGTCGCCATCCTCGTAACTTGCCAGAAAGTCCGGTTCGCCGCAGAGGCCGTCCCACGCCTTGGCGGGGATGCCCAGCGGGGCACACAGATCGGCGGGGAGGGTGGACATATAGATCAGGAAGGCGTGATGGTCGTCGGTGGTATATACGGTGCTGTAGGGGATGGCAAAGATCTGCTCCGGCGAAGTCTCGTTGTATACCTTGAAGTTGTCGTTGTATTTCTCTGCCAGGCGGTAATGGCCGCGGCTTATCAGGGCATGGCATACATCCTCAGCCTCTTTCCACATCGGCTTGCCTATCCATTTCTCTGCATTGAGGTAGAGCTTGGCCAGGATAGCTTCTGCGGCGCCACGGGTGATGCGGCCATAATAAGCCGGAGTGGGCTCCACCTGCAGATAGTCGATATTGTCCTTTATCTCCTTCTCGATAAAGTCGAACATAAAGGCGCGGTCTTTCTTCTCAGGGTAGCTCTTGTCTTTCTTGCTGATGGAGAAGGGGACATATCCCCAGCCGTCGATGCCGCAGAGGAAATAATAGGCGCGGAGCACCTTGACCTCGGCAACCACGCGGTTCTTGGCGTCGAAATCCTTCTCAACGCTCTCGAACATATCCAGCACGTCGTTGCAGGCGGTGATGCCGCTGGACCAGTAATCCCAAGCCATCTCCAGAAGGCGGTTGCTGGAGGGGATGCTGTGCACGTGGACCTCATTGTAGCGGCCGTCGTCCCACCAACCACCGTTGGGGTTGACCGGGACGCACACCTCGTTGGTGTTCTGGATATTGAAGGTCCAGAGGCTCTTCTCTGTGCCCCAATGCTGCAGTGAAGAATATGCACGGGCGGAATATTTCACAAACTGGTCTTCAGTAGTGAAGAAGTTATCCTTGGAAATCTTGGAGTAAATCTCTTCGTCCAGGTTGGTGCAGGCTGCAAGGGCGGCTACACAGAATATCAGGTAAAGTATCTTTTTCATAACAGTTCCTCCTTAGAATGTGAGATTTACGCCAAGAGAGAAGGTGCGGGTGCGGGGGTAGTAGCTGGTGCTCTCGATACCCGGGGTCAGGCCGCTGAGGCTCACCTCGGGGTCTACGCCTTTGTATCCTGTAATGCACAGCAGGTTCTGCCCGCTGAGGAATACCTTGGCAGAGTGCAGGTATTGGTTGTGGAACGGAAGGTCGTAGCTTACAGAGAGATTGTCCAGCTTGAGATAAGATGCATCCTCTATATACTTTGAAGAGTAGCGGATTTCACCGGTATAATCGGTATTGTCCAGCCACGAAGCAAGGATATTCCTCAGGCCGATCTGGTGAAGGCTCTCGTAGTTTGCCCGGTAGCTGTTGAACACCTTGCCGCCGATGGCGCCGCGCCAGGTCATGCTGAAAGTCCAGTCGTGCAGGCGCAGGGTGTTGCTCCAGCCAAGGGTTACGTCGGGATAGGCGTGGCCTATCAGGCTCCACTTGGCGACGGGTACCTTGCCCATAAATTCATCCTTCAGCACATCGCTGCCGTCGGCCCCCACATGGTCCCACCAGGGGGCGTAGAAAGAGCCCAGGCTCTCCCCCTCCATCAGGCGCTGTACGTAAGCCCCTACGGGGGTGGCTATCCAGCCGATTTCATAATCCTGGTTCTTGAACTCCTCGTTGGTGAACTTGATGAGTTTGTTGCGGTTGTGTGCGGCCACAAGACTGGTGGTCCACACCATGTTGCGGGTCTTCACAGGAGTAGCGTAGAGCGAGAGCTCTATACCGGTGTTGCTGATGGAACCCACGTTGGTGAAGAGGGTCTTGTAGTCGTACGGGGGCACCGGCACGTTGTAGTCGTACAACAGGTCGGTGGTCAGGCGGTAGTAGTAGTCCAGGGTACCGCCCAGACGTCCCTGGAAGAATGAGAAGTCAAGACCGACGTTGAACTCGTTCTTGCGCTCCCAGCGCAGGTCGGGGTTGGCGTTGGAGGCTGGAGCGTAGGAGTTGATCCACTCGCCGTCGTAGTAGAAGCTGGTAGAGGAGCTCATCAGCATCAGCGACTTGTAGTTGGAGAAGTCCTGGTTGCCGGTGACGCCGAATCCGGCGCGCAGCTTGAGTTCACTGATCCAGTCGATATCCTTCATGAAATCTTCCTGGCTGATGCGCCAGCCGGCGCTGACAGCGGGGAACCAGCCCCACTTGTGATCTTTACCGAAGCGGGTGCTGCCGTCGCGGCGCAGGCTCACAGAGGCGAGATATTTCTCTTTGTAGTTCCACAGCACGCGCCCGAAGAAGGCGATATAGCGGCTGGAGGAGCGGTTGGTGTACTGGTCGGCCAGACCCTCCTTGAGGGCCGTGCCGCCACCCATATTGTTGTATTTGTAAAAGTCGGAGTCAAAACCGAAGTTCTCCATATTGGTGCTCCAGCTCATCTGCTTCTGCCATGTGTAGCCGCCGATGGCCTGGATGGAGTGGTCGCCGAACATACGGGAATACTGCACCGTGCTCTCCCACTGGAAATTGTCGTAAGCGTTCGCAGAGACGTATGCAACACCCTTCTTACCTACGCTGCCGGGGTAGTAACTGGTCTTGTACTCGCCCCCGAAGTACTTTTCGTCGGAGTAGCTGAAAAAGTTGTCCCACTTGAGCCCCTTGACGGGGAGGATGTTGAGGGTGGCACGCACGGTGGCGTTTACGGTGCTGGTCTCGTCGAATGCAGAACGCTCGTTGAGCATTGCCACGGGATTCTGGTAGTCAGATTCGGGGATTGTGAAGTAACCGCCGTATGCGGTGGCCGACTCGTCGTAAATCGGTTCGGTTGGGTTATGGGTAAAGGCCTGGCGGAACGCGCCGTAGTTGGCGGGCGAGGCTTTGCGTTTCACATAACCCAGATTATAGTCCATATCCAGCCATCCCTGAAGCAGATGCTGGGTGATGTTAGTCTTGATCAGGTACTTGGAGGCGTCGTTGCCCTTCTGCAGTCCCTGGTTCTGCTCAACGTTGAGCACCGTGCGGTGGGAGAAGAGGTCGTTGCCGCCGCTCACCGCCAGGCTGTGCTTGTGGCTGATAGGGGTGCGGGTTATCTCCTTGAACCAGTCGGTATCGCTGCCGTACAGGGAGCCTACCTTGGCCGGGGCATAGTTGCGGATGGTATATTCAAATTCCTCCGCCGTCATAGGCATGGCGCGGCTCTGTACGGTCTGGACAGATACCTGGCCGTCATACTCCACGCTGGTGGTGCCGGCGCGGGCGCGGCGGGTGGTGATAATCACCACGCCGTTGGTACCACGGGTACCGTAAATCGCGGCGGCCGAACCGTCCTTAAGCACGTCGATGCTCTCTACCTCCTGGAAGTTGATGTTGCGCAGGTCGGCATCCACCACGCCGTCTATGATGATCAGCGGTCCCTGGCCGGAAGCCAGGGTGTTGGTGCCGCGGAGCAGGAACTGATAGGAGGCGTTGGGGTCGCCGCCGTCGGGGTTCACCACGGAGAGGCCGGCCACTTTGCCCTGCAGCATCGCCCCGGCGTTGATATACGAGCCGAGGTCAAGGTTTTCAGACTTTAGGCTGGCCACACTTCCGGTGGTCTCCTTCTTGGTAGTGGTACCGTAACCGATAACCACCGTCTCATCCAGCATCAGAGCCTGGGAAGGGGTCATATTGACATCCACCTTACCTCCTCCTTGCGGCACGGTAAAAGAATAATCTTCATAACCCATATAAGTGACAACCACCGTGGCTCCGGATTTGGTCTTCAATGCATACTTGCCGTCCAAGTCGCTGGTGGTGTAGTCACCGCCCGCCAGAATGGCTGCTGCGGGCAGCGGCTCGCCGTTTTCGTCAGAAACGGTGCCCGACACGGTTACGTTCTGGGCCACGGCGCTCCATGCCAGCAGGAAGGCGGCTATAGAGAGAATGAATTTTTTCATAGTAAAGATTTGTTACATGCCGGCTTTGACAACGCAGGCCAGACCTGCTACGAAAAGGGCAAACATAAGTGCAAGCAGCCAGTATACCTTCTTGGGAGCACCCTTGAACTCTTTCCAGATGAATACGCCCCAGATGGCGGCAATCATGGGTGCGCCCTGGCCGAGTGCATAAGAAACGGCTGCGCCGGCAGTACCTGCGCAAATGTAGTTGAGGGATGTACCCAGCGCCCAGATGCAACCTCCCAGGACACCTACCAGATGGGTCTTGAAATTGCCTGCAAAATATTGCTTATAGGTGACAGGCTCGCCCACGAAGGGTTTCTTCATCACGATAGTGTTCACGATAAAGTTGCTCAGGAATACGCCCAGCGCAAAGATTACCATGGCGGTGTAGGGTGTCATCTTGCCGGCTGCGGGAGATGCAAAATTGTCGAGGTCCACGCCGTTGTAAACCAGTGCGGAGAAGAACGACATGATGATACCTGCCAGCAGCGCGAGGATGATGCCCTTGCGGTTCTGTTTGGGGTCACGTTGCTCGCCGGAAACCTTGCCGGAGGCGATACCGTTCACGATTACCGCAAGAACCACCAGCACTACGCCAATCCAGAGCAGGGTGGTGTTCTGGCCTGCGGTAGGGTGGAGCAGGAGGTTGTTGAGCACGCCCATAACCAGCGCGATGCCCACGCCCAGCGGGAATGCTACCGCCATGCCTGCCAGCGAAACAGAGGCCGAGAGCAGGATATTAGATACGTTGAATATCACGGCGCCCAAAACGACCCAGCCGATGCTGGCCCAGCTGACCTGTGCGAGATCCTGCATGAAAGGGCGGCCCTGGCTGCCGATGCTGCCTGCGGTGAAGGCGAGGAGCAGCGAGAAGATGACCATGCCGATTACATAGTCCCAATAGAAGAGTTCGTATCTCCAACTCTTGGCGGCAAGTTTCTGAGTGTTGCCCCAGGAACCCCAGCAGAGCATTGTAACAAAGCAGAAAATGACTGCAAGTGTGTAACTGCCAACGATGTACATAGAAGTATATTTTTAATTGTTTATTATTCGAGTTCTTTACGGAAAGGAATAGAGGGCTGCGCACCCATCCTGGTAACAGAGATGGCAGCAGCCTTGCTGGCAAAGCTTACGGCTTTTTCCAGAGGCTGGCCTTCCGAGAGTGCAACCAGCAGAGAACCGTTGTAGGTGTCACCGGCTCCGGTGGTGTCCATCGCTTTCACCTTCATTGTAGGCACCACGCTGCTTCCGGAGGGAGTCCTTACATACGACCCTTTGGAGCCGAGAGTGATGACCACATTCTCCACCCCCTTGGCCATCAGGCAGGTGGCGGCGCGGTCAAGGTCGGCGTCGTTCTCTATATCAATTCCGGTAAGCTGGCGGCATTCTGTCTTGTTGGGGGTAATCAGGTAGAGTCCCTTGAGCAGGGCATCGCTCAGCGGCGCTGCCGGAGCGGGATTGATGATGACCTTCTTGCCATATTCCTTGCCTTTAGCTGCGGCATATTCGATCACCGGCATCGGAATCTCAAGCTGCATAAGGATATAATCGGCTTCGCGGAAAAGGCTGTCCGCAGCGTCGATATCGGCTGTGGAGAGGGATGAATTGGCGCCGGGGGCAACCACGATGCAGTTTTCACCGTCGGCGGCCACGCTGATAAGCGCCACGCCGCTGGGGGCTGCCTTGTCGGTGCGGATATGGGAGATGTCCATATGCTCTTTTTTATAGTTCTCCAGCGTCTGGCGGCCAAACATATCGTCGCCTACGCAGGCTATAAAAGCTACATCGCCGCCAAGTCGGGCAGCTGCCACTGCCTGGTTGGCGCCCTTGCCGCCTGCAGCAATCATAAAGTTGTCACCCAGAATGGTCTCTCCCGGTTCGGGGATGTGGTCTGTCTTTACCACAAGGTCGGTATTTGAACTTCCGATAATGAGAATTTTGCTCATAGTGTATATTTTTTATCTGTTTTTTGAATCTTTATTATTTTTGCGCAATCGTTTGAGCAAAGCTTTACGCAAAAATACAAAAAAATGCTTAACTTTACAAGCGTATAGTGCGATGGAAGGCAAAAGTAACATATTCACAATAGCGTCCAGGACCGGTTATTCGGTCTCCACCGTGTCTCGTGTCCTCACCGGACAGGCGGAAAAATACCGTATCAGCAAAAAGGCGATAGACCTGATTTCCGAGACCGCCCGCCAGGTCAATTACCAGCCCAACCTTGTGGCGCAGTCTCTGCGGACCAAACAATCGAAAACCATAGGCCTACTGGTGCCCGGAATCGACAATCCTTTTTTTGCGACCTTGTCGGGTATCATAATTAAACTATTGGCCGACAGGGGCTATCACACCCTGCTGGCCGACTCCAGAGAGTCCGATGTTGAAGAGGAGATGGCGTTGCAGATGTTTGCCGGACGCAAGGTAGACGGCATTATATCGGTTCCTGTGGCAGCCTCTGCCGAGCTTCACGAGCAGATTAGTCGCGACATCCCGATGGTGCTTATAGACAGGCACTTCAATCATACTTCGTTGCCGTACGTATGTACCGACAACTACCTTGGAGCACGTATGGCTACTGACTTTCTGCTGGACAAGGGATACAAAAGCATACTTGCAATCCAGGGGGTTCCGACATCTATGCCTAACCAGGAACGACTTCGCGGCTTTACCGATGCAATCAAGGGGAAGCCGGTACACTATGCCGTGGTGGGTAATGCCTTCTCCGTGGAGAATGGTCACGATGAGATAATGAATTGTTTCTCTGATGGCGCGCGTCCTTTCGATGCGGTATTCGCATTCAGCGCCACAATCCTGCTGGGGGCGATAGATGCGTTCAGGAGACTCAATATTGAGGTAAAGAGGGATGTGGGAATAATATCCTACGACAACAACGGTTTCCTTGATTTCCTTGACCCTGCGGTCACCCGCATAGAACAACCGTTGCGCGAGGCATCGGAGATAGCGGTAGAGACCCTTTTCGGTATCATTGATTCCCGCCGCGAAGGACTCCCGGAGCCGACAGTCTGCCAAAGACTTATACCGCCCACCCTGGTGGTGCGCTCAAGTTGTTAAGGAGCCTACTTCAGATTTGCAGGTTTGCGGGTAAGGATTTCCACAAAATGCTCCCGGATGGCGGTCGCCTGTTCCGGCGTTACGGCCAGATATCGTTGCTTTCCCGCTGAATCGGCCGTAAAGGTAGCCACACCGTCCTCCCCTACAGAAATTATTCCCGGTTCCGATATGGTGAACCACTCCCCGCCCTCCACAGCATACAGTGTGGCGGTCAGATCCCAGCACGGACGGTCGTGGGGCATAGGGCAGTAGGCCAGATAGCCCTCTCGCATCGGGTGGGGGATGCCCCACTCCAAATCATTCTCAATGCTCTCTCCCGGATAACAGATGGCGATGCCCACTTCAAAGGGCGACGTTACAATCTCCGTGGGCCAATTGTCAAATACTTTGCGGCTTGCCTCCAGGTCTCCCAGCAGATTGAACTCCCCGTTTGGTGCAAAGAAACAGCCCCCCATGGTGGTGAGCGAAACGACCTTCTTCTCTACCAGCTCCGGCTCATTCTCAAGCAGGGCGCCGAGATTGCCAAAGAATCCTACCGATATGATTTTCACCGACTTGTCTGGTACTTCTGAAAGGATTTTGCGGTAAAGCGACAGGGCATCCGGCAGGGTGTCGCAGTGTTCCAGTGTGCGCTGGAAAACCGGCTGCCCGGCATCGTCTTTCATGCCGGAGATAACTTCAGCGAAATTCACGCCCCCCTTCTCTGCCGGGTCGCCGCCATATCGTACCCCGATCGGAACCTGATGACCATAGAAGGTGTTCATTATATCGACAAACTCTGCCGGTGCGCTCCCCTCTTTGTTTATCATAACCGCCAGCAGGTTGATCTTGCCATCCTCCACATATTTGTAGAGCATGTCAAGCGCCATGGCATCGTCTATGTCGTTGCCCATATCGGTCTCAAAAATCACATTGACCGGTGCTTCTGCAGCCTGTTTCGGGGCGCATGCCGCAATCAGGAACGATGCTGCAAGGGTAAATATCAAGGATGTGTGTCTCATAAGCTTATTTCCATAAGATTCGGGCGCGGACGCAGTCGTTACCCTTCTGGTCTTTCACGACAAACAGGGTTGGGCCGTCATTCTGGTCCATATGGTAAACATCCACCGTTTCGCCGTACAGCACCTCGTGGACATAGATTATCTCCAGGCGGGCTATCCGGCTTTCATATATCTTCTCTATGGGATAGGCATCCAGCATCCACTGCAGATACTGCGTACTGTTGGTATGGCCGTTGAAGTCGATATCGCTGTATGATACCTTGACCGTGTGTCTGGGAGTGTTCTGGTCAGGTTCCGGTACGGTGAGCCGCCCGGGCAGTGTCACCGGCACTGTCACCCCGGTTGCGCACTCAGCTATCTCATTGTCGGCCGCGATGTTAATGGGGCGCCTGGTCTCAAGGTTGATGAGGGCCCATTCAGTGGCGGCGTAGCCGATGACCTCTCCTGACTGATTGCGGATTTCAAAGTTACGGGTCGTGAGCAGGCTGCCGACCTTCCCCACCCATGTGCTGACGCTCAGAATCTCGTCTTCAACGGGCATAGAACTCATCTCGACAGCGAACTTAAGCAGCACCCAGCTGATACCGCCGTTGTCAATCAGTTTGAAGGCTCCGAAATTGCGTTCGTTTGCGGCTTTGCCGGCGATGTTGAGCAGCATCATCTCCAGTGATACGGCTCTGAAGTGACGTTTGCCGTCCAGATCCTGCGGCATCACCGTATATGAGTATGTATTTATCTTGGATTCGTTCATAACGAACGCAAATTTATATCTTTGTGATGTATTTCAAGCGAAATGAAAGAGATAATCTCCACGTTGGACAATCTGGGCGCAGCGGCCGCCGAGTTTTTGGAGGCGGTTGGCGATAACCGGCTGATTGCATTCTACGGCAACCTCGGGGCGGGTAAGACCACCTTTATCAAAGAGCTCTGCAGCAGACTGGGAGTGGAAGATAATGTCTGCAGCCCGACCTTTACCATTGTGAATGAGTACCGCGCCGTCGATGGCGACAGCGTCTTCCATTTCGATTTTTACCGCATTGATTCGCTGCGTGAGGCCGAGGACCTTGGCCTGGAGGAGTATTTCTACAGCGGATGTTTCTGTTTTATGGAGTGGCCGGAGAAAGTGGCGGAACTGTTGCCGGAAGAGGTGGTTGAGGTGCGGATAGAACCGGTTGACGAGGTTACGCGGAGGATATTGATATGTATGTAGGCCTGATTTCCGATACCCACGGCGTTTTTGCAGAAGATGTGCAGCGGTTTCTGGAGCCGGTGGACGTAATCTGGCATGCCGGAGATTTTGGCGGCATTGCCTGTGCCGACGCCATAGCTGCATTCAAACCCCTGATTGGGGTATACGGCAATTGCGACGGTGGTGATGTGCGGCTGGCATATCCTCTTACACAGATTTTTATGGCGGAGGATGTGAAGGTTGTGATGACCCATATAGGCGGTTTCCCCGGGCGCTATGACTGGGAAGCGTTCAATCTGATAACACACAACAAACCCCGCATTTTCGTGTGCGGTCATTCCCACATCTTGCGCGTGATGGGCGACAAGAAGTTTGATATGATGGTGTTCAACCCCGGCTCGTGTGGCTTCCAGGGGATCCACGCCGTCCGTACCGCGTTGCGTTTCCATATAGACGGCAGTGATATCCACGATATGGAAGTAGGGGAGTGGAAACGTGCAGAAGCCTGCTCATAACCTCATGGAACTGTTTTTCTCAAGAGAAATCGCCTCGGGCGTCCGCGAACTGGACCGGCAGGAGTCAGGTCACTGCATAAAAGTGCTTCGCCATCGCGAGGGTGATACCGTTCACGTGATTGACGGCTGCGGCAATCTCTACGAATGCCGGATAGTTTCCGCCAACCCCTCTGCCACCGGGTTCGAGGTTTTGAATGTGGTGGAAGGCTACGGTTCGCATCCCTATAACCTGACGATGGCCGTGGCTCCGCCCAAGAACATTGACCGTTTCGAGTGGTTCTGCGAGAAGGCCACAGAAATAGGGGTCGACACAATTGTGCCTCTGGTCGGCGATTACTCTGAGCGCCGTGTCTTCAAAGGCGACCGCTGCGAGCGCATAATCGTCTCCGCGGCCAAACAGTCGCACAAAGGAGCGGTGCCTGCCCTGGAGCCGCTGACCGCCGTGCGCGATTTCCTGGTTCGTGACTTTGCTGGCGATGTTCAGAAATACATCTGCTACTGCTCGGAAGTCGAGGGCGCACCCAAGATTCCCATCACCCGTGCGCTGGCTGCGGCGGCAAGTAACGCTTCGGACAAGGAGAACACTCCCGGATTCGTGATAATGATAGGCCCTGAGGGCGATTTCTCCCGCGAAGAGGTGACCCTTGCAATCCGGCACGGCTGGCAACTCATCTCTCTTGGCGACAGCCGCCTCCGCATAGAAACTGCTGCCCTGACCGCCACAGCCGCCGTCTACCTCAGTTGTCTGTAATCTGTTTCTCAATAGAAAACAATCTCGTAACTTAGCACATTATGAAAAAGATAGTTATCACAATTGCAATTGCACTCCTGTGCCTGGCTGGTATGGGATGCGTGCGTACTACTGTTGTCAATAATCATTACGATGGTAAGGAAAATTCTGTTATAGAAACCATTATGGCCCGCAGGTCAGTGCGCCACTACACCGACCAGGCCGTGCCGCGCGAACAGCTGCAGCAGATAGCGGAGTGCGGCGTTAACGCTCCCAACGCCATGAATCAGCAGAAGTGGGAGGTACGTATCATTGACAATCAGGAGTATTTTGACGGCCTGACACAAGCCATTAAGGAAAAATCTCCGTTCCCGATGGGTGACGACGACCCCAAGTTCCGCAACTGCCTGCGCAATGCCACCGCCGCCATCGCAGTGGCCTGTCCCGATGACGAGTCAGGCATGTGCCTGATAAATGTCGGCCTGCTTTGTGAGAACGTATGCCTGGCAGCCAAATCCCTGGGCCTCGGTTCAGTGGTTATGGCCGGTCCGGTGATGATGATGAACACCACCCCCGAGGCCAAGCCGTTCCTGGACAAACTTGGTTTCAGTGAAGGTTATAAACTGCGCGTCATCGTGGGCCTCGGCTATCCCGACGAAGAACCCGACGCCAAACCTCGCGATCTGAACAAGATTAAGTTCGTGGAATAGTCTATTCTATTCGACCACCTCGCACAACAGTGTGGCGGGGGTGCTGTCTTTAACCAGAACGGTGACGTATTCGCCGATGTGGTGGCCGGCAGCGGGGAAAACGCAAGCCTTGTTTTGGGAGGTGCGTCCCATCAGGTCGTCTTGCGAGCGTTTGGAAAAGCCCTCTACAAGCACTTCGAAGCTGCGGCCCACGTCGCGCCGGTTGTTCTCCGCGGAGAGTTCGTTTTGCAGGGCGATAATCCGCTCCAGACGCTCTGTTTTGACCTCTGGCGGTACATCGTCGGGGTAGTGGCGGGCTGCGAGGGTGCCAGGGCGCTCTGAATACTGAAACATGAACGCCGCATCAAACTTAACCTGGCGGAACAGATCCAGAGTATCTTCAAAATCGGCTTCGGTCTCGCCGCAGAAGCCTGCGATCACATCGGTGGTTATTGAGCATTCAGGCATTATCTCGCGAATGCGGGCGACCCGCTCCAGGTACCATTCGCGGGTGTGACGGCGGCGCATCTTCTCCAACATCGCGTTGCTGCCGGACTGGACCGGAAGATGGATGTGCTTGCAGATGTTGGGATAGGCCGCCATGGTGAGTAGCACCTCGTCTTTCATGTCCTTGGGGTGGGATGTGGAGAAGCGGACCCGCAGAAGCGGAGAAATTTCTGCCACCATGGCCAGCAGCCGGGCAAACCCGGTTTCACCGTAGCTGTATGAATCGACATTCTGCCCCAGCAGTACCACCTCGCGGTAGCCTGCCTCAAACAGTTCGCGAGCCTCTCTAAGGATACTTTCCGGGTCGCGGCTCCGCTCAGCGCCGCGGGTGTAAGGCACCACGCAGTATGAGCATACGTTGTTACAGCCGCGCATTATGGAGATGAATGCGCTGACTCCGTTAGGGTCCATCTTTACCGGAGAAATATCTCCGTAGGTCTCTTCATGAGAGAGCAGTGTGTTTATCTGTTTCTCTCCTGAGGTGCCAAGAATGCCGACAAGCCGCGGCAGGTCGCGGTAGGCGTCGGGACCAGCCACCAGATCCACTACCGGATTCTCCAGGAGTTTGTCTTTGAGCCGTTCCGCCATACAACCCAGAACACCCACCAGGAGGTGAGGATTGCGTTTTTTCTGCTGACGGTAGTATTCCAGGCGGCCCAATATGCGCTGTTCCGCATTGTCGCGGATGGCGCAGGTGTTAATAAGCACCAATGCAGCATCTTCTGGCTTTTGGCACAAAGTGAATCCCGCTTTCTGTAATATGGACAGCACCACCTCGCTGTCGTTGACATTCATCTGACAGCCATAGGTCTCTATGAACAAGTGGGGGGCGGCGGAATCTATCAGGGGCCGTACGGAACGATAATTGATACTACTCATCTTGCAAAAATTACACCGCAAAGTTAGTTTTTATTATTACCTTTGTAAAAGAATGAAGAGGTTTTTCAAAATATCGGCCATAGGTTTCTTAATCGCGTTCGCCACAATGGCCTGCACGCCGCTCAGTGAGCAGATTGAGATAAACAGATGCGAGCTTGCAAGCCTGGATAACGTCTCTCTGGGCTCGGGCCAGCTGTCGCTTGGTACAAACCTTAAACTGGAGGCCGACAACTCCTCATGCCGCGATATAACGCTGCAAAAACTCTCCGCCCGGATATATTCCAAGGGGGGCAAGGAGGTGGCCCAGGTGGTTTTCAATGCAGAGAAAGGGGAGCCGAAACCTACCCTGCACCGCCGCAGCAGCGAAGAGGTGCTAATACCTGTGGAGATTACCTTTGACAACCCTCTTTCTGCGCTGAGCCTGGCCGCAATGACGCTTGCAGACTATGGAGAGAAGGGTTATACGGTGAGCTACGATTGCACCATCGGTACCGGATTATTCGGTAAGAAATTCAGCGGTACCAAGGTGCCGATTGAGGATTTTGTAAAGATGTTGGAAAAATGAAAAAAGCGATATTGATACTGATTGCCGTTTTTGCATTTGCCCTTTCCGGCTATGCACAGAACGATATTGCTGTTGAGGTAGACTCTACCTATGCCAATCGCGCGGCCGTGGATTCTACCCTGGCTGGTAAAGATATCTTCCAGATGCTCGGCAGCGGACAAGGCTCCTTCTCCCGCGAAGGAAAGATTGTGATAGACCAGACCTCCGCAGTCTCCAGTGCAATGTCGCGCCACATCGCAAACAATGCCCACAAGCGGTTGACGGGTTACCGCGTCCGCATCTTTTTTGACAATAAGCAGACTGCCCGCAATCAGTCGGAACGGGTTGCCGGAACCTTCAAAAGCCAGCACCCCGGCATAAGCGTATACAGGGAGTATGAAAATCCTTATTTCAAGGTTACCGTCGGTGACTTCCGTACAAAAGAGGAAGCCCGCCGGTTCATGAACTCCATAAAGGGCACGTACCCTTCATGTTTTATCGTACGCGAAACAATCAACTATCCAATTATGTAAGATGGCAAAGCAGGGTTTGACACAGGAATTGAGGCAGACCCAGCGTCTGTCGCCGCTTCAGATTCAGACAATCAAGCTTCTGGAGTTGCCTACGCTGGAGTTGCAGCGTCGCGTCCAGCAGGAACTGGAGGAGAATCCGGTGCTGGACGAGGCAGCTGAGGAGGAGAATAACCCGGAAGAAGAGGCTCCCAAGAACGTCTCTTTAACCGAATATGCCGGCAGTGATCCGACACCTTCTTACAAACTTTATGTAAACAATCAGGGCAAGGACGAGAAACCCCAGTACAATACCTTCTCCGTGAAGGAGAGCTTGCAGCAGAATCTGGAAAACCAGTTGGGATACTGCAGGTTGGACGAGCGCAGCTATCAGATAGCCCTCTTTATGATTGGCATGCTTGAGGAGGACGGTTATCTGCGCCGCGACCTGGAGAGTCTCTGTGACGATATCTCTTTCAAACTGAATATTGAAACCAACGTAGAGGAACTGGAGGGGATCCTGAAGGTGATACAGAGCTTTGAGCCTGCCGGAGTGGGCGCCCGGGACCTCAGGGAGTGCCTGTTGCTGCAACTGGATGTGGACAACCCCACCCCCAGTCAGGTAAACGCCCGCCGCATAGTGAGCGACTGCTTTGATGCCCTGGCAAAGAAGCACTACCCCAAAATAATCCAGAAACTCGGCATAGATGAGCAGCAGCTCAAGGATGCCATAGAGGAGATAGTCCGTCTGAATCCGAAGCCGGGTGGCCAGATAGACGATACTTATTCCGACCAGGCTCAGCAAATTGTGCCCGATTTCATACTCGAGCTCAAAGACGGGGTCCCCGTGATTACGATGCCACGGTTCAACATTCCCGAGTTGCGGGTAAACAAGAACTATGCGGAGCTGTTGATGCAGGCTGCGTCCAAGTCGTCCCGTCAGGAGAAAGAGGCGGTTTCGTTTGTAAAATCCAAGCTCAACTCCGCAAAGTGGTTTGTTGAGGCGCTCAAGCAGCGGCAGAAAACGCTGCAAAACACCATGAACGCCATTGTAGCTTTCCAGTACGACTTCTTTATAGATGGCGACGAGACAAAGCTCAAACCGATGGTGCTCAAAAATATTGCCGACAGCACCGGCCTGGATATTTCCACCATTTCCCGCGTGGTAAACTGCAAATATGTGCAGACCCACTTTGGTATTTATCCCCTCAAGTACTTCTTTTCTGAGGGGCTTGTAACCAAGTCGGGCGAGGAGGCCTCTACCCGCGAGATAAAGGCCATCCTGACGGAGAGCATCAAGTCAGAAGACAAGCACAAGCCGATGACAGACGAGCAGCTTGTGGACCTGCTCTCATCAAAGGGATATAACGTTGCCCGCCGTACCGTTGCAAAGTACCGCGACCAGCTTAACATACCCATCGCCCGCCTTCGCAAGGAGATCTAACCCCGCCGTTTCCGGTAGTTTTCTTCGCTGAAACTGAAATACTTGTTCCGCGCCACGATAATGTGGTCGAGAAGCGATATGTCCAGCAGTGCTGCGGCATTGCGTAAGGCGACCGTCTGGGTGCGGTCGTTCTCTCCCGGCTCGGGATTGCCGCTGGGGTGGTTGTGAATCAGGATGATGCTGGAGGCGAGTGTATCCACCGCCCGCTTCACCACCATCCGTACGTCGAATGTCGTGGATGAGATTCCACCGCTGCTGAGGCGCTCCTTTAATATTACCTTGTTCGCCCGGTTCAGGAATATACCCCAGCACTCTTCGTGGTTGAGGTTTGCAATCCGTGGTGCAATCAGATCCACAGCACTGCGGGCGTCGGTAATAACCAGTTCAGAGTCGCGACCTGCGGCCATACTCCGCCGCCCCACCTCAAAAGCGGCCATCAGGGTCAGTGCCTTTGCCGTTCCAATCCCCTTGACTCTTGTGAAGTTGTTTAATGAATAGTTTGACAAGCCCCGGATTGAGCTGCCAGCTCCATCGAGCAGCTTACGTGCAAGGTCCACCGCGCTGGAATTGCTGCTGCCGGTGTGAATCAATACCGCCAGCAGTTCGGCGTCGGTGAGGGCGTTTGCGCCCCTTTCGAGCATCTTTTCACGCGGTCTTTCTTCTCTTCTCCAATCTTTGATGCTTGTGTTGGCCATAGTGATATAAAACAAAAACTCCCCGAATATGGGGAGTTTTTGAGTATCTCTTGAGACAAAAATCTCAAATTATGCCATTTTGTTGATGTGGAGTGCGATACCGCTTTTCAAATTCGCAGCTTTGTTTTTATGAATGATGTTGGTTTTTGCAAGTTTGTCAATCATTGCAAATACCTTGGGTGCGAGCTGCTCTGCGGCTGCCTTGTCTGTAGTGTTGCGGATAGCCTTGATGGCGTTCCTGGTTGTGCGTGCATAATACTTGTTATGCAATCTGCGTTTCTCGCTTTGACGGAAGCGCTTGTCTGCTGATGCGTGATTTGCCATTACTTTAATATTTTATTAATAAGTAGTGGGTAGGAGAATCGAACTCCTCTTCCAAGAATGAAAATCTTGTGTCCTACCGATAGACGAACCCACCGAAGTGCCCCCAAATTTGGGAGTGCAAAGGTATGTAAAAAATGTATTAAAGCAAATTTAATTTATCTCTTCTTCCGGAATATTGTTCCAGTCAAAGGAATAAAGTACCGCTTCAACCTGTCGCAGATAGTTCCGCTTGTCGTATCTGGGGGCATAGACAAAGCCGTCCAGCGTTATTACATATTGATTGTCCGGAGTCAGGAAAGAGTGCGAAATAAAGGGACCTCCCATAAAATCGTTGTATGCCTCCCAGAGTCCACGCAACTCTGCGATGCTGCGTCCCTTATAGTCAAGGGTCCTGTATCCGGGGAATATATCGGGATTGAGAATCATGTAGCTCCCCTCGGTTGTGCAGGGAATCTGCTCTTTGGTAATTTCGTTACGCTTTGCAGCCAGAGCCTCATCGGTAAAGTCGGCCTCGCCGGTATAGGGATATTTCCATATCAGGATGCCCTGGATTGTATATGCCGGCTCATAGGATATCCACATAAAGTTGTCGGCTGTCTTCTTGATTGTGAATCCCTTTGGGAAGCAGGGGCTGCCGCCAAACATATCGTTTACCGGTTTGCGGAGCTCGGCGTTTTCAAAGCTGTTGATGTTGCTGATAATGCGGTTACGCTCTGTCCGCTCCAGAAGTGCGAGAATCTTGTTCCCCTGCTTAGCCACCACCTCCGCTGCCCGCAGACCGTCGGGAGCGTCAATCTGGATTACCAGCTGGGGCGAAGCCCACACGTCGGTCCAGGTCGAAAACCGGGGCTTCTCTATCTTCTTGTCGGTGTTTATTATTATGATGTTACGGTGCACCTGGAATACCTTGTTAAAGGCTTGCTGGGGCACGTTAAAGAGGTCGTACATGGGCTCTACCTGAGGCAGATAGGGTACTTCAGCTGCAAGCAGGGCACGAATGGTGCTGCCAGGTTCCGATTCCCACTCCACCTTGGAGCATACTACTGCCACCTCACCGGCCTTTCCGCTGATGGTGGGGAGTATCTTCTCTTTATCTTTGCCCTTGCATCCGGTCAGTACCGCCACCGCCAGAGCCAGGTACATTAAAATCCGTTTAGTCATATCAGTATTGTTTCAAAACAGCTTCTTAAAATAAACTTCTTATATCGTTCCCAAACGCCAGGACCATCAGCGCCACGAGCAGGATCATGCCAATAGTCTGCGCTATCTCCAGAAACTTATCGCTGGGCTTGCGTCCGGTGAGTATCTCCACAAAAATAAACAGTATGTGTCCGCCGTCCAGCCCGGGGATGGGGATGATATTGAGCACGGCGAGCATTATTGAGAGCATCGCTGTGAGCGACCATACCCGCTGCCAGTCCCAGGTGCCGGGGAATATACGTCCGATGGTGATGAAACTGCCCACCGACTTGTATGCCTTGGTCTTGGGGGAGAAGATAAGCCCCAGGTCTTTTACATAGCTCCCAATGTAGTTGCAGGCCTTGCGGATGCCGGCCGGGATTGCCGGGAAGAATTTGTATTTGTTCCGAGTGATGTTGAAGAATTTGGTAAGGTCACTCTGCAGCATCACCTGCACCATACCGGTGGTATCTACCTGCAGACCCACCTGCTGCCTCTGCCCGGCACGGCTAACATCCACCAGGATGGAATCACCCTTGTGTGCACGCAGGGCTTCCTGGATGTCGGGCACCAGTGACATCTCCTCTCCGTTGACGGCAACCACACGGTCGCCGGGCTGCAACCCGCTATCCTTGTTTATGGAGTTATCCATAAAACCTGCCACCTCAAAGGGATATGCCAGTGCGAACATTCCCGGCGAGTTAAGCATCTGCGGGAGGAAAGATTCGTCGATATTGATGGATACGGTATCCTGGCCGCGCAGCACAAGCGCCTCCTTTGCCCTGGAGTGCACAAGTTCCACCTGCAGCTGTGAGAAATCTTCCACCTCGCGCCCGTCAAAACTCAGGATCTTATCGCCGTTGCGGAAACCCATCTCGCGGGAGAGGTCGTTGACAGCTATACCGTACACAGCATCTTCGTTGCGAAGATACTCCTCTCCCCAGTGATGGAGGATGGCGGCATAGAGCACTATTGCGAGTATAAAGTTGAACAGCACGCCGCCAAACATAATCAGGAACCGCTGCCATGCCGGCTTGGTGCGCAATTCCCACGGCTGCGGCTCTTTGCTCAGGTCGTCGGCCTTTTTGGTCTCATCCACCATTCCGCCTATGGCGCAGTAGCCGCCCAGCGGAACCCAGCCGATGCCGTATTCGGTGTTGTCGGGGTATTTGCGCCAGTCTTCGTCGTCCAGCACGCTCAAGTCGCTGTCGGGCGGGAGCGGCAAGTCGTTTTTCGAGAAAAACTTTGTGTGCAGCTTGCCGTTGAACCATTTGCAGCGGAACAGCGAGAATTTGGGGTTGAAGAACATGTAGAACTGCTCTACCCTGGTTTTGAAAAGTTTGGCAAATGTGTAGTGGCCAAACTCATGTACCAGCACCAAAATAGAGAGGGCAAATATTACCTGTATTATCTTGACAAAAACAATCATCTCTAGTTCAATTATCAATCAGTCATTTGTGCGGCCAGCTCAAGTGCGCGGCCGTGGGTGGCAAAGATGTCGTCCAGCGAGGGTTTAGCCACAAACTCGGTACGGAACATCGCCACCGAAATAATCTCCGGAATGGCAGAGAACGGGATCTTGCCCTGCAAAAATGCGGCCACTGCCACCTCATTTGCGGCGTTCATGGCGCAGGCGGCGTTACCCCCGCGATCCAGGGCCCTGCGGGCAATATCCAGACAGGGGAAACGGTCGGTGTCCGGGGCCAGGAATGTGAGCTGTGCCAGTTTTGGGAAACTGATGCGGCTGGCATTCAGTTCAAGTCGCTCCGGGTAACCCAGCGCATACTGTATGGGGACGCGCATATCGGGCACGCTTAACTGCGCAATCACCGCTCCGTCGCGGTACTGCACCATAGAGTGAATTATGGATTCTGGGTGCACAACCACCTCGATGCGCTCCGCAGGCATGTCAAACAGCCAGCGGGCCTCAATCATCTCCAGCCCCTTGTTCATAAGGCTTGCAGAATCTATCGTGACCTTTGCCCCCATATTCCAGCGAGGGTGCTTCAGGGCTGCCTCGGGGGTCATCTGTGCGATTTCTTCTTTGGTCTTATACAGGAACGGGCCGCCGGAGCAGGTGAGCAGCAGTTTTTCCACATCACGGCCGCTGTTGCCCTGCAGGCACTGGAAGATTGCCGAGTGCTCGCTGTCTACGGGGACTATGCGGGCACCATACTGCGCTGCCATAGACATCACCAGAGACCCGGCCGCAACCAGGGTCTCCTTATTTGCGAGGGCAACTGTCTTGCCCGCCTTTATCGCGGCCACTGCGCTGCGCAATCCGGCAAATCCCACAATTGCCGCAACCACTATGTCTATGGTGCTGTCCGATACGATGTCGCATACGGAATCCATTCCGGCGAACACCTTGATATCCTCCTGGTCGAGGGCGGCGAACACCTCTGTGTATTTCCCTTCGTCACAAATCACAACGCTGCCCGGCTGGAACTTTCTGGCCTGCTCTATAAGGAGGGCGCTGTTGCTGTTGGCAGTGAGCAGTTCCACCTGGAACAGGTCGGGATGCTGCGAGATTACGTCCAGTGTCTGGCATCCGATAGAACCTGTGGAACCGAGAATCGCGATATGCTTTTTGCCGTCGTTTTGCATATTAGAAGCTGATAAAATTTGCGGGGTCTATTGCTTCTCCGGCATGCCAGAGTTCCAGATGGAGGTGATTGCCGGTAGAAAGCCTGCCGGTATTGCCTACCGCAGCAATGGGGGTGCCGACCTTGACCTTGTCGCCAACCTTCTTGAGCAGGCGTTCATTATGTTTGTAAACCGATACCAGGTCGTAACCGTGCTGGATTATCATAACATAGCCATAATCATCGGTCCAGTCGGCGCTCACCACCGTGCCGTCAAGAATGCTGTAAACGGGGGTGTTCTCTTCCGCAGCTATATCAATGTATAGATGGTTTATTGCTTTGTTAAAGTTCTCCGTGACCATTCCCTTCACGGGGGTGAAAAACTTGAGTCCGTTTAAATCTGCGTACGGTCCGTTCCCGGGACTTGTCATTGCCGCTTCCTTCTCCACGAGCCCTCTCAGCACGGAGTCCTGATGGGCGTACATTGTGGCGTACAGGTCAACCTCGCCCTCGTCGTTGCGGAGAGTCTCGATGCTGTCCATGTCTATAGGTTCCCGCCCGCTCATCACCCGCTGGATATTGCCCACCTGGAATGCCCAGAGGGAAATCTGCTTCTGCAGCGAGTCAATCAGAAGCCGGTTCTCCAGAGCTGTTTCGCGACTCTCTCTGGAGGGGTAGCCCCGGACGGTCTGCCTCAGCGGGGTGAAATCTATCAAGATGTATGTGAGCACCATTATTGCAAGAATCACTGCCGCCAGAGCAGCAATGGCCCATCCGGTAGTCGCCTTGAAAGAGAGGAGCTTTTTACTGCCGCCACTGCCGTTCACCGAAAAATCGTAGCTATTTCTATTTTTGGGCATAATGCATTAAATTTGCGGACGATGAACAGAATAATCGGTATCGATTTCGGGCGCAAACGAACCGGGTTGGCGGTAAGCGACCCGCTGATGGTGTTTGCTTCGGCTCTGGACACGGTCCATTCTGCAAATATAATAGATTATCTTCAAAAATACGGCCAGAATGAGACCATTATACGCTTTGTGGTGGGCTACCCGATCAACCTGAACGGTGCCCCCAGCGAGGCGGCCCGCGATGTCGATGCCTTTTTGAATCTGTTGAAGAAAAAGTTCCCTGACATCCCGGTGACTTTGGAAGACGAGCGCTTCACATCCGTGCTGGCCCACAGGGCTATGATAGACGGAGGGATGAAGAAGATGGCCCGGCGCGAGAAGGAGGCCGTGGACAAGATATCGGCAGCTATTATCCTCCAGGCCTGGCTGGACCGTCCGGAAAACGCAAAATTGAAAGAATCATGATATTACCCATTTATCTCTACGGATCTCCGGTGCTGCGCGAACATGCAGCCGATGTAGATATCTCAAAAGCCGACAAGGCACAGGTGCAGCAGTTCTTTAACGACATGCATGAGACCATGCAGCACGCCGACGGCTGCGGTCTGGCCGCACCCCAGGTGGGAGTCAGTGAGCGGATGCTCATAGTGGACGGCAACGAATTGGTAGAGAACTATCCGGAGCTGAAGGGATTTGTCCGCAAGATGGTCAATCCGGTAGTGGTGGAAGAGAGCGAAGAGATTTCAGAGTATTCAGAAGGATGCCTCTCCATACCGGGCGTGGACGCCGATATCAAGCGCCCTAAAATAATCACGGTGCGCTATTATGATGAGAATCTGGAAGAGAAAGAGGAGACCTTTGACAATTTCGCAGCCCGTATGGTCCAGCACGAACTGGATCATCTGGACGGCGTAATGTTCACCGACAAGGCGGCTCCCATACGCCGCAAGATCATTGCAAAGCGGCTGAACAATATCTCCCACGGCCTTGCCCGGACATCATATAAGGCAAAGGTGGATAAATAGTTTTCAATAGATAATCTAAAGAAGGCCTTCCGGAATCTGAAGCCAGAGGCGGCGACGGCGGTTGTCAATCTTGACAATCAGTTCGTCCGGGCAGGGGACCAGCGCGCCCCCCTCAATCTCTACGCAAGGGTTTCCGGGGATATCTTCAAAAGCGGTGATCCGGCCAATCTCGCGGCCTGAAGCGTCGCAGAGGGTATAGCCCGTAATGTCTTCGCCATCTTCATCACCATCATCTTCAAAGTAAGGTTCCTTGCCCACAAGCTCCTCTGCCAGTTCAAGGGAGTCGATATCCACCAGTTTGAGATAGTATTTTGCCCCTCCGCGAGGGGTTACCTCTTCAATAAAAAAAGGAACCGGCAGTCCATCAAAGATGATGAACACCGGTTCTTTTGCTCTCTGCTCGACGTCAACCTCAGGGGCGCTCAAGATAACGCCACCTTCGGTTCCGTACGATTTGAGAATACGCATTGCTTACGCCTCTGCGGGAGCCTCTTCTGCAGCTTCTTCAGCAGCGGGAGCCTCAGCAGCTTCAGCCTCGGCAGCAGCCTTAGCCTCTTCTGCAGCTTTGCGTGCAGCTTCAGCCTCTTCTGCTTTCTTCTTTGCGATAGCCTCTGCGCGGGCGTCGTTGACCTTAGCCTCAGCCTCCTTAGCGGCCTTAGCTGCGTCACGCTTGCTTGCAGCAACGCCAGATACCTTAGCGGCAACCTTTGCGTCACGCTCAGCTTTCCAAGCGTCCCATTTTGCAGCAGCCTGCTCCTCGGTGAGAGCACCCTTTGCTACACCGCCTGCAAGGTGCTTCTTAAGAAGGATACCTTCATAAGAGAGGATGCGACGGGTGGTAGGGGTGGGCTGAGCACCTACGCCAAGCCAATAGAGTGCGCGCTCGCTGTTTACAACGATGCTTGCAGGGTTGGTGTTGGGATTGTAAGTGCCGAGCTGCTCAATGTAACGACCGTTACGGGGTGCGCGGGAGTCAGCTACCACGATGTGGTAAAATGCGAAATCTTTCTTGCCATGGCGAGCCAGGCGAATCTTTACAGCCATTGTAACTGGTTTTAAAAGTTAATATTATGGTTTAACTTCCTCTTCTTCACGAGAAAAGGCCTGCAAAGGTAAGATTATTTACACAACCACCAAAATATTCTTAGCTTTGAACAATATATAATGAAGATATGACCAGATTCTTGCCCCTGTTGTTGCTGGCCTTGACGGCTTGCACACAATTTCCCTCCAGAATCAGCCTTGCCGAGGGCGAAGGCTGGACAGGCAGTGCCGTTTACGACAATTTTGAAATCAGCGGTCAGGCGCTCTCAGATAGCGGTGCGGTTGCCTCCATCGGCTTCTGCCGCTGCGGCGATGATACCGGATATGAGATGATAATCCACAACGGGGTGCCGGATGGCTCGCTTAAGACAGGCAGTCTGCACTCCGTGCGCAACCTGTACCGATCCCTCGCTTCTGACGGCGAATGGTTCGATTTCAGCCTGGCGGTACGTGGCAAAAACATAGGTATCCGGATTAATGGCGTGGACGTGGTGTGCTACACCGAGCCCGAAAGGCCATGGCGGGACTCTGCACACGCCGGGCAGAAGATTGCTCCCGGCAAAATCGATATCTCATGCCAGAAGGGCAGCATCTGTTTCCGCAATCTTGCGATTGTCTCACTGCCGGCAGAAACCAGGAATCCTGCAGATACCCTGCCGCCGGTCGATGAATCCTCCGACGGTATCATCCGCCTGCAGCAGAGGGATTTCCCGGTAATAGACTATCACGTCCACCTAAAGGGTGACCTTACAAAAGAGATGGCCCACGCAATGAGTATGAATTACGGTATCAACTACGGCGTGGCGCCCAATGCCGGAGAGGGCGGGGTGGGCAGGATGCTTGCCGACGATGCAGAAGTGTATTCTTATTACGATGAGATTGCAGGCGAGCCATTCCTTTTTGGCGTGCAGGGCGAAGGGCGCAGGTGGACCCAGACATTCTCAAAGGAGGCACTGGGCATCTTTGAATATCTCTTTACCGATGCCATGACCATTGTGGATCACAAAGGTCGGTTGAGCCGCATCTACCGTCCGGAGGAGGTTTTCTTTGACGGTATCGACGCACAGGGTTATATGGACCATCTGGTGGACCAGACCGTGCTGATACTCACCAACGAACCTGCGGACATCTATGCGAATCCTACCTTCATCCCCGACGTCCTCCAGCCCGATTATGATATGCTATGGACTCCGGAGCGGGTAGACAGGATCCTGGATGTGCTTGAAAAATATAAGATAGCTCTGGAAATCAACCCCCGGTACCGTATCCCAAACTTCGCCATAATCCGCCGTGCCAAGGCACGCGGCATCAAATTCACATTTGGTACCAACAATGTAGATTCACGATTCGGCCGCCTCGAATACGCCCTTCAGGCCATCGATTCCTGCGGCCTCACTCCCGCCGATATCTGGTTCCCCTCGATGAGCGTCCGCACCTCCCGCCCCACAGTTATTTACAATCATTTCGAGTGAAAATGCACCGTTAGGCAACCCCAAAAAGAAGCCAGTCATGCGACTGGCCGGCGCTTTGCGCCGCGGGGGTATTAGGGGGCAGAGCTCCCTAGTGAAATATGGTGCTCGGCACCCGACGAAAAAAGCCAGTCTGCAGACTGGCTTTTCGTCGGGTGCCTGGTGGGACTCGAACCCACGACATTCAGAACCACAATCTGACGCTCTAACCAACTGAACTACAGGCACCGTGTTATGTGGAGCGCAAAGGTAAACATTTTTTTCAAAATCCAACATTTTTTGGCTAATTTTGCACTCTATTCAACATAACACAAATAAATTTTTAAATGGCACGCGAAATAAAATTCTCTCTGGTATACAGAGATATGTGGCAGTCTTCGGGCAAATATGTTCCGAGGGTAGATCAGCTTTTGCAGGTGGCCCCCGCCATCATCGATATGGGTTGCTTTGACCGCGTAGAGACCAACGGCGGTGCGTTTGAGCAGGTCAATCTGCTTTTTGGTGAAAACCCCAACGTGGCGGTGCGTAAATGGACCGCTCCCTTCAATAAGGTGGGCATCCAGACTCATATGCTGGAGCGTGGCTTGAACGCCCTCCGCATGAATCCCGTCCCCAAGGATGTGCGAGAGCTGATGTACAAGGTCAAGTGCGCTCAGGGTACCAATATTTCGCGTTCTTTCTGCGGTTTGAACGACCACCGCAACCTGCGCCTTTCGGTTGAATATGCCAAGAAGGCGGGTATGATCAGCCAGGTGGCGCTTAGCATCACCCATTCACCCATCCACACAGTTGAGTATTATATGGGTGTTGTGGATAAGGTTGTGGAGTATGGCTGCGACGAGATTTGCCTCAAAGATATGGCTGGCATCGGCCGTCCTACGGCGCTTGGTCAGCTGGTTTCCAGCATAAAGAAGAAATATCCCCACATAAAGGTTCAGTATCATGGTCACTGCGGCCCCGGCTTCTCTCCGGCAAGTATGCTGGAGGTGGCGCGTGCCGGCGCAGACTATCTGGATGTGGCAGTGGAGCCGCTTTCATGGGGCAAGGTTCATCCCGACGTAATCACCATCCGCGAGATGATGAAGGCCGACGGTTTCCTTGTAAAGGATCTCAACATGGACGCTTATATGGAGGTCCGTCGCCTCACCCAGAGTTTTATGGATGATTTCCTGGGCTTCTTCATTGAGCCGACCAACTCCAAGATGAGTTCCCTGCTGGTGGGCTGCGGCCTTCCCGGCGGTATGATGGGCTCCATGATGGCCGACCTCAAGGGCTTCCAGGGCGCTATCAATATGTCCCTCAAGAAGCAGGGCCAGAAAGAGCTTAGCCTTGACGAACTTGCTGTCAAGTTGTTCCAGGAGGTTGAATATGTATGGCCCAAGCTAGGTTATCCGCCATTGGTAACCCCGTTCAGCCAGTACACCAAGAACACCGCGCTGCTCAACCTGATGAGCATCATCAAGGGCGAACCTCGCTGGAAGAACATCGACCCCGACACCTGGAATATGATTCTGGGCAAGGCCGGCAAACTGCCCGGGCCTCTCGCACCCGAGATTCTCGCACTTGCAAAGGAGAAGGGTTACGAGTTCTACGACGGCGAGCCGCAGGATGCTTATCCCGATCAGCTGGACCACTACCGCGCAATGATGAAGGAGCACGGCTGGGACTGCGGCCAGGACGACGAAGAGCTCTTCGAGCTTGCTATGCACGAGCGTCAGTACCTAGATTATAAGAGCGGCGTCGCAAAGCAGCGCTTTGAGAAGGATCTTGAGGCAGCCCGCGAGAAGGCAGGCGCTCCGATTATCGTTAAGCGCGCAGTGGTTGAGGTTCCCAAGATTGACATCAGCAAAGTTACCGAGGCTTATCCCGAGGCTGTCGCAGTCCAGGCTCCTACCACCGGACAGGTTGTTTGGCAGTATGACGTTGCCGATACCTCCACCGCGCCCAATGTGGGTGAAAAGGTTAAGGAGGGTGATATCATCTGCCGCGTGCAGGCCTACTACG
Source organism: Bacteroidales bacterium (assembly GCA_017529425.1). Classification (GTDB taxonomy): domain Bacteria; phylum Bacteroidota; class Bacteroidia; order Bacteroidales; family UBA932; genus Equibacterium. The sequence continues at coordinate 1,348 of JAFXNQ010000050.1, read as the reverse complement.
GTCTGGAAGAGATCAAGGCTCCCGCAACCGGCAAGTTTGTGGCTGTCTATCCCGCACAGGGCGCCAATGTCAAGAAGAACGAGATACTGGCGTTCATCAATCCGGAGAAATAATCTTTAGAAGATATCGCAATGAAAGAGCGGCCCGTGATGGTCGCTCTTTTTTATGTACCGTATATCAGATAGCCTGCGACGCCGGCCAGCGCGATTAAGAGAATAGGGCTCATTCTGGTAAAGAACGACAAGGCAAAGGCAGCCGCAAACAATATCCAGCTGATATAATCCGGGAAGGTCGCGGGGGTGATTAAAACCAGAGTGGCTGCGCCCAGCAGCCCTATTACCAGAGGTTTGAAGCTTTTGAGCACTTCGCTGAAAACGGCGTTCTGTTTGAGCCGGCTATATAACCGGCAGATCCAGTAGGTTATCAGAAAAGAGGGCAGCACTACTGCGCTGGTGGCCAGAAAAGAGCCGGCGATGCATGCGGCGTGAGAATATCCCATCGCCTCAATCACACTGTAACCTATATAGGTGGCGCTGTTGATGCCGATGGGCCCCGGAGTCATCTGGGAGATGGCCACGATATCGGTGAATGCCTCGGCGCTTATCCACCCGTGTACCGTCACCACCTGGTGCTGAATCAGCGTCAGCATGGCGTAACCGCCGCCGATGGTGAACATACCTATGAAAAAGAAGGTATAGAAGAGCTCTAAGAATATCATTGCCGGCCCTCCCTGTATTTGGCGATAGATGCGGCAATCACGCCCACAACCAATATTATATATATGGGTGATACCTTGAGGAATGCAATCAGGAGCATTGTGGCGATGGCGAGTATGCCGTACACCCAGTTCCATTTCTGGCGGAGGGCCATCTTTATGGTGGGCACGGCAATCAGCGCCACCACCGCCGGGCGGATTCCCTTGAAGATGGCCTCTACCACGGCATTGTCTTTATATCCGGTAAATACCATCGCGATGGCAAGGATGATGATAAACGGCGGGAGTACGCTCCCCAGAGTGGCGACTATGCTCCCCTTGGTCCCCAGCAGCCGGTAGCCGATGAAGATGGCGGTGTTCACGGCCATCAGCCCGGGCAGTGTCTGCGAGATGGCCAGGATGTCCATGAACTCATCGTCGGTCATCCACTTGCGCTTTACCACCAGAATGTCCCGTACCACAGACACCATCGCCATGCCGCCGCCGATGGTGAACGCGCTCACTTTACAAAGGTCCAGAACAGGTTCCAGTAGCTTCTCATAAGCATTGTCAAGACAGAGTGCGAAATTAATTAAAAAAGATTTGGAAGGAAAGAAAAGATGTGTATCTTTGCAGTCCCTTTCGGAAGAGGGG
>JAFXNQ010000049.1 GCA_017529425.1 Bacteroidales bacterium | reverse complement strand
GATTGTCAAATTCTTCAAGAAATGGGAGGGCGGCTACTCCAACCATCCAGCCGACAAGGGAGGTCCCACGATGATGGGCATCACCCTCAATACCTTTCAATCCTACTACGGCCCCGATAAGACCGCAGCCGACCTCAAGAAGATGACTGAAGAGCAGTGGCTCCGCATCTTCAAGAACGGCTACTACAACAAGATGAAGTGCGGCCAGATTGAGGACGATTCCACCGCCCTGCTCTGCTGTGATATGGGCTGGGGGTCCGGCCCGGTCACGGCCATCAAGAAGATACAGGCTTGTCTCGGGTGCCAGGCTGACGGGATTATCGGCCCCAAGACCCTTGCCGCCGTCAACGGGAAGGACCGCAAGGCTATCTTTGAAAAGCTCTGGCAGATGCGCAAGGCGTGGTTTGAGGCCATCGTGAAAGCGAACCCGTCCCAGAAAGTCTTCCTGAAGGGCTGGCTGAACCGGCTGAACGACATCAAAAACGTGTTCAAATGAGCAAGACCCTGAAAACCATCGGCATCATCCTGTCAATCCTCGCCTTCGCGGCGCTCATCATCTGGGTTGACAGGAAGCTGCCCGGGTGGCCGAAAGAGCAACCGGCCATCGTCCGCGACACCGTTAAGACGGTAGAGTATATCCACGACACAATCAGGCTCGCCGCATCAGAGGCTGTGGGAACGGAACAGGCCACGCTTCCGCTGGTCGCCGTCGTCCCGCAGCCTCCCTCGCCGGTCGATTCTTCCGTGGTCGCGCCTGAACACCCTCCGGCGGCTCCAGATTCGGCCACCGTTGAAATCCCTATCGAGAGGCGCACCTACGAGGGCGAGAACTACAGGGCCGTCGTGGAGGGCTACAATCCGAAGCTCGTTGACATCTGGATAGCGGCCCCGACCACCACGATAACGGGGGTGCGGACAAAGACAAAGCACTGGAGCGTCACCATCGGCCCGCAGGTGGGGTACGGATTCACCCCGAAGGGCTGGCAACCCTATGCGGGCATCGGCGTGACCTTCGGATATACATTCTGACACAACCGGGCCGGTGCTCCCGTAATTGCATCTTGCCTACTCTAAAGATTTTTTCATCCAGATAGCTGGCGGCTGCGAAGCTCCCAGCTATCGCTTTTTGGCAAGAATCGCACAGAAAACGGCAATTTTGGCACGGTTTCCGGCAATTTTCGCACACTTTCGCGCAAGAATCGCACGCATCTGGAAATTTTGCGGTTTCAGGAACAATCGCTATATTTGCACAAACAAAACCCGAAAGGGGTACGGGTGCGAGCCGTACCCAGGGCCGTTAAAGAAGCCGCAAAGAGAACCGTATCGTGAACTCAATGCGTATTCTCCAGACCCTCCAAGTGATTTTTACACACATGGCAGTCGGGTTTTTGCAAGGTTAAAAACTATGGGGCGAACTTTCGTACAGAGGTCTCGCCCCGTAACCTTTTTATTTCAAAGAACTGAACCTCTATACAAATATAAGAATTTATTTATAAATAAACAATTATTCCAAAGGTTTATTTATATCGCTATTCTTGCGGTAATCTTTCCCATACAGGATGAAGTCGATGATGCGCCTGTTCGCCTCGTCCACCTTGGAGCTGTCGAAATCAATGTAGATATCTGTCACCGTCAGGCCGATGCCGTGCCCCAGCGCCTTGCTCACCACCTCCTTGGGAATGTCGATGTACGAGGCGACCGTGGCCCAGGTATGTCGGGCCCAGTTTGAGGACAGCCCCGGAAACTTGCCGTCGTCTTCTGCCTTGCCGTGCTTCCCTACGGTCCTTCCTATGGCCTTCAGCGCGTCGTTGAGGTGGTGGAGGTAGTCTCGATAGTCTTTGTATGTATCGAGCGGATTCAGGAGGTATTTCTTACCCCTGTAGCGGTCTATGATGGCCTGCGCCTCCGGCTCTATCTTGACGGAGAACAGAGTGCCCACCTTGGAGCGCCGGTAGTCCAGGCGACCGTCCCTGATATCGGATTTCTTGAGCTTGAGCATGTCGCCGATATTGATGCCCCGGAGCATGAACATCAGCAGAAACATGTCGCGGTACTGGACTTGGTAGGGCTCGCAGGCACGGATGGCGAGGTCGTGCAGCCGGTCCGCCGTCAGGGCCTTCTTCTTCGTCGCTTCCGGCCTCACGGTGAACTTCCTGAACGGGTAGCAGGTGGTGATGCCCGAATCTATCGCGTCGTTGAACACGGCCCGGATATTCCGCAGGTGGATGTTGCGGGTATTCTTCGCTTCTGTCTTGGAGAGGTGCTTCTCGAAGTTCTGGAGCCAGTCTCGGGTGATGTCCTCGAAGGTATGCAGGTGCAGCTTCTTGTCGAACGCTTCCATCTTGCGGAGCGTGAACGCATACAGGCCCTTGGTGCCGTCGTTATCCTTCAGCTCCATGAAGCGCTTGAACCGTGCCAGGAAGAGCCGGGCTTCCGCAGCTCTCTTGGCAGCGTCCGGGTCGATGAGCGCCGTCACCTTCTCGCGGAGCTGGGCCGCGTTGAGGCCGGTCAGCTCCTGGGCTTCCATGAGCCGGAGGATGGCCGTCTCCACGTCGAGGCGCTTTTTGTTCAGGATGACGTTTATACGCTTGGCGTTGGTGTTGGTGGCCTTGACCTGCTGGCGGGCCGGGTCCCAATCGTCAGGCAGGACCTTAATTTCTGTGGGGATGAATGATGTTGTTCCCTTGCGCCGGATGGCGACCTTCAGGGGCGCGGGCTTCCCTTTCTGGCAAGCTCTGGTGTCGAGGTAAAATGATACGGCCATATCCTTGAAAAATTGCACCGAAACTTGCACGTCTTTTTGGCCGTAATTGGACAAAAATGGACGAAAATGGACATTATTTCGGTTTTTTTTGAGGATAATGACCTCTGGTTGGAAGTTGGCTGGCCGTCGTAAGATGCTGACGGCCAGCGCTTTCCTTAAATTGGTAGTCCCGTTGGGATTCGAACCCAAGACCCACAGCTTAGAAGGCTGTTGCTCTATCCAGCTGAGCTACCGGACCAGTCAGCATCGGAATCAGCCCCGATACAAGACTGTTACAGTGTCCTTATTTTGTAAGGTCGCTGAGTTTCTGATACAGAGCGTCAAAACCCTCGTAAAGGTTTTTGTTGACATCCCTGAAGTATGCTTTTGTGCCCTCTGCGGGGTAATCGTTCACTTTGCAGAAAGATGTGTCTGCCAGAACGAGAGCCTCGTTTACCAGCTCTTTTACCTGCTCGTCTTTCTTACCGTTGCTGTATTCGCTGAAAGTGAGGCAATCGCAAAGAAATTCGTTGGTTACGAACTCGATGTCTTTCTTGATGGTTCTAAGGTTCATAGATAAAATACTTCTATATAGTTAAATCGGATGCAAAATTAATAATAATTTCCACACTTTAAATAGGTTGCTTAGAAATACCAACCGTTGCCTATTATGCTCCAGGCGGCTTTTTCTTCATCTACATTGCCCAGGATGCGGCGGGCGGTGACGATGTTGGAGCAGCCGATGTAGTAGTTGGCGCGGCCGGGGATGATGGAGGCGGTGTGTACCTTGCCGGCGGCGCTATGGATTATCTGGCCGTCGCCTATGTAGATGGCGACATGATAGATGCGCGTTGTGCCATCGTCACGCGGCCGGCCGAAGAAGAGCAGGTCACCCTGTTGCAGATTGTCCCATCCGTTTGAGATGTCAACCTCATCGCCGCTGCGTGCCTGCTGGGAGGCGTTGCGGGGCAGGAGTATGCCACAATCCATATAGACCCGCTGTGAGAGGCCGCTGCAGTCCACTCCCTTGGTGCTGGAACCGCCCCACAGATAGGGGATGCCCATATAAAGCTTGGCATCTGCAACTATGTCGCTGCCTGCAGGGCGCTGTGCTTCAAAGTATTCGCGGCAGTCGGCCACATCGCGGGCCGCAATGTATGCTTCAACTCCGTCGGGCAGTTTTACAAGATACCAGTTACCTATCCTGGCGAGTTTCTGTACTAGGCAACCCCGCACCGCATCGCGGACAATTTCACTGTCTGCCTTGGGCTGCGAAAGGAGAGGGGTGTAGTGTGAAGTGACAATCAGTCGGGGTGCCGCCTTCCATGCAATCGCCCCGTCGCTGTCGGTTATCTGCAGGCTCTTCTCGTTGACCCATGCAATGTACCCTTCCGGGGTGGATATCATTGCCCAGCCGTCCTTCTGCTCGATAATCCAGCAAATTGACCCCATGAGCATCTGTGTGCCCATCTCTGCCTCATATTTGGGCTCTTCCCTAATATTCATCACAGAGATGTTGCAAATGCCAAAGTCGTCGCCATCCCGGCCGTCCCCCAGCGAGCGGGGCATCGGCATGGTGCGGGCAAGGTCGCCTGGCGTGACGGCATATTTCTGGGAGCAGCCTGCCAGGGCAATAACGGCCGCAACTATGAAAAGAAACTTCTTGAAGACCATAAGTGGGATATTTTCTGCTAAGTTAAATAATTCTAAATTTGTATAACCAAACTTTGAACAAGATGAAAAGACTATTAATTGCGGCGGCTTTGCTTGCCGGATTCGTTGCGGCAAATGCAGAGACCCGCTGGACAATTGACCCCGCGACCAATACCATTGTGATGGATGCTGCGGCAAATACTTCTCACCATGACCATATCGAGATGAGCGGCCTGCGGGCAGCAATCGTGTATTACTGGGGGATTGACGATGTGGGGAGCTACTACTGCGAATATCACCACGTGTTCCCGTTGCTGAGGATGATTCCCAACAATACTCACGCCTTTTTCCCGTACCGCCACACTACCAACGTGGCGCAGTTGATAAAGGCAGACGGTAAGGCCCCTATTTTCAAGGCGGAGAAGGTTGAGATTGACGGCACGCTGCGGGTGGTGGAGAGTGATGGTAATTTGGCGATGACGCGCATAGATTTCCCCAGCACTACTATGCAGGCCACAGTGGAGTTGGTCACAGTGAAAAACATATCCGGCAAACCGGTAAAGCTGGAGGTTCCCGACTACAAATTTACATGGGAGAGCGACCCGGCACGCGGAGTGAAAGGGAGCTATGTGATGGATGTCGAACTTGTGCAGTGCGGGACATTTACACTTGAGCCCGGCGAAAGCCACGATTTTGCGCTGATGATGCAGGCCTACGAGAAAAACGAGGCAGAAGCGAAGCGTCTGGATCCTCAATCAATAGATTTCAAGGCGGAGTATGCCGCCCGCATGGATCTGTTCAAGAAGCTGAGCGACAATCTGATACTTGAAACGCCCGATGAGGTGATCAATACCGAATTCCGCTATGCGAAGCTGCGCGCCAGCGAGAGCATTATCGCAACCAAAGGGGGACTGATGCATGCTCCGGGCGGAGAGTCTTATTACGCTGCCCTCTGGTGCAACGACCAGTGCGAATATGTAAACCCGTTCTTCCCCTTTACCGGCTATGAAACCGGCGTGAAGTCATCCTACGACTGCTACATGCAGTATTCCCGCTTTATGAACGATGCGTATGAGCCCATCCCGAGCTCCATCATTGCGGAGGGCGATGACATCTGGAACGGCGCGGGCGACCGTGGCGATGCCGCCATGACTGCTTATGGCGCTTCCCGCTACTGCCTGGAGTGTGCCGATAAAAAAGTGGCGGAGGATATATGGCCGCTGATAGAGTGGTGCCTGGAGTACTGCCGGCTCAATTTGAATCCTGAGGGGGTGGTTCTCTCCGACCACGATGAACTTGAAGGCCGTTTTGAAGATGGCGACGCCAACTTATGCACATCGACCCTCTATTACGATGCCCTGATAAGCGCATCGTATCTTGCAAAAGAGCTGGGCAAGGGGTGTAAAGTGGCGCGCAGCTATCGCCGCCAGGCAAAACAGATGCGCCGCAACATCTGCAATTATTTTGAATCGACAGTGGATGGATATGAGACATATCGTTATTACGAGGGCAACGACACCCTCCGCTCGTGGATATGCATGCCGCTGGTAGTAGGGATTTTTGACCGTTCTGATGCCACCCTGGACGCGCTGTTTGAGAGCCCGCTTTATACCGGAGAAGGGTTGCTGACCCAGATGGGCGAGGAGACCTACTGGGACCGCTCTACCCTGTACGCTTTCCGCGGGGCATATTTTGCCGGCAAGGGCGAGTACATCACCCCCAAGGTGAGCGCGTACAGCCACCGTCGCCTGCTGGAGGATCATGTGCCGTATCCGATAGAGGCATGGCCGGAGGGGCGCCAGCGTCACCTCTCTGCAGAGAGTGGCCTTTACTGCCGCATCTTCACAGAAGGGATGTTTGGCATCAGGCCCACCGGTTTCAAGAAGTTCACCATGAAGCCTTCGTTCCCGGACGATTGGGATAAGATAGAACTCCGCAAGGTGCGTGCATTCGGCTCGGATTTCAATATCAAGATAGAGCGCAGCGGCAAGAGGCTCAAGACCACCATCACAGACAACGCCACCGGACGCACCAGAACTTATAAGTCACGCCCCGGTAAAGCCTTCAAGGTTAAACTGTAATGCGGCGCTACAACTCGCAGGCAGATTACTTCAAAGAGAAATACGGCGTCCGGCTGCAGAAACTTGTGGTGGACGCCGGTTTCACTTGTCCCAACCGCGACGGCAGCAAAGGGCGAGGGGGGTGTTCTTTCTGCGATAACAACGCCTTTCATCCCAACTACAGCACCCCCGACAAGAGCATTGCGCAACAGCTGGAAGAGGGAATAGAGTTCCACCAGGGCCGCTATCGCAGGGCAGGTGGCTATCTGGCTTATTTCCAGCCATATTCCAATACCTATGCACCGCTGGAAAAACTTAAGCGACTCTACGGCGAGGCGCTCTCCCATCCAGAAATAAAGGGCATTGTGATAGGAACTCGTCCCGATTGTGTGGATGAGGCCAAGTTGGATTACCTTGCAGAACTTGCAAAGGAGCACATTGTGATTGTGGAATATGGTATTGAGTCGTGCTACGACGCTACTCTGGAGCATATTAACCGCGGTCATACTTTTGAAGATGCTGTCCGGGCGGTGGAGATGACCGCAGCGCGCGGCCTCCACACGGGGGCGCATTTCATCTTTGGCCTGCCGGGGGAGTCTCGCGAAATGATGACTGCCGCAGCCGAAAAAATCAATGCCCTCAAGATAGACAGCGTAAAGTTTCATCAGCTTCAAATCATAAAAGGCACGAAAATGGAAGAAGAGTTTTCTTCGCATCCCGAAAGGTTTGTAACATTCACTCTGAGTGAGTATCTGGACTTTTTTGTCGACTTTTTGGAACTGCTCAGGCCGGACCTTGTGATTGAGCGTTTCGCGGGAGAGGTCCCGCCGCGCTTTGTGAATTCGACTCCGTGGGGTCTGGTGCGTAATGTAGAGCTTATCAGGATGCTGGAAAAACGGCTGGAGCAGAGAGAAACTTTTCAAGGGCGGCTCTATCCCCCGAAAAATTAGTATCTTTGCAAAATTTATATCCTCACGATTATGCAAAACTTCTCCGACAAGATTGTTATGGAAGGTCTCACCTTCGACGATGTCCTGCTGATTCCCGCCCGCAGCGAGATTATTCCCCGCGATGTTAACGTGGCAACCCATTTTACACGCGACATTGCCTTGAGCGTCCCGATTGTGTCGGCGGCGATGGATACCGTAACAGAGTATGAACTGGCAATCGCAATCGCCCGCGCCGGTGGTATAGGCGTTATACACAAGAATATGCCTATTGACCAGCAGGCCAATCAGGTGCGCCGGGTAAAGCGTGCGGAGAACGGTATGATATACGACCCCGTCACCATTCTTGGTGATCGCACGGTGGGCGATGCCCTCAAGTTGATGGCCCAGAATCATATCGGCGGCATCCCAGTTGTGGATGAAGCTGGTTATCTGGTGGGTATCGTGACAAACCGCGACCTCCGCTTCCAGCACGACCTCAGCCGTCCGGTGAGCGAAGTCATGACCCGCGAGAATCTTGTCACCTGCGGCCCCGACACCGACATCCCCGCAGCTACCGAGATAATCATGCGTTCCAAGGTGGAGAAGCTTCCCGTGGTGGATAAGGATGGCAAACTCATCGGCCTTATCACCTACAAGGATATCACCAAAATCAAGAATAATCCCGAGGCCAGCAAAGACGGCAAGGGCCGCCTGCTGGTGGCTGCAGCGGTGGGAATCAACTCCCACAGCATAGACAATGTGGAACAGCTGGTAGCTGTGGACACCGACGCAATTGTGCTTGACACTGCACATGGCCATTCTGTTTTTGTACTTGAGACCATCAAGAAAATTCGCAAGGCGTTCCCTCACGTGCAGATAGTTGCCGGCAACATCGCCACCGCAGAGGCTGCCCTCGCTCTCAAAGAGTGCGGTGTAGACGCAGTCAAGGTGGGTATTGGCCCCGGTTCAATATGTACCACCCGCATAATCGCAGGTATAGGCGTGCCCCAGCTCACCGCCGTGCTCAATGTGGCAGGTGCGCTCAAGGGCAGCGGAATTCCGGTTATCGCTGACGGCGGCATCCGCTATTCCGGCGATATCACAAAGGCCCTTGCGGCAGGTGCAAGCTCCATTATGGCCGGCTCGCTGTTTGCAGGCGTTGAAGAGGCTCCTGGCGAGGCAATTATCCTCAACGGCCGCAAATTCAAGTCATATCGTGGCATGGGTTCGCTCGAGGCTATGCAGAAGGGCTCCAAAGACCGCTACTTCCAGGATATGGAAGAGGACATCAAGAAACTCGTGCCGGAAGGTATCGTGGCTCAGGTTCCCTACAAGGGCACCCTTGCAGAGGTGGTTTACCAGTTGGTCGGCGGTTTGAAAGCCGGTATGGGTTATTGCGGTGCCCGCAACCTGGAGGCACTGCACGAGGCCAAGTTTGTGAAGATCACCGCTTCCGGTATGGCAGAGAGCCATCCTCACGATGTGACCATCACCCGTGAAGCCCCCAACTACTCCAGATAATCTGCAGTGAGACGATATCTGCTCATACTGCTTGCAGTGCTGGCTGTTGCAGGTTGCAAAAGTGAAGAAGGCGACCGCATTGCCACGGTAGGTGACCATATCCTCTATAAACAGGATATCGAGCGTCTGCTGCCGCCGGGCATCTCTGCTGAAGACAGTTCCGCCATGGTGGAGCAGTATGTCAAAACGTGGGCCCTGGCGCACCTGAAGTTGATGAAGGCAGAGGAGGTGCTGTCTGCGGATGAGAAGGATATCACCGCAGAGGTTGAGGATTACCGCAGCAACCTGCTCAACTATCGTTTTGAGCACAACTACATCGAGGCGCGGCTTGATACCACCGTCACCAACGAGGAGATGCAGGCCTATTACGACAGCCACAGCACCAACTATAAGTATCCCTACATTATTGCTAAGGCTCGCATAATTACAATCTCGCAGAACTCTCCCCATTATAACGAGATAAAGAAGGCGTACGATGTCACCGACGAGGAAAAGGTAGAGGAACTCCGAGAAGTGTGTCTCTCTTATGCGGAGCGTTATGATGAGTTTGGCGGTGCATGGATGGCAATGCCCACCATTGCCAAGTCGGTGCCGGGGCTGGATGCAGAGAGTTGCGAGACTATCTTCCGCAATGCCAACAAGTATATCAAGGTGGGGGACGGCAAAGATTATTTCATATTCCTCACCGACAAGATTCCCGTGGGGAATCTCGCCCCTTATGATTATTGCAAGCAAACGATAAAAGATGCGATTCTTATCAACCGCAAGCAGGCTCTCCTGACGCAACTGGAACAGGAACTGCTGCAGGAGGGTATCGAGTCCAATAAACTAACTATATATAATGTTGATGAATAACAGGTTCCTATCGATATTGGTCTGCTCCGCAATGCTCATTGCCGCATCAATGGTAATGCACGCCCAGGTTTACGAGGACGGCCTCATAGACAAGTCGGTGGCTGTAGTGGGCAACGACATGATACTCCTCTCGGACATTGAGGACGAGGTCCTGATGATGCAGGCGAGCGGCTATCCCGTAGATGCCAACTCCCGCTGTCAGGTTCTGGAAAACCTGGTCAACTCAAAATTGTTCTTAACCCAGGCCCGTCTGGACTCACTTACCGTTACGGATGAGCAGGTAAAGGAGCAGGTGAACTCCCGCCTGAACCAGGTGATGAACAGTCTGGGCGGGGAGAAGGAGACCGAGGAGTATTTCAAGAAGCCTATATACAAGATAAAAGCAGATTGGACCGAGACCTTCCGTGAGCAGTTGCTCATTCAGCAGATGCAGCAGAAGGTTTACAGCGATATCCCCAAATTGACTCCCGGGGATGTGAAAACCCTTTGCGAAGAGACTCCTGCAGAGGACCTGCCAATGATTCCTACAAAATACAGGCTCCGCCAGATAGTGCTCTACCCCAACAAAGAGGCGGCTGCAATGGTGGTGAAAGAGAAGTTGCTGGATTTGCGGGAGAGGGTAATTGCCGGGGAAAAGTTTGCTTCACTGGCCCGTCTGTATTCCCAGGATCCCGGCAGCGCCACCCGTGGAGGAGAGCTTGGCATGCGCTCCAAAACCATTTACTGGCCCCAGTTTTCAGACGCTGCAATGTCGCTGAAGGTGGGCCAGGTTTCTCAGATAGTTGAGACCCCGGACGGCTATCACATCATCCAGATGATAGAGAAATCCGGCGATATGTTCAATGCCCGGCACATCCTTATTAAGCCCACATATACATCTTCTGACCGTAACACCGCATTTGTACGCCTTGACAGTATCCGCACTGCAATTCAGGAGGGCAAGACTACTTTTGAGATGGCGGCATGGAACAATTCTGAAGACTTCAAGACCCGCACCAACGGGGGCATGATGGTGGACGAATACAGCGGCAGTTCACATTTTGAGAAGGACCGCCTGAACCCTGCCGACTATGCAGTTATCAAAGAGATGAATGTGGGTGAGATTTCCGAACCGTTTGAGTCGCTGGACAACGAGGGCAACGGTCATACAATTTACAAGATAGTACGTCTGGAAGAGCTGACTCCGGCACACGTTGCAGCATTTGATACCGACTATGACGCCCTTGTGGAGATGGCTAACCAGAAGAACGCCCACAAGTCCATAGATGATTTTGTTAAGGAGAAGAAAAAAACAACCCATATCAAGATAGATCCGCTGTTTAGCGGTTGCAAGTTTGTGGATGAGAATTAGCCCGGCTAAATACATCTTTATTGTCCTGGCTCTGTTTCTCCTGCTGGCCTACAGCCCTGAGGCTGCTACCAAGCGGCGGAGCAGGAACAAGGACAAGGACAGCCTGCTTACCCTGCTCAATGCGGAGTATGCACGTGTATTCGAGCGTCCGGGCAAAAGGGAATTCCGCGAGGTGAAGGGTCCCGCCACCTTTTTTCACAACGGAGCTTATATGTTTTGCGACTCTGCAATCTGGAATGTGAATCTGAACCAGGTTGAGGCCTATAACAACGTTAAGCTTGTACAGGACAAGACGGTGGTCACCAGCGACAATGTCATTTATTATGCAGATGACAACGTCGCCCGCTTCCGTGGTGAGGTTGTGGAAGTGCATGACAAGGAGAAGAATACCCTCCGTACCAGGTACCTCGACTACAATACAGCCGACAGTGTGGCCAAATTCTCTTTCGGTGGGGCGATGAAGACCTCCAAGGGGGAGGTGATTGAGAGTGACCGGGGTACATACGATGCCAAGACCGGTATCTGCCGTTTTGAGGACAATGTGGAGATGTTCACCGACAGTTTGTTTATCAAGACCACTACCCTCGATTACGACACCAACCAGAAGAAGGCTTATTTTGGGAAGAAGACCCAGATGTGGAAAGACGAGATGTATATGCGCGGGGAATATGGCTGGTACCAGCAAGACTCAGGCGTGGTATATTTCAATACCGACGTCTATATGAACAACCACGATTATGAGGGGTGGTGTGATACGATGTATTATTACCAGCACAGCCGTCGCGGGTTGATGCGCCGCAACGTGCAGCTGCTGGATTCGCTCAACAACACCTACTTTGTGTCGGATGCCGGAAATGTATGGTTTGATACCGTCAACAACATATATGCTACACTGTTTCTGGATCCCGCCGCAGTGAATGTGGGGGAGAATACGGACAATAAGATAGATACCCTCTTTTGCAGGGCCGACACCCTGATGTTCTACACACAGAGGGTGTGCGACATCCCGGAAGAGTTGATCCAGGACAGTCAGCAGGCGCTGCAGCAGGTTAACTTTGACGCAATTGGCGAGGCCGAAAAAAAGGCCCTGGAGAAGAAGGAGCAGGAACGCAAGGAGGCCATTGAAAAGTTGCCGGAATATATAGCGTATAAAAAGCGTAAAGAACTGGCAGAGAAGCGGCTTAGAGACAGTCTGGACGCAGTCCGGATTCAGGCGGAGAGGGATAGCCTTGCTCGTTTGGAATCCCTTCAGGCCTCTGATTCTCTGGCTATGAATGAGGAGTTGCAGCCCGGAGAAGTTGTACAGCCTGCACAGGAGCCCGGAGAAGTTATCGTTCAGGCAGAAATAGCCCCGCCCGCTGAAGAGCAGCCGGCAACGCCCGGGATGGGCGGCAATCTTCCACAACCGGAAAGAGCCCTTATGCCTGTTGACACCATGATGCCCGTTGATACCCTGGGGGCCGCAGATTCTCTGGCAGTAACGGGGCCGCAGGACACCACCAAGTTGAGGTTTATCAAAGGTTATCGTCATGTGCTTATCTATCGCACCGACATTCAGGCGCGATGTGACTCTCTCTATTTCTCACAGCTGGATACCTTGCTCAGGATGTATGAAGACCCCGTTATATGGAACGAGAACCGTCACCAGCTCAGTGGAGAAGAGGTAATAGCACAGATGCGCGACAATGCTTTTGACAGGGCCAATATTCATGGTAATGCAATGATTATCAGTCAGGAAGATACTGTCCATTTTGACCAGATCAAAGCTACCGAGATGTTGGGCTACTTCAATAAGGATAACACTCTGCGCCGTTATGATGCCTTGGGAGGGGTGAACGCCATGTTCTATATGCAGGAGGACAGTGTTATCACCATACTGAATTCCAAGCAGGCCCAGTTCATGATGGTCACCATGAAGAATGGTGTGGCGGAGAAGCTCAAATACTACGAGCAGATAAACAGCGATGCCTATCCGGTGTATAATCTGCCTGTGGACAAGCAGCGTCTCAAGGGGTTCAATTGGCGCGACGATGAGAAACCCAAGAGCCGTTTTGACGTCACAAAACGTGCCCTGAGGCAATCCAAACGGGCATCCTACGCCGCTATCAAGCTGCCTGTGTTCAAGCGCACAGACACGTATTACCAGGATTACATGAAGGATATCTTCAAACAGATAGAGGATCGTGCAGAGCAGAACCGTCTGGAGCAGGCGCGGCGCGACTCTATCGAGGCTGCACGGCAGGAGGCGATGAGCCACATGGCTGCAGACTCTACCATGGGGATATCCAGTGCCTTCAACCCGGAGGGCGAAATCATCATAGATTCCCTGGCAACACTCAAGCCCGGTCCGCAGGCAGTGGATGATTCCTCTGCTGTGGTTGCACCGGTAGTTGATTCCCGGAATGCTACACTTGATTCTCTTGCTATGGAGCGGGATGCGGCCAAGGCACGTCTGGACTCTCTTACCGCAGCAATTTCCGGTGTAGAAAAGCAGCCTGGAATAGAGGGTATAGATAACCATTCCGACGATGGATTTGTTGAGGTGCAGTTGCCCAAGGATGGCAAAAAGCTCACCTGCAAGGAGAAACGTGCCCTGCGCAAAGCTGCCCGCGAACTTCGCCGTCAGCAACGCAAGCTGGAGCGTGAGGCGAGAAAGGCAGAGCGGGAGGCACTGAAGGCAAAGCGTGCAGCAGAGCGCGAAGCCAAGCGGGCTGCCGCTGCTGAAGAGAGAGCTGCCCGCAAAGCGGCCAGGGAGGCCAAACGTGCTGCTGCGGCCGCAGAGAAAGAGGCCCTTAATGCTGTCGGCGGTGAATCCGCCCGGTAGTGACTTATGGCACGATTCTTTCATTTTCAATCGGTTAAAATTGTTCATTATGGAAAATAAAGGTAATTTCTTTGCAGGTCTGGCAATTATGGTCGGCCTTATCGTTGTCGGGATAAACATTCCGAAAGCTATTCAGGTGCTGAGCGCATCTCAGCGGAACGTGAGTGTCCGGGGTTTGTGCGAGCGTGAGGTGGCATCAGACAAGGTTATCTGGCCGCTCACATACAACATCGCCGGCGATGATCTTTCCGCGCTCTATCGTCAACTGGAGGCAAACAACGATGCAATCAAGTCGTTCCTCAAGAGTGGTGGTATTGACGATTCCGAAATAACCACCTCCACCCCCAACATCTCTGATGTATTCACCCAAGAGTATGGAGGCAACAACCGTCGCTATCGTTATGTGATTAAATCCACAACTACCGTAAGTACCGGCAAGGTGGATAATGTGCTCTCGCTGATGGACAAGCAGGGTGAACTTATCCGCAATGGCATTACTCTCTCCAGCGAATGGGACAGTCGCCCCACCTTCAGCTTTGAGTCATTGAACTCCATCAAACCCGAGATGATTGAGGAGGCAACCAAGAACGCCCGCGAATCGGCTCAGAAGTTTGCCGACGACTCAGGTAGCAAGCTGGGCAAGATCCGCAGCGCATCGCAGGGCTACTTTACAATTGAGGACCGCGACAGCAACACTCCTCAAATCAAAAAGGTCCGCGTGGTTACCAATGTGGATTATTCCCTGTCAAACTGACGTTGCTTGTCACGTGCAAAGAGCCGTGCCCTTCCGGGTGCGGCTTTTTTTGTTGATAATTGTTACAAAAATATCACCCTCAGATTTAGAAATGTCGCTAAAAATGCGTATTTTTGCGCTGTTTTTCTAATATATTTTTACGATATGCAAAACAAGCTGCAAGAACTCACCGACAAGCTTTATAATGAGGGGCTTGCAAAGGGCAGGCAGGATGCCGACAATCTGCTCAGTCAGGCTCGTGAACAGGCGGAAAAGATAGTTGCCGAGGCAAAGGAGCAGGCTGAACAAATACTTGCTGATGCCCAAAAGGCGGCCGATGATCTCCGTACCCGTACGGAAGGTGACATAAAGATGGCTTCTACCCAGGCTTTGGCTGCGCTCCGTCAGCAGATAGAGCAGATGGTCAGCGCAAAGGCCGTCAGTGCAAAGGTGGATGATGCCCTTGCCGACAAGGAGTTTGTGGGTAAGCTTATCGCTACTGTGGCAGGTGCGTTCAAGGCCGACGGTGCTGCTGCATCGCTGGATGTGATCCTTCCGGAGCAGATGAAGAGCCAGCTGGATGATTTCCTCGCAAAGAATATTGACAAGGTCCTTGCCGGTTCGCTCAACTTCAGCTTCAGCGACGATTTTGCAGAGGGCTTCCGCATAGCTCCCAAGGGTGAGGGTTATTACCTCAATTTCACCGACGAGAGTTTCAAGGCCCTGCTTGGAGAGTACCTGCGTCCCGCAACCACCAAGATACTCTTTGGTTAGCATAAGATGGATAACTATCCGTACATAATCGCGAGTCTCCCGGATCTGGCACTCGACTTCGAGAAGCACGATTTTGATTATCCTTTTATCAGGGAGAATATTTTCTTTTCCCTGAGTCAGGAAGATCGCAGGCTG
Source organism: Bacteroidales bacterium (assembly GCA_017529425.1). Taxonomy (GTDB): domain Bacteria; phylum Bacteroidota; class Bacteroidia; order Bacteroidales; family UBA932; genus Equibacterium. Next base: position 100,355 of record JAFXNQ010000049.1, on the reverse strand, counting down.
GTCGAATGGCTGGAGCAGGGTTTTGTGGATGAAAACCTCAATGAGGATTTCTATCGCCAGTGCCGCCGTTGCGGAAACCGGTTCATCCGTGATTTTTTTGCGTTTGACTGGCTCCTGCGTACAGAGAAAGTGGCATATCTGGAGCGACGAGAGAGCGGTGAGGACTTTGAAGAGAAGGAGGCGCTGCACAAGGCTTTTGTGAACCCGGACATTCTCAAACGGGAGCAGGCAATTGGCAGTGTGGTCTGGAACAAGATTGAGGAGCTGGTTGTGATGGACGTTTTCAACATTAACGTAATCCTGGCATTTCTGGCAAAGGCGCATATTATTACCCGCTGGAACCGCCTGGACCGCGTCACCGGCCGCAAGCTGTTCGATGATTTTGTGAAGGAAATTGATGAAACATACAATAGGAATAAGATAGATTTTTAATATATGAAAACTACCGGCGTTGTTACAGGTATCATCTCCAATCTGGTGACCATCAAGTTTGACGGTCACGTTGCGGAGAATGAGATCTGTTACGTAGATTTGAATGGCGTAAAGCTGATGGCCGAGGTGATTAAGGTGAACGGCAAGAACGCCTTCGCACAGGTTTACGAGAGTACCCGCGGCCTGCGTCAGGGCGACAAGGTGGAGTTTGACGGCCACATGCTGGAGGCCGTGCTTGGCCCGGGTCTGCTATCAAGCAGTTACGACGGCCTGCAGAACAATCTTGCCACCATGGAGGATGTGTTCCTCAAGCGCGGCGAATACACCGCTCCCCTGGACCACGACAAGCTATGGGACTTCACCCCGATTGCTGCCCCCGGCGACAAGGTCGAGGCGGCATCTTGGCTTGGTGAGGTAAAAGAGGGTTGGTTGCCTCACAAAATCATGGTTCCGTTTGCCTTCAAGGGGACCTACACCGTAAAGAGCGTAGCGCCCGCCGGCCAGTATAAGATTGATGACACCATCGCCACTCTCACCGATGCCAAGGGTAACGAGGTTAAGGTGACAATGGTTCAGAAGTGGCCTGTAAAGGTGGCTATCGGTGGTTACAAAGAGAAGCCGCGCCCATACAGGATCATGGAGACCCATGTGCGTACCATAGATACCTTCAACCCTATCGCAGAGGGCGGTACCGGCTTTATCCCCGGCCCGTTCGGTTGCGGCAAGACGGTGCTTCAGCACGCTATAGCCCGTCAGGGCGACGCCGAGGTGATTGTGATGGCTGCCTGCGGTGAGCGTGCCAATGAGGTGGTGGAAATTTTCAAGGAGTTCCCGGAACTGATAGATCCCAACACCGGCCGCAAGCTCATGGAGCGCACCACCATCATCTGCAACACCTCCAACATGCCTGTGGCTGCCCGCGAGGCATCAGTGTATAATGCGATGACCATCTGCGAGTATTACCGTGCGATGGGTCTCAAGGTGCTGCTGCTTGCAGACTCCACCTCCCGCTGGGCACAGGCGCTGCGAGAGATGAGTAACCGTATGGAGGAACTCCCGGGCGCCGACGCGTTCCCGGTGGACCTCTCATCCATCATATCCAACTTCTACTCCCGTGCCGGCATTGTGCAGCTTAACAACGGCGAGACAGGTTCAGTAACCTTTATCGGTACCGTATCGCCTGCCGGCGGTAACCTTAAGGAGCCGGTTACCGAGTCAACCAAGAAGGCGGCCCGTTGCTTCTATGCACTGGAACAGGCCCGTGCCGACAGCAAGCGCTATCCTGCAGTCAATCCTCTGGATTCTTATTCTAAATATCTGGAGTATCCGGAGATTATTGAATACCTCGACAAGAAGGTGCGTCCCGGCTGGGTGGCAGATGTAATGCGCGCCAAGGTTATTGTCCGCCGCGGCAAGGAGATGGCTGAGCAGATCAACATCCTTGGCGATGACGGAGTCCCTTTGAGCTATCACGAGACCTTCTGGAAATCGGAGCTCATAGACTTTGTCATTCTGCAGCAGGATGCGTTTGACCCCATTGACAGCCAGTGTCTTATGGAGCGCCAGGATTATATCCTCTCAGAGGTGCTCAAGGTGTGCGACCGCAAGTTTGACTTTGAAACATTTGAGGAGTATGGCAAATTCTTCAAGGAGCTCATCAATGTGTTCCGCCAGATGAATTTCACCCCCTGGAAGAGCGAGCAGTTCTACGAATATCAAGAAAAATTAAACAATATCCTCTCCAATGGCAACAACTAACGCATTTGCAAGGACATATATACAGCTGGATTCCATTACCAAGGCCACTGTTTCGCTCCACGCGGAGGGCATCAGCAACGATGAGCTGGCCAGCGTGGCGGGACGCCTTGCGCAGGTGGTGAAAATCAAGGGTGACACCGTTACCCTGCAGGTTTTTGCCGGCACTGAGGGCATCCCCACCAATGCCGAGGTCAAGTTTTTCGGAGAGGCACCCTCTCTGGAGGTGAGTGACGAGCTGTCGGGTCGTTTTTTTGACGCCTACGGCAATCCGATTGACGGCGGTCCGCGGGTGCAGGGTGAGAAGCGCTTCATAGGCGGCCCCTCCGTGAACCCCTACAAGCGTCAGCAGCCTTCACAGCTGATTCCCACAGGTATTGCCGGTATAGACCTGAACAATACGCTGGTCACCGGCCAGAAGATTCCCTTCTTTGCCGATCCCGACCAGCCCTACAACCAGGTTATGGCGCAGGTTGCGCTCCGTGCCGATGTGGACAAGATTATCCTGGGCGGCATGGGTCTTTCCAACGACGATTACCTCTATTTCAAGCAGGCCTTCGAAGCGGCCGGCGCCCTGAACAAGATTATCAGTTTTGTAAACACTACAGAACAGCCCCCTGTGGAGCGGTTGCTGATTCCCGATATGGTGCTCACCGCTGCAGAATATTTTGCAGTTGACAAACACGAGAAGGTGCTGGTGCTGCTCACCGACATGACGCTGTATGCCGATGCCCTCTGCATCGTTTCAAACCGTATGGACCAGATCCCTTCTAAGGATTCGATGCCCGGCTCGCTTTATTCCGACCTTGCCAAGATATATGAGAAGGCGGTGCAACTCCCCGACGGCGGCTCTATCACCATTATTGCGGTGACCACCCTGAACGACGGCGACATCACCCACGCTATCCCCGATAACACCGGTTATATCACCGAGGGGCAGTTGTTCCTCCGTATGGATACCGACACCGGAAAGGTCATCATAGACCCGTTCCGCAGCCTCTCCCGTCTGAAACAGCTGGTGCAGGGCAAGAAGACCCGCGAGGACCACAGTGCAGTGATGAATACCTCCGTGCGGCTATATGCAGATGCTGCAAACGCCAAGACTAAACTGGAGAACGGCTTTGATTTGAGCGATTATGACAAGCGCTGCCTGGAATACGCTAAAGAGTATTCCGTGAAGCTGCTGGCAATTGATGTGAACCTCACAATTGACGAGATGCTCGACACTGCGTGGGGCCTGTTCAAAAAATATTTCTCCAAGACAGAGACCGGTATCAAGGAGTCTCTGACAGAAAAATACTGGAAAGATTAACGCCAGATGGCCATCAAGTATCAATATAACAAGACGTCGCTAACGGAACTCGGTCGTCAGCTGAAGATCCGCACCCGCGCCCTGCCTACCCTGAAAAACAAGGAGAGCGCGCTCAGGGCGGAGGTGAAGCATGCAAAGGAGCGTGCTGAGGAGTTGTCCGGAGAGTATCAGAAGGCTCTCGCCAGCTACGATTACATGGCTTCCCTCTGGAACGAGTTTGAACCGGGACTGATTTCCATTGAGGGCGTTGAACTCGACGTGGTTAAGGTGGCCGGAGTGAAGACCCCTCACCTGAAGGCCATCAACTACAGTGTGAAGCCGTTTGACGCTTTTGTGAAGCCTATGTGGTACACAGAGGGTGTGGAGATACTCAAGAATCTGGCCCAGATAGGCATTGAGAGCCAGATCCTGATTGAGAAGGCCCGCATTCTGGATTACCAGCGCAAAAAGACCACCCAGAAAGTGAACCTCTACGAGAAGGTGCAGATTCCTGGCTTTCAGGAGGCTATGCGCAAGATAAAACGCTTTATGGAGGATGAGGAGAATATCTCCAAGGCATCCCAGAAGATAGTAAAGACCCGCCATGCGGCAGAGGAAGAGGAGGAGCAGGAATGATAGAGAAAATGACAAAATACTCCTTTATCCTGCTCTCTGCCGATAAGGAGAAGTTCCTGGAAGATCTCACAGAGCTGGGTGTAGTGGATATTACCCGCTCCAGCAAGCCTGTGGATGCCGCGTCGGCCTCTATATTGGCTGAGGCTGCCGGTATAAAGAAGCAAATGGCGGCCCTTGAGGCAGAGACCAGCGACGAATTGGTAAAGATTCGTGAGGAACTGCAGCTTGAACGGAAGAAATACGCCGCCGCGCTCCCATGGGGCGACTTTTCAAAAGATGCCATAGAAGATTTGCGGAGCCGCGGCCTGGATATCCACTTCCATCAGATATCTACCAAACGGTTCAACCCAGAATGGGAGAATCAGGTTCCGCTGCAGATTGTATATCAAGATAAGACAAACACATACTTCACCACTGTCCTTTCCGATGGGGCAAAGTTAGACGCACAGCTTCTCGGCTGCGAAATCTCCGCCCCCGAAGCCTGTGCTGCGGACATCAAGCCTCGCGTGGACTCTCTGGAGGCTGCCGCCGCCGAGTGTCTCTCCCAGATAAGGGAGGCAAAGGTGAACGATATGCCGATGCTCCAGAAGGAATACGAGGCGGTTATGGGGCGTCTGGACCACTATCTTGCGGGTGTCGCTGCCAGCAGCGCTGCAGACAACGTCCTCTCGGTATTTGTCGGTTTCGCCCCTGAGACAGAGGATGCAAGGCTGGAGAAAGAGTTTGAGAAGCTGGATGCATTCTGCATGAAAGAGGTCGCCCGTGAAGAGGATAATCCTCCCATTAAACTCAAGAACAACAAGTTTGTCCGCGAATTTGAACGGATTACTGCTATGTACGGCATGCCGGTTTACAGCGAGGCTGATCCGACCCCTGTAATCTCAATATTTTTCCTGCTCTTTTTCGCAATGTGTATGGGTGACGCCGGATACGGCCTGGTATTGATCCTCGCCGGCATTGCGATTGGCAAAGGGTGGCTCAAGATAGGCATGTTCAACGGCCTGGGTACTCTCATCACAATCCTGGGCGTCGCAACCACTGTTGTCGGCCTTGTGCTGGGTACCGCGTTCGGCATTGACCTGCGCACTGCAGCGTGGGTTCCGGAGTGGCTGCACAGCTGTATGCTCCCCGCCAAATTCCCCGGCACTACATACGATTACGGAATGGTACTGTCCATCATCATAGGTATCTTCCATCTATGCCTGGCAATGACTGTGAAGGCGGTGATGTTCTCCAAGCGCTTTGGCTTCAAGGAGACCCTGAGCGCATGGGGATGGCTGCTGCTGATTGTGGGCGGCATTGTGATAGCCCTTTGCACCCTTGGCGGAGTATTCTCTCCCAATGCTACCCGCATTGCAATAATCGTAGTCGGCGGGCTCTCGTTCCTGGGTATTTTCCTGTTTAACAAGCCTGGGCGCAATCCTCTGCTCAATATCGGTGCAGGCCTGTGGGATACCTATCAGACTGCCACCGGTCTGCTGGGCGACGTACTCAGCTACATCCGTCTATATGCCCTTGGCCTCGCCGGCGGTATGCTGGGTGGCGCATTCAATACTTTGGGCAATATGGTGCTGGGCGATAGCGTTGCAACATGGATTCCCTATGTGCTGATATTGCTCGTGGGGCATACCCTGAACCTGCTGATGTGCTGCCTGGGTGCCTTTGTCCACCCGTTGCGTCTCAATTTCCTGGAGTATTTCAAGAACAGCGGCTACGAAGGGATGGGTGCCAAATACAATCCTTTGAAAAATAATAACAAATAAAAATAAATAACTATGATCAACGAAATTCTCGGTTATCTCGGATTTGGCCTGATGTTGGGTTTGGCCGGTATCGGCAGTGCAATCGGCACCACTATTGCCGGCAACGCAGCAGAGGGCGCACTCAAGAAGAATCCTGAAAAGTCTTCTACCTACATGATTCTCTCCGCTCTTCCCGCAACCCAGGGTATCTACGGTTTCGTGGGTTTCCTGATGTGGATGGGCAAGGACTTTGCGGCACAGGGCCCGATGCTGTTTGGTGTAGGCCTTGGTGTAGGTGCTGTCTGCCTGCTCTCAGCAATCCGTCAGGGCCAGGTTTGCGCCAACGGTATCATCGGTGTCAGCCAGGGTCACGAAGTGATGACTAATACACTTATTTACGCAGCTCTCCCTGAGTTCTACGCAATTCTCTCGCTGGTAGCAGCCCTGATGATCTAATCCCGCCACGACTCCGGGTTTAGTATAGTGCGAAAGATATCCTTATTGATTGCCTTGGCGGCAGTTTTGTCGCTATCATCTTGTGGTGTATTGCGTTTTGCCCCGCAGGAACGCTGGACTGCAGGTCCGGCCATACGCCCTGGGGAGTATCAGCCGCAGGGGCTGGTTGAGGAGCACCAGTACCGTTGCAGTGTCCCCGGCCCGACATACCGCAGGATGATAGTTTATATGCCGTCGGATTATTATACCAGCGGTAAGGAATATCCTGTACTTTACCTTCTGCATGGGGCGCGCGGCTATGAAACTGCGTGGATAAGGTCTGGAGAGGTGTATCACACTGCCGACTCCTTATGGCAGAACGGCCTGGCACGGGAGTGCATAATCGTGATGCCTAACGTGAACCAGTATAATAACGACAAGGACTACGACGGCGGTCGCTTCAAAGATGCGTATGAGAGTATCCTTGAGGTAGACGGGGTGGTTGAGTCTGCCTTTGTCCATGATGTGGTGAACGTGGTGGACAGCCTTTACCGTACTTTGCCTGATAAGAAGCATCGTGCGGTGGCAGGTCTTTCTGTAGGGGGATATCAGAGTATCTTTATGGGGGCGAACTATCCCGATGTGTTCGGATACATAGGCGCCTTTTCTCCATATATGTGGAGTATCGGGTGGCCGCACCGTTATCGCAGGCAGTTCTATCACGGTCTGCACGGCAAGCTCGAAACAGAGTTCCGGGACCCTCCCTATGGCTACTATCTGTATGCTGGGAAGAAAGATATTATGCGCTCGATGACCGAAGGTTATCACCGCTACCTTCAACGCAAAGGTTATCCTCATACTTACCATCTGTACAGTGGTGGACATGACTGGAAAAATGGGGGTTGGATTGATGAATTGAAAGATATGATGCAAAAGATATTCTGATGAAGATATTGTTTGTTATCAATAGCTATTACGCACAGGGCAACGGTATGGCGGCCTCTTCTCGCCGCGTTGCCGCTTGCCTTAAAGAGGATGGACATGAGGTCCGCGTCCTTTCCGGGCCCAACCTTGCTGCAGCTGAGCCGCAGCCCGAATTCCCGCTGGAAGAGTTTAAGTTTCCGCTGTTCCAGCCAATGATAGAGGATCTGGGATTCCACTATGCCTCCAGTGACCCCGTGGTCATGACCCGGGCCGCCCAGTGGGCCGATGTTATCCATCTTGTGGAGCCATTTGTATTGCAGGACAAGATGATAAAGATAGCAGAGTCCCTTGGGAAACCCCTTACCGCCACGTATCATATCCATCCGGAGAATATTACCTGCCATATGGGTCCCTTATTCTATTGGCGGGGGCTCAACCGCAAGATATTGCGCTCCTGGCGCAATCTCACATATAACCACTGCGCCGCTGTCCAGTGCCCCACCGAGAACGTTCTGGACAGGATGCGTCGATATCATGTCAAATGCCGACTGGATTTGATCTCCAACGGAGTCATTGCAGATGCCTGCACCCGTCCCGTTGATCCTCCGGCAGGCTACTATGACCCCGAGAGACCTTTGAAGGTTGTATATATCGGCCGCCTCTCCAAAGAAAAAGACCAATACACCCTGATAGAGGCTATCCGCCACAGCCGCTTTGCCCGCCGAATCCAGTTGCATTTTGCAGGTCAGGGAGATGCCGAAAAAAGCATCAAGAAGAGAGCTTTCAAGCTATACGAAGATGGGATAGTGGCTAACAAACCGATCTTTACCTTTGAGGACCGTGACGGTCTCAGGCGTCTGGCCGCAGAGGCCGATCTGTGCATACACTGCGCAACCATAGAGGTGGAGGGGCTCTCCATCATGGAGGCTATGCAGCAGGGGGCAGTCCCCATCATCGCAGAGGGGCGATTCTCCGGCACCTCCCAGTTTGCACTGGACCGCAGGTGCGTCTTCCCTTCACAAAACCCCGAGGCTCTTGCAGGCAGGATAGACTACTGGCTCTCCGTTCCTGATGAGCGCTGGAAAACAGGCCTGCAATACGCAGCCAGCATGGAACAGTACGACATCCGCCGCTCCGTAGAGAAGATGGTGGATATGTTCCAGTACGCTATAGATTCCAAGAAATAGCCTATTACCGCTCCGGGTGGTATTTGAGGATGGATTCCTGCCACTTTGCGGTGTCTATGTGGGTGTAGATCTCTGTGGTGAGGATGGATTCGTGGCCAAGCATCTGCTGGACCACACGCAAGTCAGCACCGTTCTCTACCAGATGGGTGGCAAACGAGTGGCGGAAGGTATGTGGGGAGATGGTTTTGCCGATACCCGCCGCAGCTGCGGCATCGTTCACTATTTTGAAGACCATCTGCCGTGTGAGTGGATTGCCCCGGCGGTTGAGGAACAGGAAATCCTCCTTGCCCCGAGCTACAGGCAGGGTGCGACGCTGCTCAAGATATAGTGTGACAGCATTTACTGCGTAATCTCCCACGGGAATCAGCCGCTGCTTGCTCCCTTTACCCTTGACGCGGATGAACTTTTCATCAAAGAACAGATCGGAAATTTTTAGGGTGATGAGTTCGCTTACGCGCAATCCGCAGCTGTAGAGCATCTCCAGCATAGCCTTGTTGCGATGCCCTTCCGGCTTAGAGAGGTCAACCGAGTTGATAATGGCCTCCACCTCCTCAACTGAGAGCACGACAGGCAGGTATTTTTGCATTTTTGGGGAGTCGAGGACGTCGCAGGGGGTGCGGGCGATGCGGTTTTCCCGCTCAAGAAAGTCAAAGAACGATTTGATGGAGCTGATCACGCGGGCTTGTGACCGCTTGGAGATATTGTTCTCTGCAAGGGTGGCGATATACCGGCAAAGTTCTTCTCCGGTGGCTTCTTCTATCCGCTGGCAGCCATTGTCTCCAAGGTATGCGCACAGCGCAGCCACATCCCGCGAATAGCTCTCGATGGTGTTTGGGGACATGCTGCGCTCAAAGCGCAGATAGCTGCGGTAGTCGGCGATTACCCCGGAAAAGTTATCGTCCGCCATCCTTCGCCTTCTTTTGGTGTTCTTTGCAGAAAGGGGCCAGACCGCACTGGTCGCAGAGCGGCTTTATTGCCTTGCATACGTAACGCCCGTGCAAAATCAGCCAGTGGTGAGCCAGGGGGCGCTTCTCCGGTGGGATGTTGGCGGTCAGGTCTTTCTCCACAGCCAGCGGGGTGGATCCCTGGGAGAGGCCCAGCCTGTGCGATACGCGGAATACGTGGGTGTCTACTGCAATCACCGGCTTGTCCCAGAGTACGCTGGTTACAACGTTGGCGGTCTTGCGCCCCACTCCGGGCAGCTTCTGGAGCTGTTCGCCGTCGTCGGGCACCTCACCATTGAAGTCGCTCACAATCATCCGGGCGGCATCTATCAGGTGTTGCGTCTTGCTGTTTGGGTACGATACAGATTTTACAAATGGGAAAACGTCGTCAAAGCTGGCAGCGGCCATGTCGGCAGGGGTGGGGAATGCCTCAAACAGCGCCGGGGTTACCATATTGACCCGTTTGTCGGTACACTGTGCGGAGAGCATAACCGCCACCAGCAACTGCCAGGGAGTGGCAAAGTGCAACTCCGGTTTGGCAACGGGCATAGTGGTTTCAAACCACCCGATTATGTCGGCATATCGTTTATTCATCGGAACGCGTCAGAAGTCGAGGTCAATTATCTCCTGCTCGTTCAGGAGCTCGGTACAAGAGTTGTCCTTGCAGACAAAGGTACGCCCGGGATATTTGCTCAGCAGGGCGGTGTTGTGGGTGACGGTTACAATAGCCGTCCCCTCTTCGCGGTTGATCTTGCAGAGCAGGTTCATGATGCCGGCAGCGGTCTCGTTGTCCAGGTTGCCTGTGGGCTCGTCTGCCAGGATCACCGCCGGGGTGTTAAGCAGGCTACGGGCAATCGCCACACGCTGCTGTTCGCCGCCAGAAAGCTGGTGGGGCATTTTATGCGCCTTGCTGGTGAGGCCAACCATCTGCAATACCTCACAGATCCGGTCTTCTATAGCGCGCTTGTCTTTCCAGTCGGTACTGCGAAGCACAAACTCCAGATTCTCGTGCACGGTGCGGTCCATGAGCAGTTGAAAGTTCTGGAACACCACCCCTATGGTGCGCCTTAGGTACGGAATTTGCTTGCGCTTAATGCCGACCAGGTTGAATTCCCCCACCCGGGCGGTGCCGTTATGCACGGCATTCTCGGCTGTAAAGGAGCGCAGGATGGAGGTTTTGCCGCTCCCCACCTTGCCGGTGAGATAAACAAAATCGCCCTTGTTGAGGGTAAAGTTCAAGTCCTCTATAACAAGACTGTCGCCGTTGTTGATGTCGACGTGAGAGAATTCTATCAGTGGTCTGTTTGCATCCATAAAGCAAATTTAGAAAAAATAGCTTAATTTTGACCTTACAATGGCTAGCTGTAACAAAATGCGAAACAAGATAATATGCGCTGCAACCGTGCTGTTGATGCTGCCGGTTGCCATCAGCCTCCGGGCACAGGTGCAGGGAGGTGACTCTTTCGCTACCAGGCTGGAGCAGGCGAAAGAGCTTTACAACAGCGGGATGTATGTCTCTGCAGAGCGGGAGCTGGAGGCCCTGGCAGATGATTTGCCCGACAAGCATTCTCTGCTCTATTCTGAGGTGATGGCCAACAAGATAATGTGCGCCATTGCGCTTGGGCGCAAGGATGTGGACGGTCTCGTGAAGAATCTGGAGGTAGATTTCCCCAACGATCCGCAGCTGGCTGTGCTCAAGATGAATCTTGCCGACGCCAAGTTTGACAGTCAGGATTATACAGAAGCGCTTGTGATGTACGAGGGGATCCAGCCCCGCAACCTGTATCGCAGCGCCCATACCCCGTTCTATTTCAAGAAATCTTACTGCAGCATATATGCCGGCAAATACGATGTCGCCCTGGAGGGGTTCCAAAAAGTAATCGGGAGGCCGCAGTCGCAATATACTTATCCGGCGATCTATTATTCTGGTTATGTGAACTATCTTGAGAAACGTTTCGACGACGCTTACTCATACTTTGAGGCGGCCCGCAAAGATTCCCGCTTTGAATTGTTGGCAGAATACTATATGGTGGAATGCAAGTTCATGATGAAGGACTACGATTACACCATAGAGAACGGCCCCAAGCTCTATCCCAAGGTCAACAAGCAGCAGAAAGCCGATTTGAGCCGTATGGTGGCCGAGTCATATTTTGGCAAGGGAGACAACCAGGAGGCAATGAGACACCTGAGGCAATACCTCAATTCCGGAGTAAATATAACCCGCAAAGACCGATATTTTTACGGCGTTCTTGCATATTCCCTTGGTGATACAGATACGGCAATCGAGCATCTCTCACAGGTTGTGGGGAATGAAGATGTAATTGGCCAGAGTTCATATTACTATCTGGGTAACTGTTTTTTGAAGCGCCGCAACAAGATGGCGGCCCTGGAGGCCTTCAAAGCCGCCTCCGCTATGGACTTTGATGATCTTGTTACGGAAGATGCCATGTTCAACCTGGCCAAGCTCAGTTATGACGTTAACAGAGACATATCTGTATTTGGCCGTTATGTGGACCGCTATCCCAACAGCGGAAAAGATGATGTCATCAACTCTTATGTGGCTACCTCGTCGCTGGAGGGGAAAGATTACGTCTCCGCCATCGAGGCACTCCATAAGATCGCCTCTCCCGGGACGCAGGACAGGGCTAACCTGCAAAAGGCCCTGCTGCTCCGCTCCGTGGAGCTTATAAACAACGGCAGCTATCGTTCCGCCGTACCTCTGCTTGAAGAGGCGGAGGAGTTGGATGCCAACCAGATGACCACCGATGTTTCCCGGTTCTATCTGGCCGATTGCTACTACCATCTGGGCAACTATCGCGGGGCCCTATCAAAGCAGAACTCCCTGCTTATGACCCCGGAGTTTATGAACACCGACCTTGGCGAGACCCTCTGCTACAACACTGGTTATACCCATTTCAAGCTTGGTGACTTTGAATCGGCCGCCAAATACTTTGAGCAATATCTCGATGTGGCAGACGGCAGCGACCGGGAGATGTTCAAAGATGCCGGAGTCCGGCTGGCCGACTCCTATTTCATGCGTAACAACTATTCCGCTGCAGCCAAGGAGTATGAGCGTGTGGCGACCCAGTTCCGCGACGGTGACCTCTATCCCTGGTATCAGGCCGCCCTGGCTTATGGTCTTGCCGGCAGTGAATCCAAGAAGCAGAGCATCCTGGAATCGGCAGTTAAGCAGAACAGCAACTCGCCGCTCTATATGAATACCCTGTACGAACTTGGCCGCTCCTATGTCCAGTCTGGCAAAAACGAGAAGGCGAAGGGTGTATTCAATGAGATTATATCTTCCCGCGACAGCCTCTACTATGGACGCTCCCTTTTGGAGATGGCTATGATAAATGTCAATTCCGGCAATTACCAGCAGGCTATTTCTTATTACGACAAAGTAGTCCGCCAGCTGCCGGGAACCTCCGATGCCCGGAGTGCACTGGCAGGAATGGAGAGCGTATATCAGTTGCAGAACCGTCCTTCTGAGTATCTGGCATATCTGGATAAGGTCGGGATGTCCAACATCAAGACAGAGGGGGAGAAGGAGGATATGATATATAATGCGGCAGAACAGATTTACCTCTCCGGGAATCACTCTGAGGCGTTGCGCGCGTTGCGCTCATACATCGATACCTATCCAAAAGGCAGCCATACCGGAATGGCCTACTACTATATGGCAGAGGCCTATCGGAAACTGGGGCGTAAGGAGTTTGCGGCAGATTCTTATGAGAAAGCGATGTCTCATGACCTGGGTGAATATTCCGAGGCTGCAAATCTTCAATATGCCGACCTCACTTACAGCCTGGGGCAGTACGATAAGGCATCAGCGGCATATCAGGCGCTGCTTCGCATAGCGTCCGATGATGATGCCAGGACCAAGTCCCGCCTGGGTATTATGCTGTCGGAATATGGCAGCCGCCATTATATGAAGGCGATTGACGAGGCTGAACAGCTCCGCAAGGCTACTTCAGATGCGTCGGCTTTGCGGCAGGCAGATTTCATCTCTGCAAAATCTTACATTGTCCTGGGTAACCGCGAGGCGGCCAAGCCTATCCTGACCCGCCTGTCCGATGACGTCAGTGACGCGATTGGTGCAGAGAGCGCATACATCCTGATAGAGGATACATATAATTCGGGCGACTATACCGCACTGGAGAATATGGTATATGAATTTTCCGACAAGAATTCCAACCAGGTTTACTGGCTGGCCAAGAGCTTCATAGCGTTGGGCGATTCATTCGCCGACCGCTCTGAATGGGAGCAGGCCAAGGCTACCTGGCAGAGCATTGCCGACAATTATAAGTCCACCGGCAAACAGGACGATGTCCTGGAGCAGGTAAAGATGAGACTTATGAAGGTTCAATCAAAGAATTCCGCAAAATGATGAAAAGGATACTTACACTGCTGGCCGCTACTTTGCTCTACTGCAACGTGTTTGCCCAGATAGACCCCACCGTTGAGGTGAGCCGGCATTACAAAGTCAACGTAGCCGATATAGAGAGGCCTCAGACCACAGATAATCACGTGGCTGATTCCTTGCAGAAGTTTGACGTGGGTTTTGACTACTCCATATTTGACCGGCCATATACTGACCTGTATGAATTCACCCCCTATCAGACAGACAGCATAAGCAAGGTGGTGCGTCGCCGCCCGCCGGTGCTGATGGCCCAGTTGGGGGCACAGTATCCGCTGGCACCGGAGGCTGTGCTACGCACTCAGCTGGTCACCAGGCCCCGTCTCAATATTGGCCTTGACGGTAATCTCAAGGGTGCTTTTACTACATTTGATTATTTGGGGCAGGAGAATCTGCTCCGCGCGTTACACCTCAATGGTGGCGTCTCGAGTACTTTGAAGTATTCGTGGAGCACGGGAGAACTCACAACGGGGGTGAACTACAAGCTGGATCAGTATACCGATGCCATAGAGGAGGATGCCCTTGCTCATACCATCAATTCTTTTGAAGTTGGGGTCAATCTTGCATCTGCCAATCCGGCTGACGGGAGCGTATTCTATAACATTAACTTCAATTACGAGCAGGCAAACAAGCAGCTTAACGGCATGACTCCGGTGGATACATTGTACAATAATTCACGTCTCTCCCTGAAGGGTACCCTGGGTTCTTCTTTCGGCAGGCACCGTGTGTACGTGGATTTGAAATACCAGAATGCAAGTTCCGGCCTCGAAGAACAGAAGGTCAATGTAGGGCTGTTGGAGTTCATGCCGATGTACGAGTATGCCAGTGGCCCGCTGAAGCTCCGCGCCGGGGCACGTTTTGGTAACAAGTATATAGGTACGGATGCCTCTACCACCATCCACCCGGAGGTGGATATCAAATTTGAATTGATCAAGAATACAATCTGGCTGAGAGGCCTGTTGTCGGGTGGCAATGAATTGAACTCCCTGGTGGATTATATCCACGACGCCCCCTGGTTGTGCAACGGTCTCGATGGTCAGGCAGCGGTGGCTTCTGACGCAATCTGCGTGCGCAACTTAGAGACTAAGATCTCCATTGAGAGCATCGTGGCCGGCCGTTTTGCCCTCTCTCCCTATATCGCTTACAGCAACTTCAGCAACAAGATACAACTCCGTACCGGGTTTACAGAGAGCGGACTCCCTTATCTGCTTCCCGAATATTCTGATTATAAAGTGACTCAATGGGGCGTTGAGACCTCCTGGAAGTCCAAGAATCTGACCATCAACGCCCACCTGAGACACAACAATCCGTTCACAGAGACTGAAGACCCGGTGTATATGGTGGCTGACTGGCAGGTAGGAGGGTCTATGGAGTTCAACATCAAACGCCGCCTGTTCCTCAACGCATCTTATAACTACGAAAGCGAGAGGAAGAGCTGGGGTGGAACGATTCCGGATTATTCCGATCTCAATGTTGTGCTCACGTGGGTTATCGGCCGTAATTTCGCCATATATCTGAAGGGTGGAAACCTGCTTGACAACCCTAATTTCCGATATTATGCAATCCCCGAACTGCCCCGTAATTTAGGGGGCGGTATACGCATCAATTTTTAGGTTGTTTCGTGGTTTTTTCGTATCTTCGCCAAGATATTATTGAAGATATGACAGAACAAGAAGAAGTACTGAAAAGCCAGGAAGCCGAGAGCTATTCTGCCGATAGTATTCAGGTCCTGGAGGGTTTGGAGGCTGTCCGCAAGCGCCCCTCTATGTATATTGGAGATGTTTCTGCGCGCGGATTCCATCATCTGGTATATGAAGTTGTAGATAACTCTATAGATGAAGCCCTTGCCGGCTACTGCACCGATGTGGAAGTAACCATACTGGAGGGTAATTCCATAAGGGTCAGCGACAACGGCCGCGGTATCCCCGTGGGTATGCACGAAAAGGAGCACCGCTCTGCATTGGAGGTGGTTCTTACCGTGCTTCACGCCGGCGGCAAGTTCAGCAAGAACAGCTATAAAGTTTCGGGTGGTCTGCACGGTGTGGGCGTCAGCTGCGTAAATGCGCTTTCCGACCATCTCACAGCCGAGGTTCACCGCGAAGGCAAGGCATTCAAGCAGGAGTATTCAAAGGGCAAGCCCCTCTATGACGTTAAGGAGATCGGATCCGCATCCGACACGGGTACCATCATCACATTCCATCCCGACCCGGAGATATTCAGTGTAAGCGTTTACGACTATAATACCATTGCCGACCGTCTCAGGGAGTTGGCATATCTGAACAAAGGGGTAAAACTCATCCTCAGGGACGAGCGCAAGCGTTATGACGAAGAGGGCAATCTTATGGAACCCCGCTCGGATGTGTTCCATTCGGAGGACGGCCTTGTGGAATTCATCAATTATCTTGACAGTACCCGCGAAAAGCTTTGCGAGAGCGCAATCCATCTGGAAACAGATAAGGTGATTCCTATAGAGATTGCGATGCAGTACAACACGGGTTTCACTGAGAATATACACTCCTACGTAAATAACATCAACACCATTGAGGGCGGTACCCATCTGAGCGGTTTCCGCCGCGGACTTACCACCACCCGCAAGAATTACGCAGATAAGAACGGCTTTCTTGACAAGCTTAAGTTTGACCTTGATCCCAGCGACTTCCGCGAGGGCCTTACCGCCGTCATCTCCGTTAAGGTGGCAGAGCCTCAGTTTGAGGGACAGACCAAGACCAAGTTGGGTAACAGCGAGGTAATGGGTCTGGTTTCTACCGCCACGACTCAGGCTCTGGAGGCTTATCTTGAGGAGCACCCCAAGGATGCCCGCCAGATTGTGTACAAGGTGATTCTGGCCGCTACCGCACGCCACGCCGCCCGCAAGGCGCGAGAACTTGTGCAGCGCAAGACCGTTATGTCAGGTTCCGGCCTTCCCGGCAAACTTGCCGACTGCAGTAACCGCGACCCCGAGAAGTGCGAGATATTCCTGGTGGAGGGTGACTCTGCAGGTGGAACCGCAAAGGTTGGCCGCGACCGTAACTTCCAGGCCATCCTGCCGCTTCGCGGTAAGATCCTGAATGTGGAGAAAGCCATGGAGCACCGCGCCTTCGAGAGTGAAGAGATTCGCAACATTTACACCGCGCTGGGTGTGAGCGTGGGTACGCCGGATGACCCCAAGGCGCTCAACATCAGCAAACTGCGTTATCATAAGATTGTGCTTATGACCGATGCCGATGTCGATGGCCGCCATATCAATACCCTCATTTTGACCTTCTTCTTCCGTTATATGCCCGATTTGATATATAACGGTTATGTATATCTGGCGACTCCGCCGCTATATCAGGTCAAGAAGGGTAAGGAGCAGGTGTATTGCTGGACAGACGAGGAGCGCAGTGCTGCAGTTGACCGTATGTCAGGCGGTCGCGGAGAGTCCGGCGTAAAGGTCCAGCGTTACAAAGGTCTTGGTGAGATGACTGCTGACCAGCTGTGGGAGACCACAATGGATCCCGAAAACCGTAAGCTCAAGAGAGTCCACGTTGAGAATGCAGCCGAAGCAGACCGCATCTTCTCTATGCTGATGGGTGACGACGTTCCGCCGCGCAGGGAATTTATAGAGCAGAACGCTAAATACGCAAATATCGACGCGTAAGCAGCTCTCGGAAGCTAGATGCTGTCGGTTCCGAGTGTCTGGAACCCCTCGCCCAGGATTTCTGCAGAATCAATTACGTTGATAAAGGCGTAAGGGTCTGTCTTTGCGATGATTTCGCGCAGGCGGATCATCTCCCTGCGCCCGAGCACGACATAGATTATGTCGCGTCCTTCACCTGAGTAGAGGCCCTTGCCGGGGATGAGAGTTGCGCCGCGCTCCATATCGTTGATTATGAAGTTGCGGATTTCCTCGCTCTTGCTGGTAATAATCATCAGCGTCTTGGCCCGCTTGGGACCTTCCAGTATGAAGTCTATCATACGGCTCTCCACAAAGATGATTATCCAGGAGTACATCGGTAATTTCCAGTCGCCGAAGGCTACCACGGAGCTGAGGGTGATCAGTCCGTCAACGATTATGGTAGAGGTGCCCATAGACAGGTGGGTATATTTGCGCAAGATCATCGCAATTATGTCGCTGCCGCCGGTAGTTGCGTGCGAGCGGTACACCATCCCAAGGCCAACCCCATATACTACGCCGCCAAAGATCGAGGCGATAATCTGGTGCTGGTAGCCGGTCATTTCTACTATATCTGGCTCTATGAGCGAGGCGTAGCCGTAAACACGGTGCAGCAGTTGCATAAACAGCGGCAGCAGTATTGTGCTCACGATGGTCTTGATGCCGAACCGGTTGCCGAGGATAAAGAACCCGATTATAAGCAGGGGCACATCCATACACAGGGCTGCGAACTCAGTCTCCACCCCCCACAGGTGGTGGAATACGATGCCGAGGCCGTAGGTCCCTCCGGGGGCAAAGCCATAAGGCTCAACCAGCATCACTGCACCAAGCGCAAAGATAAAGTTGCCGATGACCAGCAGCAGATACTCTTTTATGTTTCTTTTAAGCGCACTCTTCATAATAAGAAAAAGAGCTGACCAATAGCGAATTTGTCAGCTCCAAATTGTTGGAGGTACCAAGCAGAATCGAACTGCTGTCCCAGGTTTTGCAGACCTGTGCCTAACCACTCGGCCATGGTACCTTTTGATGCGGACTGCGAAGATATGGTATTTTTCAGAAATTACCAAGAATTGTTTACCTTTACGCTTTATGAAGAGAGTTCGCATACCACTTTTGTTCCTGGCCGTGGCGGCTGTGATGATGTTGTTTTACACCGACCGCAACAATTTCCGCTATCGCTATCAGGTAGGCAGCCCTTGGAACTACGAAACTCTTACCGCAACCTTTGACTTTCCAGTACTCAAATCAGAAGAGCAGTTGCAGCAGGAGCGGGAGGAAAAATCCCGGCAGCATATAGATTGCTACCGCTACGACGAGAATGTCGTAAAGCAGGTAGCGGAGGCCTTTTCTGCAGTCGAGCAGGATTCGCTCCAGAAGGCGGTTTACCAGATCCTGGCGCAGATTTATGCCAGTGGTGTAGTATCTTCCCTGAACGGAGATGAAGATATGATAAGCGTGCGCCGGGGCAAAAGGATAGAACAGATTCCGGCCAGTACGGTTTATACTTCCGCAGGGGCGTGCGATAAATTCCGTGATGAGATTGGTGCTGTTGCACAGGGGGTGAATGTCGATTCCCTCCTGGCCACCGGCAAACTGGCGGAGGCGTTTGTCCCGAATATGTATTTCGATGCGCAGATGACCGCTACAATGGCGCGTCAGGCGCTGGAGTATATCTCCCCGACATCCGGAATGGTGTATGCCGGGCAGAAGATTGTATCCCGCAAGGAGATAGTCACCAGCGAGACGGCCCGCATACTGGATTCCTACAAGGCTGAATTCATATCGGCATACGGAGGGAGTACCCAGTCCAGTCTGGTGGTGCTCCTGAGTCATTTCTTCGTGGTTTTGATACTGCTGGCTGTCTATGCCCTGATGATACTGGTCACAGACAAAACCCTGTACGGTAATTTCCGGCAGTTGTCTTTCCTTATGCTGCTATACACCCTGGTTTATGTGGCTGTGGCGGCATTTCCCGCCTCTAACGAATCTATACTTTATCTGATACCGTTCTCTCTCTACATACTCTATATGCGGGAGTTTTTCCGAAACAGGATATGCCTTGCGCTATACCTGGCCGCCCTGCTTCCGCTGCTGACGCTTCGTGACAACGGGGTTGAGCTATATCTGATGAATGCCCTGTCCGGGGCGGTGCTTCTTATAAGTTACAGATATTTCAGCCGCGGGTTCCGTCAGTTTGCCAATTCGCTCTTCATTCTCCTGGCGCTTGCTTTCGTTTATATTACCTTCAGGATAATTTCCGGCACCCCTGTCTCGCAGAGAGAGGTGCTTTATCTGGCACTCAACTCACTGCTTTCGATAATCGGTTATCCATTTGTATTTGTGTTTGAAAGGATGTTCTCGCTGGTGTCACAGATGCGTCTCTGGGAGTTGTCCGATACAAACAATGCTCTGCTGCAGGAACTCTCCCGCACCGCCCCAGGGTCGTTCCAGCACTCGCTCAATGTGGCAAACCTGGCAGAAGCCGGCTGCCGCGCGATCGGCGGCAATACCCGTCTGGTCAGGGTAGGGGCCCTTTACCACGATATCGGCAAGATAGAGAACCCGCTATGCTTTACAGAGAATCAGATTTCCGGTGATAATTATCACAAAAACCTGACGCCGGAGCAGAGTGCGCGGGACATAATCCGCCACGTGACCGACGGGGTGGCTTTGGCAAGGCGCCATAAACTGCCGGAGCAGGTTATGGATATGATTGCCAGTCATCACGGCACCACCAAGGCAATGTATTTTTATACGCAGTACTGCAATGAAGGAGGTGACAGTGCCAACACAGAGCCCTTCACATACAAGGGCAAGCTGCCCGAGAGCAAGGAGGAGGTCGTGCTTATGTTTGCCGACAGCGTAGAGGCAGCGTCCCGTTCACTCAGAGACTATTCCCAGCAGAGCATCGAGGCGCTGGTGAACCGGATTATGGACGGCAAGATAACAGACGGCCAACTGGCCAAAGGAGATATCACCCTTGGCGAGATTGACAGGCTGAAACAGGTTTTTACAGAAAATCTGCAGCAGATATATCACGGCCGCATTGCCTACCCCAAGGCTAAGAAGCCTGTGAAGCAGAGCGCTTCTTGATGGTGGCCGATGCAAACTCGACAACTATTATCAGCGCACAGCCTGCCAACGCCCATAGTACGGCTCCTGCAATGTGGGGGTCGCCGCTGAACTGTGCCGGCAATACAGGGCGGTCAACAGCGACTTTGTCCACCTCTTCTATAACCTTTTTCCACGGCCATAGTTTCACCAGTGAGCCCAGCATAAGGCCGGCAAGGAACATCATTGTGCCGTTATAGGCTTTTTTCAGCAGCCACGAGAATGCGTGGGAGAAGGCAAGTATGCCTATGATTGCACCCAAGGCAAACACAACCAGTACAATCCATTCCAGATTGCCTACGGCATCTATGATATATGCATATTTCCCAAGGAGTACCAGTACAAAACTGCCCGATATCCCCGGCAGGATCATAGTACACATTGCAATCGCTCCGCAGATGAAAATAAAGGGGAGACTGTTGCTGGTTTCACTGGGAGAGAGCAGGCAGCTCGTTACGCCGCAGGCAGCACCGACCATAAAGGAGAGCCAGTGTTTGAGTTTAAGGTTGTCGAGCTGCCGTATCATATACACGGTGGATACCAGCACCAGGCCAAAGAAAAAGGACCATACCTGGATTGGGTAATTCACAAGCAGGTAGGACATCAGTTTTGCGAGGGAGAAGATGCTCACTACGATACCTGTTGCCACTGCCAGCAGGAAATTACCGTTTATAGCTTTCCAGAACTGTCCGATCCTGAAGCGGAACAGCAGCCCCAGACTCTTGCCGGTAATGGCCTTGATGGATTCTATCAATTCTGTATAGATGCCGGTCAGAAAAGCGATTGTGCCGCCACTTACACCCGGAATAACGTTGGCCGCGCCCATCAGGAATCCCTTGACGGCGACAATCAGGTATGAAGAAAACTTGCGCATAGTATTAAAAAATGAGGGTGGCCTTGCGGCCGCCCTCACTCTGTATAGATTTAAAAATTAAGCATTCTTGATAGCTGCCTGAGCTGCTGCAAGGCGCGCGATGGGGACGCGGAACGGTGAGCAGGACACATAGTTCATACCAATCTTGTGGCAGAACTCTACTGATGCGGGGTCGCCGCCGTGCTCGCCGCAGATACCCACCTTGAGGTTCTCTCGGGTGCTGCGTCCGCCCTTCACGCCGACCTCGATGAGCTTGCCGACAGACTCGGTGTCGATGCTCTGGAACGGGTCAAACGGGAGGATCTTGTTGTCCAGGTAGTCCTTCATAAAGCTGCCGATGTCGTCGCGGCTGAAACCGTAAGTCATCTGGGTCAGGTCGTTTGTACCAAAGCTGAAGAACTGGGCGGTGCGTGCCATACGGTCTGCAAGGATAGCTGCGCGGGGAATCTCGATCATAGTACCGAACAGGAACGGGATGTCCATATCGAACTTCTCCTCAACCTCTTTGTGTACGCGGTCGCAGATACGTTTCTGGAAGTTAAGCTCGTTTACAGATACGGTCACGGGGATCATAATCTCTGGACGGGGCTGAAAGCCCTCTGCATAGAGCTCGCCGGCTGCGGTGAAGATTGCGCGGAACTGCATCTCGCTCAGGCTGGGATAGCTGATACCCAGACGGACACCGCGGTGACCCATCATAGGGTTAACCTCGTGGAGAGCCTCGCCACGCTTGCGGATCTCTTCTACAGTGATATGGAGTTCATTTGCCAGCTCTTCCTGCTTGTCGAGGGTCTGAGGAACGAACTCGTGGAGAGGCGGGTCAAGCAGACGGAAGGTGACGGGCTTGCCGTTCATAACCTTCATTGTGGCCTTGGTGGCTTCCTTTACGAAAGGCTCCAGTTCCTTGATGGCCTGCAGACGCTCTTCGGGAGTAGCGGTGTGGATCACCTTGCGCAGTTTTGCGAGGGGAGCCTCGCTGTTCTTGCCGTAGAACATATGCTCGATGCGGAACAGGCCGATGCCCTCTGCGCCGAACTCGATAGCCTTGGCTGCGTCGTCGGGGTTATCTGCATTGGTGCGTACGCCAAGCTTGCGGTATTTGTCCACGAGGGTCATAAACTTCACGAAGCGGGGGTTCTCGCTTGCGTCCATAGTGCCGACCTTCTCTGCATAAACATAGCCCTTGCTGCCGTTCAGTGAGAAGATGTCGCCCTCTTTGTATTCCTTGCCTGCGATGAAGAGCTTGCGGGTGCCGTCTGCCTGGTCTTCAAACTTGACGGCGTCGCAACCTACGATGCAGCACTTGCCCCAACCGCGTGCCACCAGGGCAGCGTGGCTGGTCATACCGCCGCGGGCTGTGAGCAGACCGTCGGCAGCGCGCATACCTTCAACATCTTCAGGGTTGGTCTCGTCGCGGACCAGAATGGCTTTTTCTTTCTTGGCAGCTGCCTCAACAGCTTTGGCGCTGGTGAAGACGATCTTGCCGACAGCGCCGCCGGGGCCTGCGGGAAGACCTTTGGCGATAACGGTAGCCTTCTTCTCAGAGGCGGGGTCAAGCACGGGGTGCAAGAGTTCGTCCAGCTGAGTGGGGCTGACGCGCATAACGGCGGTCTTCTCGTCGATGAGGCCCTCGTCCAGCATATCCATTGCCATATTGAGGGCGGCGATACCTGTGCGCTTGCCCACGCGGCACTGGAGCATCCAGAGTTTGCCTTCCTGGATGGTGAACTCGATGTCCTGCATATCGTTGTAGTGCTTCTCGAGGTTCTGACGGATGGTGTCAAGCTCTTTGTAAACCTCGGGCATAGCCTTCTCCAGTGAAGGGAGAGCCTTGTTGTGCTCGGTCTTGGTGGCCTCGTTCAGAGGGTTCGGGGTGCGGATACCTGCAACCACGTCCTCGCCCTGTGCGTTGATGAGCCACTCGCCGTAGAACTTGTTGTCACCGGTAGCGGGGTTGCGGCTGAATGCAACGCCGGTAGCGGAGGTGTCACCCATATTGCCGAATACCATTGACATTACGGTAACAGCGGTGCCCCAGTCATCGGGGATACCCTCTATACGGCGGTAAGCGATGGCGCGCTTGCCGTTCCAGGATTTGAACACTGCGCCGATACCGCCCCAGAGCTGAGCGCGTGCATCGTCGGGGAACTCTTTGCCCAGAACATCTTTGACTCTCTTCTTGAAAGCGTCGCAGAGGGCGATGAGATCCTCTTCTGTGAGCTCGGTGTCAAGCTTGTAGCCCTTCTTCTCCTTTACCTCGGCCATCATATTGTCCAGCTGGACGCGGATGCCCTTGCCGTCCTCGGGCTCGATGCCCTCAGCCTTCTCCATAACGACGTCGGAGTACATCATTATCAGGCGACGGTATGCGTCATATACGAAACGGGGGTTCTTGGTCTTGGCGATAAGGCCGGGGATAGTAGCGCTGCAAAGACCGATGTTGAGCACGGTCTCCATCATACCGGGCATAGAACTGCGGGCACCGGAGCGGCAGGATACCAGGAGGGGATCCTTGGCGTCGCCAAACTTGCGGCCCATAACAGCCTCGGTAGCTTCCAGGGCTGCATTTACTTCGCTTTCAAGTTCTGCAGGGAACTGGCCGCCGAGGTTGAAATACTCGGTGCAGCACTCGGTGGTGATTGTAAAACCTGCGGGAACGGGCATACCCAGCAGACACATCTCGGCAAGGTTGGCACCTTTGCCGCCCAGCAATTCACGCATCTTGCCGTTGCCTTCTGCGCTCTTGCCGCCAAAACGATAAACTCTTTTTACCATAAATTCTTGTTTAATTATTGTTTGTTGTATCTTTCGACTTTAAATCAACTGACAAAAGTAATAAAATTGCTTAATAGTTTATGACAAAGTCTATCAAAGTCGTTAAAAATTCTCTCCCAAAAGGGGTGGAATTGGAAAAAATCATCAAATATTTTGAGCGCCGCAGCGTTGCTTCAAATGCAATTGACTGCATCAACTGGCCGGAGTATCCATACAAGCCCCGGGCAAGCTTCAAGATAGCCCACAACGGCGACGAGATTTTCCTGCAGTTCCGGGTAGTGGAGCGGGGTGTCCGCGGCACATTTGAATGCGATTATGGTTCCGAGCCGTGGACCGATTCGTGCGTGGAGTTCTTTATGACGCCGGATCTCTCCAAACCCGATTATTACAATGTGGAAATGACCTGCATAGGTCACGGGACGTTTGCCTGCGGACCGGACCGCAACCACCGCCACAACTTTGACGATTCGGTAATCAGCCGCATACGCAGGTATGCCTCACTGGGTTCTTCCCGCATCGTCGAAGAGGGTGGCCGCCGATGCTGGAGCCTCACGCTGGCGATTCCGTTTGACATTTATGGTCTGGACGGCAGCGCTGTATCAGGCCGCAAGGTGCGCGCCAACTTCTACAAGTGCGGCGACAATATGCCCGTGCCGCACTTTGTAAGCTGGAATCCCATCGGTTGTCCCAATCCCGACTTCCACCGCCCCGAATACTTCGGCGAACTGGAGTTCGAATAAGGGGTGATTTGGATTATTATTGTACTTTCCCTACATTTGAAAAACAAACGTAAATAATACAATAATGAAGAAATTTTTCGTACTTCTGGCAATGCTGCCACTGCTTTTTTCCTGTGACATAGACGGGATGATTGACGACATGATGAGTCTGGAACCCAACATCAAGAATAGTATCGATTATTGGGTCCGTGACGCAGACCAAAGCTCCGAAGAGGCGAAAGCTCTCGTGGCCTTTCTGGTGGAGAAACCGGCCTTTGCAGGTAAAAGCGGGGCTAACCTGAAATGCCAGGTTGTACTCAATGGCGACAAATGGGGCGGTAAGCCGGATAAATTGGGATGGAACTATTACATAACCGGCAAGCTGTCCCTAAAGGGATCCAGCGAGTGCACCATCAAGATTGACAACTATACTTACCTGAACGGGACCTGGACATTCACCAAAGAGACCAAGAGGGAGAACGACAAGGATATAGAATGGATTTATCTCAAGAACGGTTCAAAATCCCTAAGCCTGCAATTCCATTGCGAAAAAGACTAATCCTGACAGGACTTAAACAGAGCCACCGCGTCACTGACGGTGAAGTTGCTGCCGCCGATGAAGATCAAATCTTCGGCGGCGGCTTCTTTTCTGGCGAGGGCGACGGCTCCGGCTACTGTCGGCATCTGGCGGCCGGGGATGCCATAGGGCGCCAGACGCGCTGCGAGCTGATCCACAGGCATAGCCCTTTGGTTAGAGGGCTGGGTCAGGATGTAAGAGACGTTGGTGCCATCTCCCGGCCCCGGCTGGGAGCAAATCCCTGGCTGTGCCTCTTTAACAGTCGGTTTTATCATAAACGTCGCGATGGCATCCACATCTTTGTCGCTGACCACTCCGAAGATTATGTAAACGTGGTGATATTGCGGTGCGACAGTACGCAGCTGCTCAAATACCCGGCGCAGGCCGTGGGCGTTGTGGCCGATATCACAGATGATATCGGGTTTTTCCGCCAGTTTCTCCCATCGGCCGCGAAGACCGGTCAGGGCTGCCGCACGGGAAATGCGGGAGGTTTCCGCAGTCAATCCGTATTCTGTCCGGAGGATATCCAGTGCGGCCGTCACGGTGGCAAGATTCTGCTCTTGGTAACCGCCGGCCAGATCCATACCTTCACAGTTGAGGTGGAAATTGAGCTCCGGTGCAAAGACTATCTCACAACCCCGCTCTGTCGCAGCCTGCTCGAATACCGGCCGGGTCGCCGCGTTTATCTCCCCGACAACCACCGGCCTGCCCGGCTTTATGATCCCCGCCTTCTCGAAGGCGATTTTCTCGAGCGTGTCGCCCAGGAAGGCGGTATGCTCCAGTCCGATATTGGTAATCACGCTCACCAGCGGAGTGATGATGTTGGTGGAATCGAGCCGTCCGCCAAGGCCGCACTCAATCACCGCCAGGTCCACGCCCGTTGCCGCGAAATACCAGAACGCCATAGCGGTTGTGATTTCGAAGAACGAGGGGCGGTGAGTCTCGATAAAGTCGTCGTACCTGTCCAGAAACTCTTCCACCGCCTCGCGCGGAATCATATCGAAACCATCTTCTGAAACGATTTTTATCCGCTCGCGGAAATCGGTCAGATGGGGTGAGGTGTATAGCCCCACGCGCCTGCCGCCGGAGCAATCGCCGCCACCTGCCCGGCAGGAATCGCCAGTGTCGGAGCCCCCGCTCAGAGCAGCTGCCAGGAACGAGCTCACGCTCCCCTTGCCGTTGGTCCCGGCCACGTGGATACACCGCAGGCTGCGGGCCGGATGTCCCAGCAGGGCATCAAACTCACGCATTGTCTCCAGCCCCGGTTTGTAGGCTGCCGCCCCGACATTCTGGAACGACGGTGTCCGCGAGAAAAGTTTCTCTATTTTTTCTTCGTAAGTCACACTGCAAAATTACGTATTTTGCTAAATTTGCAGTTACAAAATGACTCAAATGAAAATCTTGTTTTTCCGAAGCGACGCAGGCAGCGTCATTGCAGTCCAAACAGTAGATAACCAGCCACAAAAGGCTATTGATGCCCTTGAGTGGCTTTTTTCTTGCGCCAAAAAGACCGACGAGGAGAAGATTGAAGGATGGTTCGTGGGACCTCGCCGCGAAATGATAACTCCCTGGAGTACCACCGCTGTGGAGATCGCCCAGAATATGAACATCGGCGGATTGAAGCGCATCGAGGAGTATTTCCCCGTGAAGGGAGAGGACGCCGCTTGCGACAAAATGCTGCAACGGCTCTACAACGGTCTGGACCAGGACATTTTCAAAGTTAACCATACACCCGACCCGATAGAGTATATCACCGATTTCGAAGAGTACAACCGTCGTGAGGGTCTGGCGCTCTCGCCAGAAGAGATCAAATATCTGCAGGACCTCTCAACCAAGCTGGGCCGCAGCCTCACCGACAGCGAAGTGTTTGGATTCAGCCAGGTAAACAGCGAGCACTGCCGCCACAAGATTTTCAACGGTACGTTTATCATAGACGGCGAAGAGCAACCCTCAAGCCTGTTCAAGCTGATAAAAAAGACAACCCAGACCAACCCCAACCGGGTAGTATCTGCATACAAAGACAATTGCGCCTTTATTGAGGGACCCAAGTTGGAGATGTTCCATCCCAAGGACGGCTCCCAACCCTCACAATTCATTATGGACGAGGCGGAAACAGTTATATCCCTCAAAGCTGAGACGCACAACTTCCCCACTACCGTGGAACCTTTCAACGGCGCTGCGACCGGCACCGGCGGCGAAATACGCGACCGTATGGCGGGCGGCAAGGGTTCTTTCCCGATTGCCGGGACTGCAGTCTATATGACCAGCTACCCCCGTTTTGAAGAGGGACGACGCGCCTGGGAGGCTTTCCAGGAGCGCAAATGGCTCTACCAGACCCCTCAGGAGATACTTATCAAGGCATCCAACGGCGCCAGCGACTTTGGCAACAAGTTTGGACAGCCCATTATCTGCGGCTCCCTGCTCACTTTTGAATATGGCGACGGGCGCGGAATGTACGGATATGATAAAGTTATTATGCAGGCCGGAGGCGTGGGCTATGCCCGCAAGCGCGACTCCATCAAAGAGACACCAGGCACAGGCGACGCTGTTGTACTGCTGGGCGGTGACAACTACCGTATCGGTATGGGCGGCGGAGCGGTGAGCTCTGTAGCTACCGGGGAATATGCCAACGCCATAGAGCTCAATGCCGTGCAGCGTTCCAACCCGGAGATGCAGAAGCGCGCATATAACGCTATCCGTGCAATTGCAGAGGAGAAGTACAACACCATCATCTCTGTCCACGACCACGGCGCCGGAGGCCACCTCAACTGCCTCTCCGAGCTTGTGGAGGAGGTTGGCGGCACCATCGACATCAGCAAACTGCCCATCGGCGACCCGACCCTCTCATACAAGGAGATTATCGGCAACGAGAGCCAGGAGCGTATGGGACTGGTGATGAAGGAGCACGATGCTGATCATCTGCAGAAGATAGCCGAGCGCGAGCGTGCTCCGTTCTACAAGATCGGCACCACTACAGGAGAGCATAATTTCACCCTGAAAGACAGCGCCACCGGCGTCGCCCCCATAGATTTGGCTATCGGCGATATGATGGGCAGCACCCCCAAGACGGTGATGACCGGGACGACGGTCGAGAAAACCTATCCCGATGTGCCCGCAGTGGGCAGCTATTCGCCTGCCGGACTGGAAAAAGTCATCAAGGACATCCTCTCGCTGGAGTCGGTGGCCTGCAAGGACTGGCTTACCAACAAGGTGGACCGCTCCGTCACAGGCCTTATCGCCTGCCAGCAGACCGCCGGAGAGATACAGCTCCCGCTCAACGACGTAGCCGTGACAGCCATCGGATATGACGATAACCGCGGAATCGCAACGTCAATAGGCCACGCTCCCGCAGCCGGCCTGATAGATCCCGCCGCCGGGTCGCGCCTGACCATTGCCGAGGCCCTCACCAATATGGTATGGGCCCCGATAGAGGGTGGCCTGCGCGGGGTTTCTTTATCCGCCAACTGGATGTGGCCTACCCGTAACGAAGGGGAGGATGCCCGCCTGTACAAAGCTGTAAAGGGAGCGTCCGACTTTGCCATCGCACTGGGCATCAATATCCCCACCGGCAAGGATTCGATGTCAATGACGCAGAAATATCCATCCGGCGAGAAGGTAATCTCTCCCGGAACGCTGATAGTATCCACCGTGGGCCAGGTGAGCGACATCACCAAGACGGTCCACGCCTCTTTCGAGAGCGTCAACTCCAAGATAATCTATATCCCGTTTGACCGCAAGCCCCGGTTCGCATTGGGGGGCAGCGCCTATGCGCAGGTCTGCTCTGCCGTCGGTCGCGAGTGCCCCGACATTGCCGATCCGGCATACTTCGCAAAATGTTTCGAGGCGGTGCAGACGCTGGTAGCGCAGGAGCTGATATTCGCCGGCCACGACGTAAGCGCCGGCGGCCTTGTCACCGCACTGCTGGAGAGTATGTTTGCCAACGAGAAGGGCGGCCTGGACATCAATCTGGGCGCGCTGGATGCCAATGTCCTGTTCAGCGAGATGCCGGGCGTGATTGTGCAGGCTGCAACGCCGTTTGTAGAGGATTATCTGAGTATGAACGGGGTTGCCTTTTACAACATCGGCCGCTGGCAGGCAGAGCGCAAACTGGATATCAAATATGCCGGTGGCGAGCTCCATCTTGACATAGATGCGATGCGTGAATGCTGGTTCAACACCTCATACCTGCTTGATAAACGGCAGACCTCAGGCGGTTGCGCACAGAAGCGTCGTGACAATTTCGCGCATCAGCCGCTACGATATATTTTCCCTGAGAAGCGCGTCGAAAAGAGCGGGAAAGGGTGCAGACCGGTAGCTGCCATCATCCGCGAAAAAGGCTCCAACGGCGACCGCGAAATGGCCTGGGCGCTCTATATGGCGGGCTTTGAGGTGCGCGATGTCCACACCACCGACCTCACCAGCGGCCGCGAAGACCTCTCCGGCGTGCAGATGATTGTGTTTGTGGGCGGATTCTCCAACGCCGACACCCTGGGCAGTGCCAAGGGCTGGGCGGGAGCGTTGCTCTATAACGACAAGGCCCGCGCCGCAATAGACTCTTTCTATGCACGCGAGGATACCCTGAGCCTTGGTATCTGCAACGGCTGCCAGCTGATGGCAGAACTTGGCGTAGTTACACCCGATGACCGCGAGCATGCCCCCAAGATGGTTCACAACGACAGCCACAAGTTTGAAAGCTGCTTTGTGGGGGTAACCATAGAAGACTCTCCCGCAATTATGCTGAAATCCTTGAAGGGTTGTAAGCTGGGTATCTGGGTGGCTCACGGCGAGGGCAAGTTCTCCTTCAATGCCGCAGGGCAGCAGAAAGTGGCAGTCCGTTACAATTATAAAGACTACCCCGGAAACCCCAACGGCTCACCGGAGGGTGTGGCCGGTGTCTGCAGCCCCGACGGCCGCCATCTGGCAATGATGCCCCATCCTGAACGCTGCCTGCGTCCCTGGAACTGGCCCTGGTACCCGCGTGAAAAACGGCACGACACCGACACCCCCTGGGTGGATATGTTTGTCAACGCATACAACTGGCTCGCCAGCAGGTAACTATGGAACAAGTTATATCCTTTCTGGAAGAACTCGCGCAGCACAACTACAAAGAGTGGTTCGATGTGCACAAGGGTGAATACCTGCAGGCCAAGAACACAATCGCAGAGGTTGCCGTAGAGCTTATTTCCCGCATTGCGGCATTTGACCCCCGCATGAAGGGGCTCAGGGTGGACGATTGCACCTACCGCATTTATCGCGACATCCGTTTCTCTGCCGATAAGACACCTTACAAGACGCACATGGGAATATATGTATGCGCCGGCGGCAAAAAGAGCGGCCGCGCCGGTTACTATCTGCATATAGAGCCGGCTACCAACACATATTTCCTTTGCTCGGGGCTCTACAATCCCACAAAAGAGATGATTAAAAGCGTCCGGGAAGAGATAATGCTTTCTGGTGCGAAGTTCGAGGGGGCGGTCCGTGCGGCCAAGGGTTTCGCCATAGATTGGGAGGGCGCCCTTACCAGGCTCCCGCAGGGCTGGACGGAGGGTCCTCACAGCGATTATTACCGTCTCAAATCGTATATCCTCATAAAACCTATTACCCGTAAATATATTATGACCGACAAACTTGCCCGCCGCGCAGCCCGCGATTTGAAGCCCACGTTCGCATTTTGCGAAATGCTGAACCGCTGTGTGGATTACGTTCTGGACGGGGAATAAAATAATCTGATTGCTACCATGAAAAGAAGAGATTTTTTAAAGAGTACGGCCATGGCAACTGCCGCAGCTGTTGCAGCTCCCGCCTTGAGTGCTTGCAAAAGTGTATCCGACAAAGGTGTTGACGGCAGCATAGCCGCCAGGATGGACTATCGCGACGACGGCACATTTACCCTGCTCCAGATTACCGACACACACTTCATATCCGGCGACCCCCGCTCGGATAAATGTATGGAGTGCGTCAAGGAGACCCTTGCAGAAGTCCGTCCCGATTTGATTATCCACACCGGTGACATCCTGTTCGGCCGTCCGGAGATGGAGTCGATACGCGAGATACTGACGCCCGTCTCGGAGAGCGGTATCCCGTTCGCCGTCGCTCTGGGCAATCATGATGCAGAGTTCGGCTCCAGCAGAGAAGAGGTATATGCATTTATCCGCGGGATGAAGGGTTGCGTAAACCTGCCTCCCAAAGAGGGCGTTTACGGCTGCTCCAACGATGTTATAACCCTTGGCGGAGAGAAACCTGAAAGGGTGTTCTATCTGATGGATTCCGGCAACTCCGTGGAAATAAAGACCCGCGAAGACAAATTCTCTTATGACTATATCCGTGGCAGCCAGATAGGCTGGTATCGCGCCCACAGCGAGCGCTTCACCGCAGCTAACGGCGGCGTGCCGGTGCCCTCAATGGCCTTTTTCCATATCCCTTTGCGGGAAACCGCAGAAGGCGTTGCGGCGGGCGCGCAGCTGGTCGGCAACAACTGCGAGTCAAGCTGTCCCTCCGACATCAACAGCGGCCTGCTGGCGCAATTCCTGGAGATGGGCGATGTAGAGGCGGTCGTTAACGGCCATGAGCATGACTGCGACTATGTGCTCAACTACGGCCCTATGTTCTACATCTACGGCCGCTGCACCGGTGGCGGAACAGTGTATTATAACTTAGGCGCAGAGGGTGCGCTGGGTACTCCCATACCGGGATGCCGTGTTTTCCAGTTTAAAAAAGGGGAGCCCGGCTTCCGCACATGGGTCCGTATCCTGGGCGGAGAGATCCAGCAGAAAATCTACTGCCACGACAATAAGATTGATCTGCTTTAAATCCCGAAGTATTCGCGGTAGCGGTCGTAGAGGTGGCCTGCCTGCAGATAGGCACTCTGCGGACTCATAAAGTGGCTGAACTCGAAGGTGATGGCCTTGTCGTAGCCGCAGCGCTTTGCCGCCTCAAGCTTCATTCTCAGCTTGTCAAACTTGATGGGGAAGAAGCGGATAGGCATATCGCGGTCAAAACTCTCCGCGTTGGTCCAGCATTGCATCCCGTAGCGGTCGGCCAGCTTCTTGTTCACCGAGAAGAAGGCGTCCAACTCGTCATAGTCGATATGCCCGTCCTGGAATGCACAGGCGTCCACATATTCGTGGATGCCGTCGAAAATCTCGTTCCACTCACGCTCGTGCTGCTCTATGCCGACGGCCTGTTCTTTGGTCAGGTTGCCTCCGGCGGCATCCACAGCCTTCTTGCCGTCTATCCAGGGTGAGATGAATGTGGGCAGACCGCCAGAAACCTCCTTGCACTGGCGGCCCATCGTGCGGAACGACTCTATGGCACCTTTGGTGGCGCGGGAAATCTCGCCAGAGATGTACCAGCCCCCAAAACTGGAATATTTGCTGCCATACATCTCCCAAATTTCGTCTATCACATATTTGTTGGCCTCGACCTCGTAGCTCATATCGCCGGTGTCCCAGTATTTGCCGCTGTCGTAAAGCCCCAGCATGAACTTCATGTCGTATTTCTTTGCCAGGCGGCAGAACATGTCTATCAGATCGACAGAAGGCATGTAGCACCCCTGTTTCAGCAGATAAGGGGAGGGGTAGGTGATGAATTTGCGGTATCCGCAGCGGATATCTATCACCGTGTCGATGCCCATGTCTTTCATATAGCGGAAGTCGCGGTCCCACTCCTTCTCGCCCCAGTTCTGGTGGGGGATGTCGTGGGATATCTCGTCCAGGAAAGTGCCGGTGATGGGGAGGGCGCCGGCCTTGGGCACTATCAGCTGGCTTTGGATGGAGTCGTCGGCCTCAATGCCCCAACGGTCGCCTTTTGGGGTTGGTTTGCAGGCTGCCAGCAGCGGGCTTGCCGCGGCAACCATCGCGCTTTTTTTCAAGAAGGATCTTCTGTTTTCCATATTGAGGTCTGTTAATTGTTCAACATGCGGCTTTTTGCAAGCAGGCTGGCGCCGATTGCCCCGGCATCCCTGCCCAGACGGGAGGCTTTGATCACGGTGTCGTTGTTCACCATATTCAGCGAGAGTTTGTTCACTGCAATCTTGAGCGGTGGCATAAGGTAGCGTTCGGCCACCGACAACCGACCTCCTATGATTACCATATCGGGGTTGAAAATATTGATAAGTCCGGCAACGGCTCGGCCCAGCGTGGCGCCTATTTCCTCTACGCACTCGATGGCGGTGACATCTTCTTTCTGTACTGCATCCAGGATGTCGTTAAGCGTGAGTTCCCCGCCATTGTCCATTTTTTCTGTCAGAAGCGAGGGCTGACCCTCCTTTATCCGCTCTTTTACAAGGCGGTGCAGCGCAAGGCCGGAGGCGCCGGTCTCCAGACAGCCTATCTTGCCGCAACGGCATATCTGGTTGTTGTCCAGCATAGGGAAGTGCCCGACCTCTCCGGAGAAGCCCGATTTGCCGTAGAAAAGCTTGCCGTCCAGCACCATGCCCATACCCAGGCCCCAGCCCACATTCAGGAACAGAATGTTCCCGGCGTCGCCCGCAATACCGCTCATATACTCTCCGTAGGCCATTCCGTGGGAGTCGTTCTCTACCGATACTGTCTTGCCAAAACCCTGCTCCAAGATGCTGCGGATGGGCTTCTCTTCACTGATGAAATAGGTGTAGCTATAGCCCGTCTTGTGATTGACCCGCCCAGTCAGGTTTACTCCATAAGAACGGACCCTCGTGCGGTCTATTCTGGCCTTGGAGATGATTTCAATCACTTTGGAGCACAACCCGAGCACAGACTCTTCTGTGTTCTGCAACCGATAGGGGACGTCATGCTCAAAATGGACGACGCGGCCCGGGAAGTCGGTTACGGCTACCGAGATGCTTTCGCCGCCCACGTCAACACCCGCGAAATAACCCGCCTCGGGATTGAGGCCGTAGATGCTCGGGCGCCGGCCGGAGGCGGACTCCTGCTTGCCCAGATCTGCCAGATAGCCCATTTCCACCAGTTCCGCAACTATGCGCGAGATTTTGGGGATACTTGTGTCCAGTTCTTTTGCAAGATCTGCCAGCGAGAACCCGGAGCCCTTAACACAAAGGTTCAGGACAGTTCTCTTTTCGGCGGCGTAACGGCCGTTGATATCGTCCAGGAAAGTTGTCATATCGTTATTCGTCACGCAAAGATAGTTATAATTGTGTAAAAAACATAAATATTATTTTTAACATATCGTTAAAAAGTCTTGATTATTTAATAATATTTTGTAAATTTGTTACACTGAGTTTCGAATAGTTTAAGGCATGCTTGATAAAATGACAGGAAAAGATTTTGAACTGCTCGCGAACAAGTATAATAACGAGCTATATGACAGCGTTTTGCCATTCTGGCTGGAGAAGTCGCAAGATTTGGAGTACGGCGGATATTTCACTTGCCTGAACCGTGATGGCAGCGTATTTGACACAGATAAATTCGTATGGCTTCAGGGGCGCGAGGTGTGGATGTTTGCAATGCTGTACAATAAGGTGGAAAAGAATCCTGCATGGCTGGAATGCGCCCGGCAGGGAGCAGAGTTCCTTGAGAAATACGGTCATGACGGCAACTACGACTTCTATTTTTCACTCACCAGGGAAGGCAGGCCCATAATCCAGCCCTATAATATATTCTCCAACACTTTTGCGTGCATGGCATTCGCACAGCTGGCGGTGGCCACCGGCAGCGACCATTATGCGGAGATTGCCCGCAAGACTTTCTGCAGGATACTCGAGAGGCGCTCCAATCCCAAGGGGAAATGGCTCAAGGCTGTCCCCGGTACCCGCCCGATGAAAGATTTCGCACTGCCGATGATTATATGCAACATGGCGCTGGAGGTGGAGCCTATCATAGAGGACAAGCAGCTTCTGGATTCCACGATAGAGGAGGCTTTGCATGAGGTGTTTGACGTGTTCTATCAGCCCGACCTAGGGGTCATGGTAGAGAATCTCGCCCCTGACGGCTCCCTTATAGATTGCTTCGAGGGACGCAGGGTTAACCCCGGGCACGACCTGGAGGCGCTCTGGTTTATGATGAACCTCGGACTTCGTCTCGACCGCCGGGACATTATAGACAAGAGCATGGAAATCGCCCTCAGGGTGATAGACTACGGCTGGGACAAGCAATTTGGCGGCATAATCTATTTCATGGACCGGAAGGGATATCCCACTCAGGAGCTGGAGTGGGACCAGAAACTCTGGTGGGTGCATTTGGAGAGTGCCATAGCCATGATTAAAGGGTATCAGCTCACAGGCAATGAAAAGGCCCTTGACTGGTTTCTTAAGCTTGACGATTATCTCTGGACCCGCTTCAAGGATCCCGAATATCCGGAGTGGTTCGGATATCTCAACCGCCGCGGGGAGGTGCTGCTCCCGCTCAAGGGTGGCAAGTGGAAGGGTTGCTTCCACGTTCCGCGCGGCCTGTATCAGATAGGCAATATATTGACGCAGTTAGCAAACATATCAAAATAGTATAATACTGATGAAGAAATTATTCCGACTCTTGACGCTTGTTGTGGCGATGTCTCTGCTTGCCACGGCATCCGTTTTTGCCCAGACGAGACTCGCGGGCAAAGTTACCGATTCGGATGGCCAGCCGCTCGCCGGAGTCACGGTGATGGTAAAGGGTACTTCCAACGGCACCGTGACAGGCGCCGACGGTTCATACTCGCTCAGGGTATCCGAAGGGAATGTAATAGAGTTCTTCTGTCTTGGACTTGCCACCGAAGAGCGTACATACAGCGGTCAAAGTTCGCTGAATGTAAAGATGAAAGAGGACTCGCTCTTTCTTGAGGAGACAGTGGTGGTCGGTTACGGTACTGTCAGGAAAGAGACTATGACGGCCGCTGTATCCGCCATCAAGGGAGAAGAATTGCTCAAGGCCCCGGCCACCAATGTATCGCAGGTGCTGGCGGGTAAACTGCCGGGTATATCCTCTGTACAGGAATCCGGAGAGCCAGGTCTGGACCAGGCTGCGCTCCGTATCCGCGGTTCTGTCTATGGCGCCGCTTATGTTGTGGACGGATTCCCCGTGGACAATATCAACGACATCGACCCGGCCGACATCGAGAGCGTCTCGGTTCTTAAGGACGGTGCCTCCGCCGCCGTATATGGCCTTAAGGCGGCCGGCGGTGTTATCATCATCACCACCCGCCGCGGCGCAAAGGGCACCCCTACCATCACCTACAACGGCTCGACGGGTGTTTCAATGAACGCCAACTTCCCCAAGTTCATGAACGGCCCTCAGTTCGCCTATTATTATAATCTGGCACAGGAGATGGATCAGTTGGCCAGCGGAGCCATAGCTTCCGAGGCTGAATATGAGCCCTATTTCACACTGGCCAACGTGGAGGCGATGCTCAACGGCGACCCTACTGACGGCTGGGACAACGTGGATTATATCAAGAAAGTTTTCGGAACGGGCCGCACCTCAAAGCACAATATCACGGTTCAGGGCGGAAGCGACAACACCAAATATTTCGTGTCTGCCGGCTACCTTGGCCAGAAAGGTAATGTAGATGGGTATAATTTCTACAGATACAATGTCCGCACCAATATAGAGACCCGCCTTGCCAAGAATCTGCTCTTCAATGCAGGTCTTAGCGGAGTTGTGTCCCGTCGCGAAACACCCCGTTTCCTCTCGGGCGGTTCCGACGGCTCCGAGTCGGGAGCGACCTACGAGGTAGGCTGGTTCTCCGTGGCGCATCAGGTAATCGGAATCCACCCATATCTCCCCGAAATGTACGACGGATACTACACCGGTTCCATCGCCACCAACCAGGCTTATCCCTACAGCCCGCTGGCGGCGCTCTATCAGTCGGGTTCCAAAAAGACGAACGGCTTTATCGGCACCCTGAACGCCGGTCTCACCTGGGATATCCCCTGGGTCAAGGGTCTGCAGGCAAAGGTGAGCGGATCCTATGACTGGCGCAATACCTACAACAAGAATCTTGACACCCCCTATTATGTAATCGTCCGCCGCAAGCAGGCAGACGGCACATGGGGCTGGACAACTCCTATGGTGGATGTCAACGGCACTGCCAACGGCATCAAGCTGGGCGAAGGCGCCTCCTATTCGCAGTCCATCACCAGTCAAGCCAGTATCTCCTACATAAATTCATTTGACAAGCACAATGTAGAGGCTCTGGCGCTGGCTGAGGTACGTGACTACCAGTACAACAACATGAGCGCCTATGTCCGCAACCTGCCTTTCGCCCTGCTGCCGGAACTCAACAACGGTACTCCCACTGCCGATCCGGTGGCCGGTTCCAGCGATGCTTCCCGCAGCGTCGGCTTCGTGGGTCGTCTCCGCTATAACTACGACGAGAAGTATCTGGCAGAGTTCACCGGCCGCTACGACGGATCATACAAGTTTGCCGGGATGCTGAATACCCGCTGGGGTTTCTTCCCCTCCGCTTCAGTGGGCTGGAATATGTCAAAAGAGGACTTTATGAGTGGGTTCTCCGCCCTTGACAACCTCAAACTGCGTGCTTCCGTGGGCCTGCTGGGCAACGACGGGGTGAGCCCCTACATGTTCCTGAGTAAATATGCAGACGGTGGCAAGGTGGTTTACACCGGAGGTGCCGGAACTCCGGCATACTACACCTCTGGAATCCCCAACAAGGACCTCACCTGGGAGAAAACCCTTTCCTACAATGCCGGATTTGACTTTTCGCTGTGGAACGGGCTTCTGGGCGGCGAGATTGACGCCTTTTACAACTACACCTACGATATCCTCTCTTATAATGGAGGCGGCCATCCCGATTCGATGGGCGGTTATTTCCCCACCTACGTCAACGGCAATGCAATCGACGCCAAGGGTATCGATGTGCTCATAACCCACCGCAACCACTTTGACTTGGGCGGCCGGCCCTTCTTCTACGAGTTGGCCGGGACAATGACATACTCCAAGACACGCTGGCTCAAGTATAACGACAACCCCAACATAGCCGAGTGGCAGAAGGTGACCGGCACCACCTATGGCGCCATAGACGGCTGGCTGGCAGAGGGTCTTTACCGCTCAGAGGAGGAGATAGACAACTCGGCCTGGTACGGCAACTCCCGCCCCAACATCGGTGATATCAAATACACCGACCTCAATGGCGACGGCGTGATAGACTGGACCGGAGACCGAGGCATCTTTGGCAAGAGCAACCGCCCCGAACTGACCTTCGGTCTGAACGTAAACGCAACTTGGAACGGATTCGACATGAATTTGCAGTTTACCGGCGGCGCCCTGTTCCAGGTTTCTATGCTTGGTAACTATTATAATGGCAACGACGACAACACCGTATGGACCCGCACCTTCAAGGAAGGAGGCAATTCCCCTCTCTTCCTGGTAGAGAACGCCTACAGTCTGGACAATCCGGACGGAATCTTCCCGCGCCTCACTCTCGGCAACACCGGCCACGGCGGGCACAACGGCCTTAACTCCAGCTTCTGGTGGAAAGATGGCAAATACGTCCGCCTGAAGACCGCCAGACTCGGATATACGCTTCCCCAGTCGTTCACCCGCAAATTCAGCGTAGAGACCCTGAGGATATTTGTTGAAGGTAACAACATTTTCACTCTCGACGGTCTGCCCGAAGGCATCGACCCCGAGTCTCCGGGCGTGAACAACGGATATTATCCCCAGCAGCGCAACCTGATGGGCGGTATTACAATAACCTTATAAACCAGGATGCCTTATGAAAAAGATAATCATTACCCTTTCTCTTAGCTGCGTACTGGCAGCATGCAACGGTTTTCTGGATATGACTCCGCGTGACAGCATATCAGACAAGGTGATGTGGGCTACCACAGAGAGCGCAGAGTATGCCGTCAACAGCGTGTACTCTTATACATACGACATCTTTGCCAACTGGCCCAGCCAGGTAGGCATGACGGAAGCTTTCACCGACCAGATGAAATATGGCTCCTACAATAACTTTGCATATGCATATATTCCCAGTCGGGTGGCTTATGGCGGAGCCGATCTCACCAGCAACTTCGTGTCGGTCTATCTGGGCTGCTGGGGTACGCTCTATGGTGCAGTCCGCCGCACCAACGAGGCTATCAGCAATCTGAAATCCCTTGGAAGCGGCCTGCCGGCAGCGGATCAGACCCGCCTTATGGCGGAACTCAGGCTGATGCGCGGATGGCTCTATTTCGAGCTGATGAAGCGATACAAAGAGGTGATCATATACGACGAAGACCTCACTAAAATCGAAATCGACAAGGCTCTCTCCAGCGAAGAAGCCGGATGGGATTTTGTGCTGGCCGACCTGCAGTTTTCCGCAGACAATCTCCCTGCAAAGGCTGCCGCCCGGGGCCGTCTTGACAATGGCGCTGCCAATGCCCTCATTGCCCGCAGCATGCTCTACGCAGAGCGCTGGAACGAGGTGATAGCTGCGGTAGAGACACTGGAAGGACTCGGCTACGGTTTGGCAGACGACTATGCAAGCGTATTTACCGTGTCCGGCAACCAGGAGTCGATACTGCAGTATAACTTCTCTTACAGTGATGCTGTATATCATAGTTTCGATTACTACTATACTCCCGGCGGCGACTACAATCTGGTGGACCAGCAGGGTGGCGGCTACGGCACTCCCACGCAGGAGATGGTTGAGAGCTATGAACTCTCTACGGGCGGATTTCCCGACTGGAGCCCATGGCACACTTCCACCACTGCCGAACCACCCTACAAGCAGCTGGAGCCCCGGTTCCAGGCTACCATTCTCTATAACGGAGCAAACTGGAAGGAGCGCAAGATAGAGCCTTTTGTGGGCGGTGTGGACGGCTGGTGCCAGTGGAACAAGGAACCCCAGCCGCAGGGCCGCACCACCACCGGTTATTACCTGCGTAAGTTTGTGGACGAAAACCACGACTTGGCGGAGCGTACCCAGAGCATCCAGCACTTTGTAGTGCTTCGCTATGGTGAGGCTCTGCTCAACAAGGCCGAGGCTTGCTACCGCAGCAATGACCCCGCCGGCGCCAATGCGGCTGTCAAGGCTATCCGTTCCAGAGTCGGCTTGCCCTATTCCGATAAGAGCGGAGATGCACTCTGGCAGGCAATCCGCCAGGAGCGGCGCATAGAGCTTGCATACGAAGGCCTCTGGTACTGGGACTTGCGCCGCTGGAAGGAGGCCGCGGAGGCATATCCCGTCGGGCTCAACGGTTATCAGGTCCACGGCCTCAAGATAGAACCCACCGCAGTTGACGGCCAGTATCTCTACACCTATGTTTCAGTGGACGATCAGGACCGCAACTTCCCCGCAAAGATGTATCGCTTCCCCATGCCGGAGAGCGAACTGAGTTCAAACGCCCTTGTAGAACAATATCCTGAATGGAGGTAATTATGAAAAGATTATTATATACACTGGTATCCGCCGCTCTGCTTCTGACGGGTTGTCATAAACCGGAATATGTGCTCCCCACTGCAGAAAGGCAGGGAATCACCTCTTTGGCGGCGTATTTCACCTTTGGCCCTTATGTGGACCAGGAGATGGGTCGTCTGGAGATTTCAGACCCCGAGATGGACCGCTATGTAATTCCCATCCCGTGGTATTTCCCCGAAGCATCCGACGACATCACTACACCATATATGACCAAGGTGCGCGTCAGGGCGACCTTGCAGCCCAACTGCATAATAGAGCCGCCGCTGACAATACTGGACCTCACTGAAGAAAATCATTTTAAATACACCGATGCCACCGGAGCGAAAAGGGATATCGTCATAACCGGCGAAAGGGTCAAATCTTCCAAGTGCGAGATGATCAGCTTTACGCTGCAGCACCCTATGGTGAACGGTATCATAGACAAGGCCAAGGGAACAGTCTCCCTCATCACGGCAAACGACCTTTCCGTGGCTAAGGCGACCGCTTCCGTGTCGGCACATGCCACCATATCGCCCGACCCGTCCGAGCCACACAACTATAACGAAGGGTTTACCTTTACTGTCACAGCCGACGACGGGGTCACCAAGATGGATTATTTCGTGGTGAAGAATGTGCCCGAGAAGATAGACTATGGCGTAAACGCGACCAGCGTGGAGAAGCTCTTCAATATGGATCCTGCCACAGGTCTCGGCCTGCCCGGCTATAAGGAGCCCGCCAATGTATCGATGGGCGTGCTGGACAGCTGGCTCATAGTCAACATGGGCGACGGCAGCGCTCCCCGCTATTTCAACAAGATTGTCGCCACGGCAGGCGGTACCATAAACATCGGCAGCGCCTCCCCCACAGGCTCAATAGCCTCTGACGAGCAGGACCACCTGCTTATCTGTAACCTGGCACAGAAGGACGAAACCTTCAACATCTGGTGGACCCCGTCCGTGACTGCGGCCCCCGAACTGCTGCTGTCGTTCGTGAACGACATGGGCCTCCCTATAGGGCAGGAGATGAAAGTAATAGGCAACATCAAGGACGAGGCGGTCATCACCGTGACTTATCCCGGCATATCCGGCGTCACCACCAGCGGCTTCTTCCGTGCCATCCACATTGTGGGCGGAGAGGTTGTCTCTAACGAAATCATAGACCTGTTCGCCGCCAACGGCTTCCATTGGGGAGCCGGCACACCACGCTCTACCTGCGTGGTTGCGGGCACGCCCCAGATGGATATGGGCTGGTACAGCGCAGCGTATTCAGAGAATATACTCTACTGGTTCAAATCTGACCTCTCTGTAGGCAGCGCATCCA
This sequence comes from Bacteroidales bacterium, assembly GCA_017529425.1. Taxonomy (GTDB): domain Bacteria; phylum Bacteroidota; class Bacteroidia; order Bacteroidales; family UBA932; genus Equibacterium. The sequence continues at coordinate 58,243 of JAFXNQ010000049.1, read as the reverse complement.
TAGGCGAAGGAGACGGCTCTGTAGAAGACGCCCCCGGCGGCGGAGCCTTCGTGAACGGCAACGTGGATCCGAATAACTTGGATACCAAGCAGTTCAACAGTGCCCGCTACCTCGCATTGTTCGTTTCGACCCACTTCCCTCAGTGGTGGCCCGGCCCCCAGCTCTATGTCTATGACATCACCGGCGGCAGCATCAGCGGAAACGTCTATAACAGCCCCCAGCTGGTATTCTCAGTACCGTTCATGTTCGATCAGGAATACCAGAGCAGCGCTGCCGACGGTAACGGAGCCTGCGGCGATGTGATACTGGCACCTTCTGCCGACGGATATATGCTTTATATTTATTATTATGATCATTATAGCCAAATGATAGGCGGCTATAGTATGGATTGCATCAAGCGATGAAACGGTTTTTTATCATGGCCTCCATGTGTCTTGCGGCCGCGTGCAACGGGACTGCCGGCACAGATTATCCCGAGTGGCGATGGAGCGACAAGGAAGCGCCCGAAGATGTATTCGTAGAGCCCAATCCCACTATTGCAGATAAGGGCTGGAAAAATATTACGGATGAATATGCCGGGCTTCCTGAAGGACTCTCCATATATCGCAGTCCGGAGATGTTACAGGGCGTGAGTGCTGTGGCTTATATTGCAGTGGCCGATTTGTCTATGATACAATGGGATGTCCGCAGCATAGACGACCCTAAATTGCAGGGCACCCGGGATGAATTAAGGACTCCTTCTCAATTCTACTCGGAATCTCCCGCCCCGGTTATGGTCAACGGAGGATTCTTCTATGCCGAGGGCGGCAAGCGCTACAGCGCCAGCGTGGCGGTGAGCGGTAGCCGTACCTATGGGGTCAACATCAATTATGTATCCCAGGACTGGGTCACGATGTATTACCCTACGCGGGGAGTGTTCTGGCAGGCCGACGGTATGCCGGCTGCCGGATGGACCTATTACGCCAATGTCAACAGTCACTATCTTTACGATACTCCCGCAGCCAATTCATGGGAAAATGAACCTCTTTCGGTACCGAATGCCAACTTCCCTTCAAAGGCAGCCGCATTTGCAGCACAGACCGCAATCGGAGGAGGGCCGGTACTGCTTAAGGGAGGTGAGTTGCGCAACACGTATTCAGAAGAGATGTTTGACGGATCGGGAGGGATAATGTGCGATGGCCGTCACCCCCGTACGGCAATCGGGGTCACACCGGACAATCGTCTGATACTGTTTGTGTGTGAGGGCCGCAACATGACAGAGGGTGTGCCAGGTTTTACCACAGAAGAAGTGGCAAAAATCTTGGCTGAGACAGGCTGCACCGAGGCCCTCAATCTTGACGGCGGCGGCTCCAGTTGCATGATTATAAATAATCAGGAGACCATAAAGCCCTCCGACGGAGCACAACGTGCAGTCGCATCGGTAGTCTTACTCAAAGCAAAATAGGATGAAAAGATATCTGACGATACTTCTTCTGAGCCTTTTTTCTGTCCTTGCTGCCTGCCAGAAAGAGGATGACTCTTTCAAGTGGCGTGACGAGTGGAACAAGGGCGGAGAGGTTGATCCCGGTGACGGCCCGGAGCCGTTCAATCCCGATTTTAAGGGCGGGCCGCGCTATGTCTGGATTGACGCCGGAGCCAACTTCCAGTACTATGCAAACGATCCCGACTATATAGCCGAGGATTGCGAACGCATAGCCAAGATGGGCTTTACCGACATCATCGTGGATGTCCGTCCTACCAGCGGGGATGTGTTGTTCGCCTCCAAGGTGGCTCCGCCGTGCAAAAAAGTGGCGGCCTGGGTAAACGGGCGCTACCGCTGGGTAGAGCGTACCGCAACCTTTGACTATCTGGCGACATTCATCGCCGCCGGTCACAAGGCTGGCCTGCGGGTCAATGCTGCAATCAATACCATGGTGGGCGGCTACCGCACCTCTTTGGGCGAAATAGGGATGGTTTATGACAAGCCGTCGCTGCGCTCATGGTGCTCCGTGGACAACCTTGAGGGCGGCCTTACAAACGCTATGGACGACCCCGACACCGGCCCCCGGTTTCTGGATCCGGCAAATGCCGAAGTACAGGAATTCCTGCTGACCCTGCTGGAAGAGCTGGCCTCTTACGAGGGCCTGGACGGCATAGTGCTGGACCGCTGCCGCTATGACGACAATTGTCTGGACGCGGGCTACACCGATGCTGCAAAGGAGGCCTTTGCCAAATATCTCGGCACAGAGCCATCTTCATGGCCCATGATACCTCAGGGGCAGGTTTTCCTGGACAGTCCCAATGCCCTTCAGCGTCACTGGCTGACCTTCCGCTGCAAGACCATCCATGATTTTGTGGCCAAGGCTGCCGACAAGATACATAAGACTTCAAAGGATGTCCGCTTTGGCATCTACGTTGGAGCATGGTTCAGTGAATATTACCGCAGCGGCGTGAACTGGACCAGCCCCAATTATGCCCTTTCCAAGAACGAATCCTCATATAAGTGGGCCAATTCAGCCTATCAGAAAACAGGTTTTGCCGATCTGCTGGACTTTATCCTGCTTGGTGCGTATGCCGGGGCGGCCAGCGTCCACGGCACAGGAGAGTGGACCATGGAGGGTTTCGCAACCCTTGGGGCGAAGCGCCTGTGCGGCGATGTCCCCTTTGCCGTCGGCCCCGACATCGGTAATGGCTCCGGCTTCACCAACGGCCATCAGGAGGCCCTTATGCCCGATATCGTTAAGACAATGATGTCCTCCGGCGGCGGCCTTTTCATTTTCGATTTATGCCACATCAGGATGTACAACTATTGGGACGCCTTTGAAACAGCTATAGACGAATACTTGAAAACACTTTAACATAAACCAATTAATCTATCAGTTATGAAACATCTTAAACTTTTGGCACTTCTCTCGCTTGTGCTGCTTGCGCTCTCCTGCGAGAAGAAAGAAGATCCTTTCCTGACACTGAACTCCAACGAGGCTGTTTCGGTGCCCGTAGAGGGTGACAACGTCAGCATCAAGTTCAATACCAATGTTGCCTGGACAGCAGAGTCTGATGCAGACTGGCTCACTGTTTCTCCGACCAGCGGTGAGGGTATCAAGGGCGGTGCAGACTTTACCGTAAAGGCATCTGCACTTAAAAACGACAACACCGACTCCCGTACTGCAAAAGTCACCATCAAGGCTGAGGCCATTACCAAGACAGTCACTGTCACTCAGGGACAGAAAGACGCCCTTGAGGTGGATGTGGTTGAGTATGAGGTTCCCCAGGAGGGCGGTGTCGTAGATGTCGAGGTCAACGCCAACGTTGAATACACCGTGTCTATCCCTGAAGCCATCGACTGGGTTCATGCAGAAGGCACCAAGGCAATGACCAAGACTACTGTATCCCTTGTAGTGGATGAAAACTTTGAAGAGGCTACAGACGAGGCTCCCAACAGGGTGGCTAACATCACCATCACCGACGGTACTCTCTCCAAAACTATCAAGATTACCCAGGCTCCGTTTGAACCTTACTTTGAACTGACCGGCGAGTGGGCAGGCATACAGTGGAGCGCTTACGGCGATCCCACCATCATCCCCCGCGAGGGCATCAGCATCACTATCCCCGTAGAGACCAACCTTGACTGGCGTCCTTACTTCTCTTACTGGAGCGACGAGGTGGGAGCAAGTGTACAGACCGACGACCTTGGCTGGGTACACCTGAGCTATGATAAGGACAAAGCTGAGATCTACCTGACCTTCGACGAGAATACCTCCAACTTCTCCCGTGAGCATTACTTCTATATTGAGTGCTACAACCACGACGGCTCCAAGAACGGCGCCTACGGCGGTACCGGTCACTATGTTCAGGAAGGCGTCACCGTAGAGGGTGCCGCTGCAGAACTCGTCTGGAACAAGAAGCTCTCCGACCTTGGTATTCCCGCTGCATACAACCGTCTGGCCGTGAAGACTTACAGCGGTGCGGCCCTCATCGTTTCCGACGGTGAGAAGGTTCACGCCCTGGGCCCCAACAACGGCGCATACTACAAGGCTATTACATGGAGCAATGTAGTTCCCGCCTCCATCTGCAGCGATGATGCCGGCAACGTGATTGTTGCAGACCACACTGCTATGGCAAGCGGAACTACATACTCTGTTTACTATGCTTCTGATGTCAATTCCAACCCCATAAAACTCTTTGACCAGACTTCTGACTTTGCAGGAACTATCGGCTCGTGGAGAGTCCGCGGAGATATATCTACGGCTGCCATGATTACCGCAGTCGTGGGTGGCGAGCCCGCTTACTGGGCTGGCTGGGAAATCAAGAATAAGGCCGTATCGCTCGATAACTATTATGTACAGGCTACCGGCGGACAGAACCGCGGTCCCGCTACAGGTACCGTATGGAGTCCCGTAAACGGCGCATGCATCGCGTTGGGCACTACTGCAGCCGAGGGTATATATTTCCGCGGTTACGACGGAACCAGGGCTGTACAGCTGCTTGCAGATGCAACTGAGCCCAACTGGGTAAAACCTTATGTATGGACACCCGTGGTTGTCGGCATAGGCGACGGCGGCAACGAGAGCCAGAACAGCATGTCTGTCATCGACTACAACGGCAAGCGCATCATGGCGATGACCCAGGGTTATCACTTCAACTACTCGGGTGGTGGAGACATTTTCGTGCTTGACGTGACCGATGCCGCCAACCCCGTGATGCTGCTGGATATCAAGCCGGCCGAGTGGATTATTACCGAGGAGAACGACTTCAGCGGCCAGACTGGCTCCGATGTGCTCCTGCGTCCCGGCGACGGCTACGTAGAGCTCTATGCTATCAACAGCGGCCGTCCGACACTGGCTCGTTTCAACGTGATTATCCCTTAATTCCCGTTTAGTATAATTGCAGGGGCGCAGCGCTCTCTATTCGGGCGGGTGCCCCTGTTTTTTGTTATAATAAGTGCATATTACATAGATATTAAAACTTGCGAAACGTAAGTTATGAAGATCCGCAATCTGATTCTGGCCTCGCTGCTGATATTTATTGCAGCGTGCTCTCCCAAACCTCAGCAAAAGATCAGGATGGTCTGGATAGAGGTGGGCGCCAACTTCAACCAATACGCCAACAGTACCGACAATATCGCCTCCGACTGCCGGCGGCTTGCAGATGGTGGTTTTACCCACCTGGTGGTGGAGGTTCGTCCTACCAGCGGCGACGTGCTCTTTGCCTCTAAAGTTGCTCCGCAACTTAAGGAGGAGGCGCTCTGGCGGCCCGACGGGCTGCAGTACGTGCCCCGCGAGGCCGACTTCGACTATCTGCAGGCATTCATAGATGCCGGCCACGCAGCAGGTCTCAAGGTCCTTGCCGGAGTGAATGTAATGGTGGGCGGCTTCCGCTGCGAGGCGGGCTGCAGGGGGATGCTGTATGACCATCCCGAGTGGCGCGACTGGGCTGCGGTGGATCTGACCCCCGGCGGCCTTTTGAATCATCTGGACGACTCCACGACCATCGGCGGCAGGTTCCTGGACCCCGCCAACAGGGATGTGCAGAAGTTCCTGTTGGAGATGCTCTCCGATGTGGCCTCCTACAAGGATTTGGACGGAGTGGTGCTGGACCGCTGCCGTTACGACGACTATGCCCTGGATGCAGGCTATACCGCTGCCGCAAAGGCGGCTTTCGCCGAGTACCTTGGCGGGGAGCCTTCCCGATGGCCGGTATTTGAAGAGCCGGGGCATATCTTTCTGGACAAGGAACCGGATGAACTGGAGAACAAATGGCTCACCTTCCGCTGCAGAATCATCCACGATTTTGTGGCAGATGCAGTGGAAACCATGCATACCGTTAATCCCGGCCTCAAGGTCGGCGTCTATGTTGGTGCCTGGTTCAGCGAGTATTACCGCAGCGGCGTGAATTGGACCAGTCCCCGTTATCCTCTGGCAAAGGAGGAGCCCACATTCCGCTGGGCCACCGAAGAATATCAGGCTACAGGATTTGCCGACCTGGTGGATTTCATGCTCCTTGGAGCATACTGTCCGGCAGACAATATCCATGGCGAGGAGGAAAAGACCATGGAGGGTTTTGCCAAACTGGGCGCCAAGCGGCTCTGCGGCGAGGTTCCCTTCGTGGCCGGTCCAGATATCGGCAACCAGCCCGGGTTCCAAAACGGGGGGCGCGCCGACATCCTGCCGGAAATCGCAAAGACGATGGACGCTGTCTGCGACGGATGCTTTATCTTTGATTTGTGCTACATCCGGGCCTTTGACTATTGGGACGCATTTAAACAATAACCATGGGAAAACGAAACCTCGCCATTGACATATTCAGGGGGCTTACGGTGGCTCTTATGGTGTGTGTAAACGATTTTTGGGCTATCCACAACGTGCCGCACTTTCTGGAGCATTTTGCCGTCATGGAAGACGGAATGGGCCTCTCCGACATCATCTATCCTATGTTTCTATTTGCGATGGGAATGTCGGTGCCGCTGGCCCTGGAGCGCCGTTTTCAAAAGGGACTCTCATTCGAATCGACCCTGAAGCATATTCTTGCCCGCACCCTGGCGCTGCTGCTGATGGGCTCCTTCATTGTCAATTCCGAGACTGGAATCGCCTGGAACAAAGGCGTTTTCTGGCTCCTGATGGTAGTGGGTTTCTTTATGGTATGGAATAACTATCCGGAAGGGTTCAGATACAAAAGGCCGTTGCGCATCCTTGGCATCGCCATACTCGCCGGCCTGGCCATAGCCTTCCGCAGTCCGGAAGACGGCTTGTTCCGGGCCAGCTGGTGGGGGATTCTGGGGCAGATAGGGTGGATGTATCTCTTCTCTGCCATCGCCTATATCCTGTGCCGCGGCCGTTGGTGGCCTCTGGCTATTCTGTGGATGGTTTTCTGTCTGGTCAATATCTCCGTTGCACCGATGCGAGATGGCGGAGAGCTGCTGGGAGGCAATTATCTTGCCGACTTTTCCGACGCCCTGCATCTTGGCAACGGCCACAGCATCATAATGGCCCTCGGCGGTATGATATGCACTCTGGCAGGGCAGAAACTTAAGAAGCGGCCGCTTGCTGCCGGTTTTGCGGCGGCGCTTGTGCTGGCGCTGCTGGCTGCCCTGACCCACAAATGGTGGATTATTTCCAAAGGACTTGGCACGCTCCCCTGGTGCCTTTATGTATCGGCAATCTCGGTGGCGCTTTATGCGTTGCTGAGGGCTCTTGAGCGGAGAGGTCTGATGTGTTGGGCCAGACCCTTGGACCCGGCCGGAAAAGCCACCCTTACGGTATATATGATGCCATATTTCTTTTACAGTTTCTGGATATTCATCAATCCCACCGTTCCCGGATGGATGTCGGGGTGGGTGGGAGTTGCCAAATGCGCGGTGTTCTCCGCCCTTTGCATCGCCACCGCATGGGGCATCGGTAAACTTGGCATAAAGCTTAAAATATGAGAAGGATACAACTACTGGCCATATTCCTGCTTATGGTCTCCTGCGCTCCCCGCTACGATGTCGTGATAGTTGGCGGAGGCACGGGAGGCAGCGCAGCCGCCATAGAGGCGGCCAGAGATGGTGCCAGCACTCTTGTGGTAGAGAAGGGAGCCTGGCTGGGCGGAATGCTCACTAGTGCCGGAGTCAGCGCCATAGACGGCAACTACCGTCTTCGGGGCGGCCTGTTCGGCGAGTTCACCGACTCTCTGGCCGTTCGCTACGGAGGCTATGATAATCTAAAGTCGGGATGGGTCAGCAATATACTTTTCAACCCTAAGACAGGGGCTGAGATTTTCTCCAACATGGCTGCCGGAGCAGGAGTAGAGGTGCGCTACGGCACTTCGCTGGTGAAAGCCTCACGCAGCACCGGCGGGTGGGACTTAACCCTCTCTGACCACTCGCGCATCCGTGCCAAAGTGCTCATAGACGGCACCGAACTGGGAGATGTTGCCCGGGGGGCAGGAGCAGCACAGCTGGACGACCGCCGTTATGTGCAGGACATGACATACGTGGCTATAGTCAAGCGCTACGATCACGATGTCCTCATAGATATGCCCCAAGACTACGACATAGAGAATTACCGCAGTTGCTGCGACAACCCGCTTGCAGAGAACAACGGCGGCTATAACCCGCTCGGCCAGCAGCTATGGAGCCCGGAGATGATGCTCTCCTACGGCCTGCTGCCCGATGGCTATATTATGCTCAACTGGCCCATTTATGCCAACGACTATTATGAGGAGTATCTGGATATGACCCTCTCGGAGAGGGAAGAGCTCTACCGCAAGGCGAAGAACCGTACCCTCGGCTATATCTATTTCCTGCAGCATGAGTTGGGTTATACCAATCTGGGAATTGCCGACGATGTATATCCTACAGATGACGGCCTGCCTTTCTTCCCCTATTTCAGGGAGGCGGCCAGGATTGCCGGACGTGACACCATGACGGTGGCGGCCGCCAAAAATCCATACGACTATGACCTGTATAAGCGTGCCGTGGCGGTAGGCGATTATCCTGTAGACCACCACCACGTCCAGAATCCCCATCGCGAAGAGCTCTCTCATCTGTGGTTTGGAAAAATCCCGTCGTTCAGTGTCCCTCTGGGAGTTGTGATCCCGATAAATGTAGAGGATCTGCTGGTAGCGGACAAGGCGGTGTCGGTGAGTTGGGAGATGAACGGCGCGGTGCGTCTGCAACCGGTTATCATGGGTCTGGGACAGGCAGCGGGGGCTTTGGCCGCCCTTGCTGTCAAAGGCGGGCTGCATCCGAGCGAGGTCCCGGTAGAGGATGTCCAGGCTCTGCTTTTGGACCACGGCTGCTATCTGATGCCGTTCCTTGACCTCAAACCCGGCGACGATGGATTCCGTGAACTCCAGCAGCAAGGTATTGCCGGGCAGGTGAGGGCCATCGGCCGCAGTGTGAAATGGTCCAATGAAACCTGGGTGAATACACCTGCAACAGATTAGATATTAACGAAAGAATACGAACATGAAACAAAAACTCAGTGCTTACGTTATATTTCTGTCGGTGGTCGCCGCCATCGGCGGCATCCTTTTCGGCTATGATACGGCTGTGATTTCCGGTACTACCGAGATTGTGAAGACTCAGTTCGGCCTCTCCACGGGGATGGAGGGCTGGTATGTGGGTTGCGCCCTGATAGGTTCTATCATCGGTGTGCTTGTGGCCGGCATGCTTTCGGATTTTCTGGGCCGCAAGACGACGATGCTGATAGCGGCGCTGATGTTTTCGGTGTCGGCCATCGGCTGCGCCGTTTGCGCCGATTTTACTCAGTTGGTGATATACCGCATAATAGGCGGTTTCGGCATAGGTATAGTGTCCATAGTGTCGCCTATCTACATCTCGGAGGTATCTCCGGCCAGGGTCCGGGGCACTATGGTGAGCTTTTACCAGCTGTTCATCACCATCGGCTTCCTGCTGGCATATCTTGTGAATTTCTTCATCCTGAAAGGGGCGGCGATGGATTCCGGCGATCCTGCTCTTGGCGTAAGGATGTTCAACAACGAGTACTGGCGCGGAATGTTAGGGTGTGAGGCTATACCTGACCTGCTGTTCCTGATTGTGATTTTCTTCATCCCGGAGAGTCCCAGATGGCTCATTGTCAAAGGGCAGGATTCAAGGGCGCTGGCCATCATGCGCAGGATTTACTCTTCCGACAGCGAAGCGGAGGCAGGTCTGGCCCAGACAAAGGAATCCATCGCCGGCGAGGTCAAGACAGAGTGGAAGGCCCTTCTGGAGCCAGGCATCCTGAAAGCGGTGCTGGTGGGCAGCGCCATCGCCATCCTGGGGCAGTTCATGGGTGTGAACGCAGTGCTCTACTACGGCCCCAAAATCTTTTCCGATGCGGGCTTCTCCGACCCTCTGTTCTCTACCGTGCTGGTCGGCATAGTGAATATGCTCACCACAGTCATCGCTTTGCTGATAATAGACAAAGTCGGCCGCAAGCAGCTGGTGTGGTGGGGCGTCGGAGGCATGATAGTGTGCCTGCTGATGATAGGGCTCTATTTCCTGCCCTCGACCAATCTACCCAACTGGTTCATGCTCACATTCTTCCTGCTGTATGTGTTCTGCACGGCCATTTCCATCAGTGCGGTAGTGTTTGTGCTGCTGAGCGAGATGTACCCCAACCGGGTGCGCGGTCTGGCGATGTCCATTGCCGGTTTCGCCCTGTGGATTGGTACTTATCTTATCGGACAGCTTACCCCGTTGATGCTGGAGACGCTCACTCCAGCCGGCACCTTCTTCCTCTTTGCATTTATGTGTCTGCCGTATCTGTGGATCATGTACAAATATGTCCCCGACACCACCGGCAAGACGCTTGAAGAGATCGAGAACTACTGGAAGAAGCGGTAGGAGATATTTCGACTCGCTACGCTCGCTCGATATGACACATCCCATGTCATCTCGACCAAGCCCGAAGGGCGCGTGGAGAGATCTCAAACAAAAAGGACGCCCCGTCAACCGACAGGCGTCCATCTCTGATATCTGCACAATTAATCTTACAACCGCCATCCGAAGCGGAATGCGATGGTGGGCAGGAGGCAGTCGTATGTCTTGGTGGTGGCGGTGGCGTTATAGCCTTCGCTGTCGACCTCTTCAAGGAAGGTGACGTCGGTGCGTTTGAAAATGTCACGCTGGAAGGTGGGTCCTACCGCGAAATACAGAGAGCGGCTCTTCTCTACCCCTTTCAAACGTATGGTGTAGCCAAAAGAGGGCTCCACGTACATTCCGTGTTTACAGTTGGTCTTGTCAAAAAGAAACTGATCCCAGTCAAAGCGGAATACGGCAAACTCATAACCCACATCGACCCGGATGAAAGGCTGCCACTTCTTACCCGGTGTGAGGTAGTATTGCAGTGAGCCGTAAACCGGTACAAAAAAGTTGGTGCGCTCGCGAGTCTTTCTGTAATCGTTGGGGCTGCTGAGATTATTGACCCGTTTGAAACTGGTGAGGTAGTCAGTCGCTACCATTCCGCTGCCGACACCCGCATAAAAACCGTTACCCCAGTTGAAGCGGTAACCGTTGAGGATGTTGATGCCAAAGTAGTTGTTGCTGCAGCGGATTGGCCCCACGGATCCCATACCCTCAATCGCAAGCTCATACCCCTGGGCGCGTGATCCCAGGGAGAAGCAAACGATACAAGCCAGTACTAGAAAAAGTTTCTTCATCAATTCTGTTGTTATTTCTTGAGGCTGTCGCGGATTTCGCGGAGGAGCTGGATATCTTCGGGGATAACGGGCTCTTCGGGAGCTGCGGGTGCCTCCTCTTCTTTCTTCTTAAGATCTTTCATCTTGTTGATACCCTTCACTACCAGGAATATGCACCAAGCCACGATGAGGAAGTCAAATACTACCTGGATAAAGTTGCCATAAGTGATGGCAACCTCGGCCTTGCCCAGAGCCTCGTTTGCGGGAGAGAGGACCCACTTCCACTGGGTGAAATCTACACCGCCTACAAGCAGGCCGATGAGCGGCATAATTACGTCAGCTACCAGTGAGCTCACAATCTTGCCGAAGGCTGCGCCGATAACAACGCCGATAGCCATATCCATCACATTGCCTTTGAGAGCGAAATCTTTGAATTCATTGATAAGTTTTCCCATAGTCTTAAGTTTTATCAGTTGATGTAGTTCGTCTAGTAAGACAAAAGTAATAAAATATCAGTAAATACTATACTCAAGAGGAAAGAAGCGACTTGTACATTACCAGACAGATCCATGCGTCTGTGGCTGCGTACAACTGTTGGGGGAATGAGAGTTGCGGGGCCTCCCAGTTACTCAGCTGCTGGGCCTTGGAGACCCGTCTGCCCAGAATAATTGCGGCCAGTTTCTTCACGCTCTTGTCTTTGATGCCGTATTGCTCTGCAAACCGTTGCAGGTCCATAAAGCGTGCGGCTTCAAAATGGTTGTAACGTTGCAGGCCGCGTACGTCATCGGCCACGGCGGCACCCACCTTGGTGATACTGCGGCTGGCAAGGATGTCGGCCAGGGAGTCGGGGACGCCCAGGGTGTGGAGCCGGAAGAGGTATGATGTCTCTTCGCTGGAGAGCTGCAGCAGGGCGGTGGCGCAACGTGGGGCGTGGGGTTGGAAGACCGGTTTGGTCTCTGTATCAAAGCCAATCATCCTGCAGGATGACAGGTCGCGTATGGCCGCCCGGTAGCGTTCGTCCTCTTCTGTGATTACCTGAATTTCGCCGGGGAAAGAGATCAACTCCAGGCCCTCTATCTCCTCCGGTGTTATGCTCTCTCTGAATTTCATACTACATGGGGAGGTCAGTATAGTGCAAGACCTGATTGTCCTCAATCCTGAGGGCGAGGTTATTGTCGCGGCGGAGCACCCGGTAGCACTCTTTGGCAGCACATTCATACGGGTCTACGAAAATCAGTCTGTCGCTTATCACCGACCTGTAAGGGTAGTCGCCGTTGATGCGTTTTGAACGGTAGTTGTCAGCAATCTCCTGGAACAGATCAATCTGCTGCCCGTCCAGGTATGTCTCGGATATGACTGCGCAAATGGGGAAGGGCTGCCCGTCCCTGTAATGGCGCTCAATCATAGAGACAAACGCATTTGCAATCGATGGGCCGTGGAGAGTATCGTTGGCAGTCAGAGGCTGACCCACAACCGGTATGGTTGCCTTAAGGCCGCGCTCCCGCATAATATCCCGCATTGTCTGCTGATAAGCCCCGGAAGCAATCGTGAGGCTGTCGGCCAGAAGTCCGACCGAGTAGTTGAGCAAAGGCATCTGTGAAAGTTCGTCCAGAAGGCCTTTCACCCCCTCTTCTACTACGCCGATGGCTTTGACACCCGAGCCGCTGGCGGCGAGCATCGCCCTGATGTCGTTGAGTCCGCCTGCGCGGGTGATATCACCCCCCGCAATCACTATCTTGGCCCGCTCCTTGTTGCCCTGGGCACATTTGTCACCCACCAGGAACAGTGTGTTCTTGATGGCTGCGTCGTGTATGTCCATATGGCCGTCGGCGTCATAGATGCTGTCGGCATCGCCAAGCGCCGTATAATATATGAAGTGCTCCCCGGCGAAGTCGTTGATGCGGTCGGAGCGTTCGCTGCCGGTAATGTTGTCAAAGCAGTCGAGCGTCACCGTGCGGGAGAGCGTCCTGTCATAAGTCGGATTCAGGTCAAAGATGCCTATTGGAAGGTCTGCGATATTCTTCGGGTATTCAGAAAAGTCGGTGTAATAGCTGGATGTGGTGTCATAGAGAGCCTCCCGTGCCAGCGGATCCAGCGCAACTTGCTGAACCGGAGCGCGTTTGCAAGATGCAACCGCAGCGGTGGCAATCAACAGGCCAAGTATTAAATTCCTGCGCATCATTTAACGTATTTGAAGTTACCGTAGCGGGTATCCAGCACCACCTCGCTCCGGGGGGCCTGCTCCACGCGTCCAATCACGCTGGCATCCACCCCAAAGCAGCGGCTGATACCGATAAGTTTTTCGGCTGCCGCATCTGAGGTGTAGATCTCCATCCGGTGGCCCATGTTGAACACTTTGTACATCTCGCTCCACGGGGTGCCGGATTCTGTCTGGATGGTCTTGAACAGCGGCGGGGTCGGGAACAAATTGTCTTTTACAACGCGCAGACCCTCCACAAAGCCGAGCACCTTGGTCTGGGCGCCGCCGGTGCAGTGGATCATGCCGTGGATACTACTGCGGCACTCCTCCAGCATTGCCTTTATCACCGGGGCGTATGTGCGGGTGGGGGAGAGCACAAGCTTGCCGTACGTCAGTCCGGTTTCCGGCTCGATATCGGTGAGGCGCTTGCTGCCGGTATAAACAAAATCGCTGCTGATGCCGCTCTCGTAGGTTTCAGGATACTTCTCTGCTATATATTTTGAAAAAACATCGTGGCGGGCGCTGGTGAGGCCGTTGCTCCCCATACCGCCGTTGTACTCGTCTTCATATTCCGCTTTTCCGAACGATGCAAGGCCAACAATTACGTCACCCGCGGTGATGTTCTTGTTGTCTATGATGTCGCTCTTGCGGGCACGGGCGCAGACAGTGCTGTCCACGATAATCGTCCTCACAAGATCGCCCACGTCAGCCGTCTCGCCGCCGGTAAGGGTGATGTCGATGCCATATTTCTGCATCTTATCCACAAAGAGCTGCGAGCCCTCTATGACCGCGGCAATCACCTCGCCCGGAACGCGCATCTTGTTACGGCCGATGGTGGAGGATAGCATCATCCCGCCGGTTATGCCCACGCACAAAAGGTCGTCGGTATTCATCACAATCGCGTCCTGGGCAATGCCGTGCCATACGCTCATATCGCCCGTCTCGCGCCAGTAAGCATACGCCAGGCTGCTCTTGGTGCCCGCGCCGTCGGCGTGCATCGCCAGGCAGTAATCGCTGTCCGCCCCTTCAAAATCGGGGACAATCTTGCAGAACGCAGAGGGGAAGAGCCCCTTGTCCATCTTGGCAATCGCCTTGTGAACCTCTGATTTAGATGATGATACTCCGCGTGCGGCGTACCTTGCAGCTTCTCTGTTCTCCATCTGAAAAAGTGAAGTAATGATTTGCAAAGATAGCAAAAATCATCAAGAGCATATGTGCGATTATCACTATATTTGCCTTTACCATTTTAACCAAAGACTAAATAAAGGCTATGAATATCAAACTTGTGGGCGCGCTGATAGCGGTTTCTGTCGTGGCTTGCCCGATTCTTTACTTCGTGGTGGGTCCGGCTTTAGATGCCACCCAGTTGGCGACCCTCAGAACATTGGGCATAATTGCAGGATGCAGTGCGCTGTTCTGCTTCGTGGTGGGTGAGCTGACCCGCAACAACAGCCAGATGGACAAGCTCTGGAGCCTGTTGCCCATCGCCTACACCTGGGTGATAGCGTACCACGGAGGACTGTCGCCTCGTCTGGTGGTGATGGCCTGCCTTGCAACCGTCTGGGGCGCCCGCCTGACATTCAATTTTGCCCGCAAGGGGGCCTACAGGCTCAAGTTCTGGGAAGGCGAAGAGGACTACCGGTGGCCGTATCTCCGTGCCAGGAAGGAGTACCAGCCCCGCTGGAAGTGGATGCTTTTTGACCTGTTCTTCATCAGCATATACCAGAACGCGCTGGTGCTGATGATAACCTTCCCGGCCCTGGTGCTGATGAATGTAGCTGTGCCTTTCGGCTGGATGGACGCTGTCGCGGCGGTGCTGATGCTGGGATTCATCATATATGAGACCGTTGCCGACGAGCAGCAATGGGCTTTCCAGTCTGCCAAGTGGAAAATGATACGGGAGGGCAGGAAGCTGGAAGACCTTCCCGCACCCTACAACAAAGGTTTCAATACCGTGGGGCTCTGGAGCGTCAGCCGCCACCCCAACTATTTCGCAGAGCAGGGCACCTGGTGCGCATTTTACCTGTTCACTGTTGCGGCCGGCATCGGCATCTTCAACTGGAGCATAATCGGTGCGCTTCTGCTGATAGTTCTGTTCTTGGGCAGCAGCGCCTTCGCAGAAGGCATCAGCGCCGCCAAATATCCGGAATACGGACACTACTGCAAGACTGTTTCCAAGTTTTTCCCGGGGAAGAAATACAATTAATATTATCTTTGCATAGTCATGGAGTTGATCAGGCGAAATATGGCTCAGATAATTGCCCTGTGCGAGAAGTACAAGGTTAGGGATTTGTACGCCTTTGGCTCAATATTAACAGACAAATTCAATGATAAGAGCGATGTTGATCTGGTTGTCATTTTCGATCGCGAATCACTATCACCGTTAGAATACGCAGACAACTACTTCGGACTCAGATTCGCTCTGGAAGACCTGTTTCGTCGCGAAGTCGACCTCGTCGAGTACGAAGCCATCCGTAATCCATACTTCAAAGAGGAGGTTGATGAAACAAAACGAGTAATCTATGGACAGGCGGCTTAATGCATATCTCTTCGATATAGTCACGGCCATAGACGAAATTAACTCCTTCTTTAATGCTGTGCCGATGCGCTTTGACGAATATCAGTCAAACTTGATGTTGCGGCGTGCAGTAGAGCGTAATGTTGGAATCATAGGTGAAGCAGTGAATCATATCAGCGCTGATTACCCAAACGTAGTCATTACCAATAGTCGTGCTATCATTGCAACTCGAAATCGCGTAATCCATGATTACGCAGCCATTACAGACGACATAATGTGGGCAATAGTCATTAACGATCTCCCGAAACTTCGTGAAGAGGTGCTGCCGCTGATGGGGAAGGAATAGAATAATAAAACCTGGCGATGTCAAATGTTGCCATGTTTGCGCTCCTTCATCTGCAGCAGGAAATCCTGCGAATCGAAATCTTCCTCAATACCACTGTTCAAACCCTTTTCGATGGCAGAGCGTAGCGCGGCCATTTTTTGTTCCCGGTCTTCCAAGAGGCGGAGACCGCTACGGACAACTTCGCTGGCGTTGTTATAACGCCCGCTCATTATGCTGGCCTGAATGAATTCTTCGAAATGCTGGCCAAGTGCAACAGAAGTTGTCTTCATGAGTTGTTTGTTTATATGGCAAAGTTACCAATATTTCATAATAATCCAAATGGTTCTTAAACGTCTTCAAATTATTTATCTTTGCAACGTAATAAGTGCTGGCTGTTATGGTCAAAAAGATAATAGTGATGGCATTGATGCTTCTGGCAGTTTCTGCTGCGGCGCAGAACAACGTGCAGCGGTATGTGGACAGCATTATGGAGGTGACGCCGCAGCTGAAGAATGCGGCGGTGGCGATATTGGCACTGGACGGCAGGGGAAGGACCATTGCTGAGTACAATCCCGACCTGCCGCTGCTGAGTGCATCAACTATGAAGACTGTCACTACGGGTGCGGCTCTGATGGCGCTCAGGCCGGACTTCCAATTTGAGACAAAGCTTGCCAGTGCAGGTGAGACCGGACAGGACGGCGTACTGCACGGGGACATATACATAATCGGCGGCGGCGACCCGACGCTGGGGTCGCGGTGCGACTGCGCCAATGACATCAATGCTGTATTCGAGGAGTGGACTATCGCATTGAAAGATGCCGGCATCACCGCCGTTGACGGGAAGATAATCGGCGATTCTGGTTATTTCCCGGGAGAGATGACCCACCGCAACTGGTGCTGGGAGGATTTGGGCGCAGACTACGGAAGCGCCCCCTGCGGCCTCTCTTACGGAGAGAATATCTCATATTTCTTTGTGGAGCCGGGTGAAGGTGAGGGCGCACCCCTGCAGATTACCCCCGCCGGGATGAATTATTCCGGGATGGATGTCCGCAACGACGCTGTGACAGGCGCCCCCAAGACAGGCAACAAACTGGGCTACTATGCGAGTGACCTCTCTCCGGTGGGGCGCTTTACCGGCACTTATGCGGGCGACCGCAAGGCTGACACCGTTGCGGTGGCCAACAGATTCCCTGCGCTGACCTGCGCCGAGGCCTTCGAGGAGTATCTTGCCGCCGCCGGGATATCTGCAAAAGGCTCTGCCATCGGTGCGGCTCCTGATACGGTCCTCTTTCTTGCCACGACCTTCTCCCCGTCGCTGCTGGAGATATGCCGCGAGACCAATTTCAAGAGCAACAACTTTTTTGCAGAGACCATATTCATGAACCTGGGGCTGTGTCTCGAAGGTGAAGCCTCTTACGAGTCCACGCCGGAGGCTGTGGAGAAGTACATTTCCGATCTGGGCTGCAACACCACCGGCCTCAAGCAGGACGACGGCAGCGGTTTGAGCCGGCAGAATTATGTCACGCCCAGATTTTTCTGCAATTTCTACCGAATGATGCAAAAGAGCGATATATTTGCCGGGTATTTCTCAACGCTCCCCACGCCGGGAAGCGAGAGTACTTTGAAATATGTGCTTTCCAACGAGCCTATGCAGCTACGCCGCCGCATCCACTGCAAGAGCGGTTCGATGTCGGGGGTGCGCTGCTACTCAGGATATGTGGAGACAGCCTCGGGAGACTTGTTGAGTTTTGCCATACTTGTAAACAATTTTGACTGCCCTATGCGCGAGATCCGGCCCAAGGTAGAGGGCTTTCTCAAGCAGCTGGCCCTGTACGACAGATAATAAAACACAGATAAGACATGCTTACATTTTCCAAGAAGGCACTTGCGATGCCCTATTCTCCAATCAGAAAACTCATCCCCCTGAGCGACGAGACCGCAAAGCGCGGCATAAAGATTTACCGCCTTAATATGGGTCAGCCCGATCTGGACTCCCCCAAGGTGGCTCTGGATGCAGTCAAGGAGAATAACCTCACCATAATCTCTTATCCCAATTCGCTTGGTGACCTGCAGTTGCGCGAAGGGATGGTGGGCTATTACAAAAGCATCGGAATCGACGTTGAGACCAAGGACATAATCGTGACCCACGGCGGCAGCGAGGCAATCCAGATCTCCATAGAGGCAATCTGCGACCCTGACGACGAAATCATCGTTTTCGAACCCTTCTACACCAACTATAACACTTTCTCCATACAGTTCGATGCAAAGCTGGTGCCCATCACCACCCACATCGAAGATGGCTTCGCACTGCCGCCGATGAGCGAAGTGGAGAAGGTCATCACCCCAAAAACCAAGGCTATACTTATCTGCAACCCGGCCAACCCTACAGGCAAGCTGTATAGCAAGGACGATGTGATGCAACTGTGCAGCATCGCCAAGAAACATGGCCTGTTCATTATAGCAGATGAGGTTTACCGTGAATTCTGCTACACCGACGAGCCGCATTTCTCCTTCATGCAGGTGCCCGGTATGGACGACAATATCATCCTTATCGACTCTGTGTCAAAGCGCTACAGTATGTGCGGCGCTCGCGTGGGCTTCATTGTATCCCGCAACAAAGAGCTTATGCCGCTCGTGCTCAAGTATGCCCAGGCGCGCCTGTGCTGCAGCAAATGGGGCCAGATAGCCTCACTGGCTGCACTTGACACCCCTCAGGAGTATTTCGACGAGGTAAAGAAGGAATATCTCAAACGCCGCCAGATTCTGGTGGAGGGTCTCAACAAGATAGAGGGCATCGTTTGCCCGATGCCTCTGGGCGCATTCTACGCTGCGGTAGAGCTCCCCGTGGACGATTCGGAAAAGTTCTGCCGCTGGCTGCTGGAGGAGTTCAACTACGAGGGTCAGACGGTGATGTTTGCCCCGATGGCCGGCTTCTATGTGACCAAGGGACTCGGCAAGAACCAGGCCCGCTTTGCATACGTGCTCAAAGAAGAGGACCTGCGCGCTGCCCTCGTTTGTCTTGAGAAGGCTTTGAAAGAGTATCCCGGCCGTACAATCTAAACCAGAATGAAATACAACCTGCTTGACGAGGCGCTTGTCGGCCGCATTTTTGCCGAGAGCGGGCTCCCGTGCGTGGGTAAAGCCACTATCCGTGAAATAAAGAAACTTGCCGACACGCTGGAGGCTGCCAGCGGGGTTCATTTCATCCATATGGAGATGGGCAACCCGGGCCTGCCTGCAGTCAAAGTGGGTATTGACGCGCAGATAGAGGCGCTCAAGGCGGGCGTTCCCGCCAATTATCCCGATATCGACGGCATCCCCCCGCTGCGCCGTGAGGCATCGCGCTTCATCAAGAACTTTATCGACATCGATATAAAACCGGAGAACTGCCTGGCGACAGTCGGTTCGATGCAGGCGGCGTTCGTTTCCTTTATGATAGCCAGCCGCACCAATGCCGGGCGTACCACCACACTTTTCATAGACCCCTGCTTTCCGGTACACAAATTCCAGAACAGGGTGCTAGGTATCCCGGTGGAGTCTTTCGACATCTATGACTGGCGGGGCGATAAACTTCGCGGCAAATTGGAGGAGATTTTCTCAAAGGGCCACATTCACAGCATATTGTACTCCAATCCCAACAACCCTTCCTGGGTATGCCTTACGGAGGAGGAGTTGAAAATAATAGGGGAGACCGCCCGTAAATACGACGTTATAGTAATCGAAGACCTGGCCTACTTCGGGATGGACTTCCGCAAGGACTACAGCCATCCGGGCGAGCCCCCGTACCAACCCTCGGTGGGCAAATATGCAGATGACTATATCCTGCTGATATCCAGTTCAAAGGCGTTCAGCTACGCGGGTGAGCGCATCGCTATCCTGGCGCTGAGCGACCATCTCGCCTCCCGCCATTATCCCGATTTGAAACGGTTCTACAACACAGACCTTTTCCGCGGCGCGGTGGTTTACGGCGGGTTGCATCCCCTCTCCAGCGGCACTTCGCACTCCGCACAGTATGGCCTGGCAGCCATTTTCAAAGCTGTGAACGATGGTGAGTACAATTTCCGCGACGATGTGATTGAGTACGGGCGCAAGGCAAGGCAGATGAAAGACGCCTTTCTGGCGGCGGGCTTTGAAATCACATACGACAAAGATCTGGACGAGGATGTGGCCGACGGGTTCTACTTCACCTACGGCTATCCCGGCATGACCGGCGCCGGCCTGCTGGAAGAGATGCTCTACTACGGCATCTCCGCCATCAGTCTGGATACCTGCGGCAGCACGCGCCAGGGTATCCGCGCCTGCACTTCACTTATAGCAAAAGAGGATATCCCCGAGCTTGCGCGCAGGTTGCTCCTCTTCCAGAAAGATCATCCGCAGGATTAAAAATACTTGATCTCCGTGCCCTCCAGGGCGGTGAGCAGGTTGTTTGCCATGCGACTGGCTCCAAACCGGAACAAACCGGGGTTGAGCCATTCGCTGCCCAGCACTGTGTCGACGATACCGTAATACAGAGAGGCGTCCTCCGCGCTGGAGATACCTCCGGCGGGCTTGAAACCTATTTTTTTGCCGGTTGCATCAAAATAGGCTTTGATGCATTCGCACATAACATATGCAGCCTCGGGGGTCGCACTTACGCCAATCTTGCCGGTTGAGGTCTTTATGAAATCGGCACCTGATTCGATAGCCAGAAACGATGCGATTGCAATATCCTCATAGCTGTCAAGGGCTCCGGTTTCAAGAATTACCTTGAGGTGGACATTAGGGTTTACCGACACGATGGCCTGTTTGATGTCAGAAATCTCCTTTGCGGTGTCGTCGAAACGGCCATCGCGGAAAGAGTTGTGAGCCAGCACTATATCAATCTCGTCGGCGCCGTCTTTGACGGCTGCCACACATTCTGCTATTTTTACGCTGGCGAATGTCTGCGATGCAGGGAACCCGCCGCCAACGGCCGTGATGTGGATGTCGCGGCTGTAGCGGGCATCCGCTACGCTTTTCGCCAGATTGGGATATACGCATATTGATGCCGGCTTGGGATATTGCGGGAAGGTGTCTTTGAAGGTGTTTACCTTCTCTGTCATAGCTGCAATCTTGGTGGGGGTGTCGCTCACAGTGAGAGATGTGAGGTCAATCATCCCAAGAGCTTTGCACCACACCTCTTTGTTCTGCCACTGAGCCACTTTTTGTTTTACAGCTGCCACCTTGACGTCAATGTCGACGGGCCGGTAAGAGTACTTTTCAAGAAAGTCCATATTTTAAAAGAAGTTTGTTGTCGTTGTATCAACCTTGCGAGAATCGGCCTCGATGCGCTTCATAATGGTCTTCTGCCGCTTGCGAAGGATCTTCTCTGTCATCTCCAGTATCTTGGCCATGTCGCGGGAGTTCTCCAGATAATAATCTACAGAGGCAAAATATTCATCTGCAGTGTAGCCGTAGTATTTCAGTACAGGTTTATAAACCGCTGTGGTGTCTGAGAATTTGCGCATCGTGCGGTCGGCTCCCAGATACTGGTCCATCAAGAAAAAATCTGCGTTTATGGATGCCATCTTCTTCTTTGGGATTATCTCCTTTGGGGTGCAGGCGCTAGCCAATGCCAGAAAACAGCACAAAAATATGGTCGCGATTTTTTTCATAAAAGCAAATGTAGCTATCTTTGTTGCAATAAACAAAGCGATATGCCATTAAAAGTTCTTGTTTTGGGCAGCGGCGGCCGTGAGCACGCCATAGCCTGGAAGATTTCCCAAAGTGAACACCTTGAAAGATTGTTTTGCCTGCCCGGCAATCCCGGTACAAGCGCAATAGCAACCAATATTGCAGCTTCTGCAGATGATTTTGCGGCGGTTGCGGCGGCTGTGGCAGAAAATAACATTGATATGGTGGTGGTAGGGCCCGAAAATCCCCTGGTTGCGGGCATTACAGATTATCTCAAAAGCCGGTTCCCTGGTTTGATGGTGATAGGCCCCGGGGCAGAAGGGGCGCGTCTGGAGGGGAGCAAAGAGTTTGCCAAGGATTTTATGTCCCGGCACGGTATTCCCACCGCGGCTTACCGCTCGTTCACAAAAGACACAGTGGTCGATGCCAAGGCTTTCCTCAAAACTCTGCAACCGCCCTATGTGCTTAAGGCAGACGGCCTTGCGGCCGGTAAAGGGGTTGTGATACCAGACAATTTGCAAGATGCTTATAATGAGTTGGACGAGATGTTCTCCGGCAAATTTGGCGAGGCATCCAGCAAAGTGGTTATCGAGCAGTTCCTCAAGGGTATAGAGGTCTCTGTGTTTGTGCTTACAGACGGCCACAACTACCTTATACTCCCGGAGGCCAAGGACTATAAACGCATAGGCGATGCCGATACAGGACTCAACACCGGTGGAATGGGCGCCGTATCGCCCGTCCCGTTTGCCGGCAGGGAGTTCATGGCAAAGGTAGAAGAGCGCATAGTGAAACCCACCATTGCCGGACTTGCGGCCGATGGCATAGAGTATAAGGGCTTTATATTTATCGGTCTGATGAATTGCGGCGGGGACCCGTACGTGATTGAGTATAACGTGCGGATGGGTGACCCTGAGACAGAATCGGTTATGACGCGCATCTCCAGCGATCTTCTGGAACACCTTGAGGCGGCGGCAAAGGGGCATCTTGCTTCTGAGAAGTTGCAAGTCAGCGATCAGGCAGCGGTAACGGTGGTGGTTGTGTCGGGTGGTTATCCCGGTCACTATGTATCGGGGTATCCCATCAGCGGGATTCAAGAGGCTTCCCAGGGGGTGAATGTCTATCATATGGGCACCAAACTTTCAGACGGGAAGGTGGTCAGCAGTGGAGGCCGTGTACTGGCAGTTACCGCAAACGGCACCGGAATGAAAGCGGCGGCGGCCAAGGCATACGAGGCCGTAGCCAAGATAGACTTTAACGGCTGTTACCACCGCAGCGATATCTCAAAGGACCTCGAGAAATATCTGTAGTTGCCTGTGAAACGGAGGTTTGACATACGTCGTTACACTGGTGTGGCGGTTGTGGTCACGCTTGTGATGTATCTGTTGTCGACCTTTGTGTTCAGCAAGGTGGAGTTGTCTCTCGCCACCGTAGCCATAGGGTTGCTGATATTTGCCGCCAATGCGGCGGTGGTATATGTGACGGTGGATTTTTTCTCGCTCGGTATCAATCACATAGCACCTCTTATATTCGCCATCCTGGCGCTCAGTTTCCCGGCGGTGGCACTATATGACTCCTCATACCTCTGTACCCTGCCGCTCAACGCCGCATTCTATATATGCGTACGCTTCTACGGCGGGGATGCCAATAACGATATGGCCTTCCTGTACAGTATGCTGTTGGGGATGGCCTCGCTCATGTTCCCGCCTCTGCTATGGGTGGCGGTGTTCATGCTGATTATGAACTTCTGGATGGCAGGCGACAAACTCAGGTTCATAGTGATATCTGTTGTCGGTTTCCTGCTCCCTCTGGTGGTGGCTTTGTCTGCAGTGTATGTAACGGGTGACATACGGACTCTGATGCCTGCAATGTCGGGATATTTGAGAGATATCTTGATGCCGTATCCCGGACTGACCGCATCTTCCGCAGCGCGGGTCATCAAGATATTGATATTGCTGGTATGTTTTGTTGTGGCGCTGGTGGCCTTTTTCCGCCGCAATGCAGAGTACAGTGTGTCGCACTCACATGCCATGATCCTGGTGTATTCATACAGTGCCCTCATCACCCTCATCGTACTGGTGTTCTCTTATAATAATTTTACGATGAACACTATGCTGATAATGGTGCCGGTGTCGGTGGTACTATATGATTATCTGGTGTGGGGAGCTTCTGACAAGGACTGCCGCATAGCGTTAGCATTCACTGCGCTCGCAGTCGTTCTGGAATATGCATTCTTCGGGGTCAAGTAACTCAGTGCGTGCGCAATCGTGCAGATATTTCTCCCTAGCAAAAAGCAGATAGCTCTTCCATAGGGAAGGGTAGAGGTTTGCAGTCTGTTCAGGGAATCTCTGTGCAAGAAACACTATCTCCTCTTCGTTAAAGGGTTGCATTTGGGCGGCATACCAGAAGTGTGCCCCGGAGTGTGTCAGGCCGGCAGGCTCCGGCATAACCCGTTTTGTAAGTGCAGTAAACCGGGTGCGTTCCACCGTGCCGGTGCGCAGGGTTACCCCGCATTGGTCAAGTTTGTCAAAAAGTTTATCAGGATCCATCCTGACACCGAGCCGGTATAGATTCTCAAGCGATAGCCTCAGCACGTTGCTTAACTCTCCCAGATTGATCCCGTAGCGCTCTTTGTAATAGACGGCCGAGCCGTCCTGCTGCCTGTTTTTCATATCAATGTCAAATGAGCTTACCCAAAGATAATAAAAAAGCCGCACTCGCCCAGAAGCGGGCTGTGCGGCTCTTTTATTGCGGCCTGGACTAGAGTTCGTCGAAATCTACATCCGAGAACTTTCCATTGCCCTGATTCTCATCTGATTCGGGGTTGTTACGGTCGCTGTAAGGGCGAGCCTCGGTAACGGGGCAACGCTCTTTGATATAATCGATAACCTCCTGCAAACCCTCAGAAAATTTTTCAAAATCTTCTTTGTAAAGGAAAATTTTATGTTTGTCATAAACATATTTCCCGTCCCTTTCAATTTTGCGCTTGCTCTCTGTGATGGTGAGGTAGTAATCGTTGCCCTTAGTGGCCTTTACATCAAAAAAGTAGGTACGTTTACCTGCTCTCACCGGCCTGGAATAGACGTCATCGCTGCTGCGCTCCTGACTCTTTGCATTTTCGTAATCTTCAAAATACATAGCGATCTTTTTTAAATTTCTCTTAACAAAGGTAATTTATTTATACATAAAACCTATATTTGTGCAAAATATTTCTCTTTTTATGCTCAATCGACGGTTAATCCGCATCAAGGTATTTAAAGTTCTATATGCAGCTGAAACTTCGCAATCGGTGGAACTTTCCGCTGTTGAGAAAGAGTTGTTGCTATCTTGCTCCAAAACACTTGATTTATATTACTTCCTGCTGAATATCGTTCCCGCCCTGAAACGTCTTGCATTGCAGAAAATCGAGGCTGGCCGCAATAAGTTCCGCCCTAGTGAAAGCGAATTGAACGCCAGCACCCGGTTTGTGGACAACCGCTTTATTGCGATGCTTGAAGAGGACCCCTATTTTACTGAAATATGCTCCAAGAAAGGTCTGGGTTGGGAAGAATTTGACGTGTTTATCAAGCGGTTATACTCATCCGTAGTTGCCTCTGACTATTATCGTGAGTATATGGAGGCGCCGGAGTGCACTCTTGAAGATGACTGTCGGTTTGTAAGCAACATCTTTGAGCAGGAGCTGGAAGATAATGAAATGCTCGAGGATATACTTGAAGAGACCTCAGTCTATTGGGCAGACGATATGGGCTACGATTTGAATGTGATAATCAAGGATATAGCACAAGTCGCAAAAGGTGGACGCCTGCCCAGGCACAATGTCTTTCTCAAGGACGATGACAGGGCGTTTGCAGTAAAACTGCTCCGTACCTCCGCAGTCAACTACGACAAGTACGTCACCCGCTTGCAGCAGCACGTCCCCAATTGGGATCCGGGCCGCATAGTAAGGGTGGATGCATGCCTGATTGTTATTGGCCTGACTGAGGCGGTTAATTTCCCCTCCATACCGGTAAAGGTTACAATAAACGAGTATGTGGACATATCCAAATACTACAGCACGCCAAACAGTCACGTCTTTGTCAACGGTGTGCTGGATGTAATTATCAAAAAGATGATGGAGACCGGCGAGGTGGTAAAGGAGGGTCGCGGTCTGTATGACGGTTCAAAGTAGTCTAACCTTTTAATATTTCGAAATATGAAGTTCTTAACATTCCTTATGCAGTCACCTCAGGCAGCGGCTGACGGATCAGCTGCTCAGGGCGGTGGAAACTGGTCTTTCCTTATCATGATTTTGCTGATGTTCCTGATCATGTGGCTCTTTATGATCCGTCCTCAGCAGAAAAAACAGAAAGAGATGGACAAATTCCGCAATGAGCTCAAGAAGGGCGACAAGGTGGTCACAATAGGTGGCATCTACGGCACCGTAAAAGAGATCCGGGACAAGACTGTGGATATAGAAATCGGCAAGGACGTCTCCATCCGTGTGGATAAGGCTTCGCTGGTCAAAGACTTCAGCGACGCCCAGCAATAAAGAATGGAAGGCAGTCCCAAGGTATTGAGAAGGCTGGGGAACGATTGGGTGGCATTGCTCATCTCGCTTTTCCTGGCTTTTTCAGTATGGTTTGTCCACGGCATGTCCCTCAAATATATGGTCCCGATGAAGTTCAACGTGACCATAGTTACAGATTTGGATGGGTACGCAGGGGAGTCGGTGAACGACGACGTTCTTGTAATACGTTCCACCGGTACCGGTTTCTCTATTGTGGGGCTGCGCCGTTCTGCCAATGTTGCACGCAGCATCAAGTTGAATGTGCCCGGCGAGAAACTCCACTGCATCGCGGATGAGGGTGACTTGTTCGAGGTTTATACCCGCGACTTGACAGAGGAACTCTATCAGGTCCTTGGGTCATCTGTTACCATCAATTCATTTGATACGGAGAAGCTGCAGTTCCGCCTTACCCCCCGCATACACAAGAAGGTTCCGTTGGTTCTCAACAGCGACATAGACTGCAAGAGCCAGTATATGGTAGCCTCCGACATTGTTCTCAAGCCCGATTCTGTGGCGGTTTATGGCGATGTCTCTATACTTGAGGGGATAACCTATGCAGAAACTGAAAAGGTCTCTTTCTACAATGCGGCGGCTCCGCTGGACGGAAATGTGCGCATCAAGCCGCTACGTGGTGCAGAAATGTCTGCCAGCACAGTAGAATACCATATAGATGTGGTGCGCTATGTAGAGCTGACCGCAGAGGTCAGTTTCACCCCCATCGGTGTTCCGGCCGGGGTAAATATGGTGATGATTCCCGCCTCGGGGACGGTCCGCTACCGGGTGCCTTATGCGCTTGCCGGGAGCGTTGACACTCAGCCGGTATTCGGGGTTTACTACAGCGATTTCATCGCCTCACGCTCCGGCGTTGTGGTTCCAAAGCTCTATAGCGCCCCTTCCAGCATGATATCCTACGAACTGGAGCCGGCATCTGTCGAGTGCGTCGTCATAGAACTGTAATGGAAAAAACAATAATAGCCTGCACCGGCGGTATCGGAAGCGGCAAGAGTGCCATAGTGGGGGCTTTTGCCGCCCTCGGCATCCCTGCGTACGATTGCGACAGCCGCACCAAGGCTCTCTATCGTACCGATGCAGCGCTGGCAGCTCGTATTGTGCAGCTGCTGGGTAGCGACATACTTGATGCCGACGGCCATCTGGATACAAAACTGATGGCGTCCAGAGTCTTTTCAGATGCGGCCCTGCTGGAGAAGCTGGAGGCAATAGTGCATCCGGCGGTAGCAGAAGATTTCCGGCGCTGGGCCCGGGAGCAGGAGTCTGATATCGTGATAATGGAGTCGGCCATTTTGCAACAGAAGCCTTTTTTTGATAAATTTGCGGACCTGATAATTACGGTATTGGCTCCGGAAGAGGTTCGCATTCAGAGGGTTATGACTAGGGATGGCGTCAGCCGGGAGCAGGCGGAACACCGCCTTGCGAACCAATGGACCGATGAGCAGCGAGCTGCAAATGCAAATCTGGTGTTAAAAACGGATGACTGCGACGCTTCGCTGCCCAAAATTTTAGAACTGATAGACAAACTGAGAAATAAGTAACACACTATGGCAATTGATTTAAAGAAAGTTCTTTCAATCTCGGGTCAGCCGGGATTATTCAACTATATCGCTCCTGCCCGCAACGGCTTTATCGTAGAGGCAATGGCCACCAAACAGCGCAGTAGCGTGCCTACCACCTCTAAGCTTACTACCCTGGCCGATGTCTCCATCTACACCGACGAAGAGGAGGCTCCCTTGAAAAAGGTGCTCGAGAGTATGCGCGACGCCCTGGAGGGCAAAGAGGCGATGAGCAGCAAGTCCAACCCGGAGGATATCAAGAAGTTCTTCGCAGAGGTTCTCCCCGGTTACGACCGCGACCGCTTCTATGTATCTCACATGAAGAAGGTTCTCGACTGGTACAACTGCCTGGTTAAATATGGCAGCCTTGAATTTATCGAGGAAGAAGAGGAGAAGAAAGAAGAACCTGCAGAGTAGGTTTTGAAGGTACAACTCATCACATTAGGCTGTTCCAAGAACAGGGTAGATTCGGAGCATTTGCTATATCAGATTGCCGCTGCCGGTATCGATATCTGCCCCGAAGACGCCCCTTTTGACTCAGGAGAGGCCGATGTGGTGATTCTGAATACCTGCGGCTTCATTGCCGATGCCAAGAAGGAGTCGGTGGAGGCCATAATGAGGGCGGTGAAGGCCAAGCTGGATGGTTTTGTGAAGCGCATTTATGTGTTCGGCTGTCTCTCCGGCCGCTATCACGACTTTCTTGTGGCTGAGATCCCTGAGGTGGACGGTTTCTTTGGGGCGGACGACCGCAGGGCGCTGCTTGCAGCCCTGGGGATAAAGTATTCCCCGCTGCTGGACATCCGCCGCCACCTTACTACCCCGCCGCACTACGCATACCTCAAAATCTCGGAGGGATGCGACCGTGCCTGCGCCTACTGCGCCATCCCCGGCATCCGGGGGCGCCACGTCTCCGTGGATATGGAACAGCTTGTGGACGAGGCTGCGGCACTGGCAGAAAAGGGTGTGCGGGAACTTCTGGTAATTGCCCAGGACACCACCTACTACGGGCTGGATATCTATCGCAAGCGGATGATTGCGCCGCTTCTGGACCGCCTCTCGCAGATTAAAGGAATAGAGTGGATACGGCTGCACTACAGCTATCCCGAGGCCTTCCCGGAGGATTTGCTGGATGTGATGGCTGCAAACGAAAAGATTTGCAAGTATATAGATATCCCCCTGCAGCATTGTGACGGGAAGGTGCTGGGTATGATGCGCCGCCCTTCTGACGAGAAGCAGCTGAGGGCCCTGGTAGAGAAGTTCCGCACAAGGGTTCCGGGCGTTGCCTTGCGCACTACAATGATAGTGGGCCATCCGGGAGAAGGGGAGCGTGAGTTCAAACGGCTTTTGAAGTTCGTGGAGGATATGCGATTTGAGCGGCTGGGAGCTTTCACCTACAGCGAAGAGGAGGGGACCTACGGCGCCATCAACTATAAAGACACAGTGCCGCAGCGCGTCAAGAAGGATCGTTACGAGCGCCTGATGGAGCTGCAAAGCGGCATATCCCTCAACTACAATCTTTCCCGCATGGGGTCATCAGAGCGCGTCATCGTCGATTCTTATGAAGACGGTAATCTTCTCTGCCGCACCCAGAAAGAGTCGCCCGAGGTGGATGGGCAGGTACTCGTGCCCGTGTCCGCCGCCCCGGCATCGTTAATAGGTAATTTTTTAAATGTAAAAATAACCGGCGCGGATTATTATGATCTTAACGCCGAATTAATCTGATCTGACCATGTTATTATCAGGACAAACAGCTTTGATAACAGGCGCGGCCCGCGGAATCGGCAAGGCTATCGCCCTCAAGTTTGCTGCAGAAGGTGCCAACATCGCCTTTTGTGATATAGTAATAGATGAAAACGCACTTGCCACAAAGGCAGAGCTGGAGGCTCTTGGTGTGAAGGTACTGGCAATGCAGGGCGACGTCTCCAGTTTTGACTCTGCCGCTGCCATTGTGAAGCAGACGGTAGAGACCTTTGGCGGTATTGACATTCTGGTGAACAACGCCGGCATCACCCGCGACGGCCTGCTGATCCGTATGGACGAGAAGGCTTGGGATGACGTGCTGAGGATAAACCTCAAGAGCGTTTACAACTACTGTCATGCGGCAGTGCCCGTGATGATGAAGGTCCGCAAGGGGTGCATAATCAATGTCAGCTCCGTAGCAGGTCTGCGCGGCAATGCCGGCCAGTGCAACTACTCTGCATCCAAGGGGGCGATTGTGGCATTCACCCGCACCCTGGCCAAGGAGATTGGCCCGCGCAACATCCGCGTGAACGCCATCGCGCCCGGCTTCATTATCACCGATATGACGGCCAAAATGCCAGAGGAGATTCGCAAGCAGTGGGAGGCGAGCATACCCCTGCGTCGCGGCGGCACCCCGGAGGAGATTGCCAAGGTGTGCTGTTTTCTTGCCAGCGACCTGGCATCGTATGTCTCCGGCCAGGTTATCACTATAGACGGCGGCATGATTGCATAGGCTTCGCGCCACTGAATATGCCATTTTGTCGCAATTGCGGCATTGGCAAACTATTTGCCTCCTGATAAAGCCGAAAAAGGATAGATATCATGAAGAACAAGAAGAAACACGACGTTGATATGGATGAGGCCCCTCAGGCACAGTCCGGGGAGCAGCAGGCAGCAAATGAGCCTGAATCTGCCGCAGAACAGCCTGAAAGCAAGGGCAGTGGCGCAGAAGATGCCTTAAAGCAGGCAGAGGAGCGCGCTGCAGCCGCAGAGGACAAGTATCTGCGTCTGGCAGCTGAGTTTGACAATTACCGCCGCCGTACCTCAAAGGAGAAACTGGACCTGGTAAAGAGCGCTGGCGAGGATATCCTCAAAGGGATCCTTCCCGTGCTTGACGATTGTGAAAGGGCCATAGAGCAACTTGAAAAGACCGAGGCGAGTACCTTTGAGAAAGAGGGCACGGGCTTGATATATAACAAGTTGAAATCGTACCTGAAAAGTTGCGGACTCGAGGAGATTGAGGTGAAGGGCAAAGAGTTTGACACCGATACCGCAGAGGCAGTGGCCCAGATTCCGGCTCCGGAACCCGACTTGAAGGGTAAGGTGGTGGATGTAGTGCAGAAGGGTTATGCACTGGGCGGCAAGGTCATCCGTTTTGCCAAGGTCGTGATAGGGCTTTAGGAGGGCTTGACTATGGCAGAAAAAAGAGATTACTATGAGGTGTTGGGCGTGGAGCGCAACGCCACGGAAGAGGAGATAAAGAAGGCCTACCGCAAGAAGGCCATCCAGTATCACCCCGACAAGAACCCCGGCGACAAGGATGCCGAAGAGAAGTTCAAAGAGGCGGCCGAGGCTTATGATGTCCTGGGTAATGCAGAGAAGCGTGCCCGTTACGACCGCTACGGCCATGCCGGTGTAAACGGGGCTGCAGGTGGCGGTGCAGGTGGATTCTCGATGGAAGATATCTTCTCGCAGTTTGGCGACATCTTTGGCGATGCCTTCGGCGGCGCTTTCTCTGGCTTCGGCTTTGGAGGAGGCCGCTCTTCTGCCCGTCGCGTGCCACGCGGCAGCGACATTCGTATCCGCGTAAAACTTCCGCTCAAGGATATTGTTCACGGCGTTGAGAAAACCGTGAAAATCAATAAGATGGTTCAGTGCCCCGACTGTCACGGGCGCGGTGCGGCAAGCGAGGCAGACATCAAGACCTGTCCCGACTGCAACGGCACAGGTATGGTGACCCGCGTGCAGAAGACCATCCTGGGGGCGATGCAGACCACATCTCCCTGTCCGCGGTGCGGCGGAGAGGGCAAGATTATCACCAACCCCTGCCGCAAGTGCAGTGGCAGCGGCCTTGTTAAAAAGGCGGAGGAGATCACCTTCAAGATTCCTGCGGGAGTGGCGGAAGGTATGCAGCTTACAATCCAGGGCAAGGGCAACGCGGCCAAAGCGGGCGGCGTGAACGGCAACCTGCTGGTAGTGATAGAGGAGGAGCGGGACCCCGAACTGGAGCGTGACGGCAACGATCTGATATACTCTCTGTTCATATCTGTAGCAGATGCCATTAACGGTTGCGAGGCCCAGATACCGTCGGTGGACGGAATGCTCAAGATCAAGATAGAGCCCGGCACGCAGCCCGGCAAGACCCTGCGTCTGCGCGGCAAGGGTGTCCCCGATGTAAATGGCTATGGCACCGGCGACTTGCTGGTGATTGTTCAGGTCTGGATTCCCAAGAAGGTCTCCAAGGAAGAGCGTGCGATGGTGGAGAAGCTCGGACAGAGCGAGAATTTCAAGGCAAAACCCACCCAGGATGAGAAGAGTTTCTTTAACCGCATCCGCAATATGTTCAAATAAAGTATGAAGCGACTGCTCTCAATCTTGTCGCTGTTGTTTCTCTGCGTTGTCGCCTCAGCGCAGAGGTATGGCTATGGCTGGCCTATGGATTTGCAGCCGGCTTCCCTTTCCAGTACATACGGAGAACTCCGCCGCAATCATTTCCACGCCGGTCTGGACTGGCGTACAGGCGGTCATTCAGGGGTTCCTTTGCATGCCATAAAAGAGGGGTATGTATGCCGCGTATCTGTATCTCCAACCGGTTATGGCAATGCCGTTTATATCCAGCATCCCGACGGTACGATGTCGGTTTACGGCCACATGGAGCGCTTCCGCAGCGATATCGCCGCAGCGGTGAAGGAAGAGCAGTACCGCCAGAAGCGTTACAAGGTTGTTTTTGAGCCTGAACCGTCACGTTTCCCGCTGGATAAGGGAGAGGTTTTCGGCTGGTCGGGCAACACCGGTTCTTCCGGCGGCCCGCACCTGCATATGGAGATACGCAAGGACGGTGACAATCTCCCCGTGAATTATCTCGCAGACGGCACCTATTCGATTAAAGATACCAAGCCCCCGGTAATCAGCAGGGTAGGGTTCTACGCTTTTGAGGATTCGACTGCTATTCCCATGGTTCGCAGGCTGGGTATTATCACCTCCCCGGAAAAGTACAAAGGGACGGTGTCGGTCAGCGGCAAGTTCTATGTGGCGATAGATGCCACCGACCGTCTGGACGATGCCTCCGGCAAGATGGCCGTGGAACGCTACCGGGTATATCTCGATTCAGAGAAAGTGTTCGATTTCAAGGTCGGTGACGTTCCCTACAGCGAAGGTCGCTACTATGCATGCCTGGTTCAACAAGGCGAGAGCGGGCATGACCTCATCAAGACGTGGTGCACCCCCAATAACGGCCTCCTTTATAAGATAGATGCCGTGGACGACGGCATAATAACTCTTGAGGACGATGCGGTACACGCACTCAAGATTGTTGTGGCGGACTGTTTCGGTAACGCCAGCAGTTGCTCTTTCCAGGTGAAACGTGACGCCTCTATGCTGGTTTACGAACCCTCCGACACGATTGGCAAGGTGGCGGCGCTGTGGTATGCCCCTACAATCTATTCCCAGGGCGGCATGACAATGATGATTGAGCCGGCGTCGCTGAATGCATCGGCTTATATCGCTTGCGAAAGGGTGGCAAAGCCCTCTCCCGCAACAGGACGCTATTCCGATACCTGGCGTATCGGAAATGAGGATATGCATCTGCAGAAGCGCCTGCGGCTGCGTCTGGATACCTCCCAGGTCCCGGACGATTTGAAAGACAAGGCCTACATCGCCGGCGTCGATAAGAAAGGCGGACTATATTATGCGGGCAACACCGCCATGGATGGCGGGTTGCAGACCTCCTGCCGTTTCGGAACATATTTCGTTGCGGTGGATAACGCCGCGCCGATTCTGTCCCCAAGGGTGCAGGACGGAGCTTCGCTCCCAGCCAGCGGCCGCTTCTCTATTGAGGCGGCGGATTCCGGCACCGGGGTAGATCAGTTTGATGTCCAGATGGACGGGGAGTGGATCCTGTCGCAGTATGTGGGTGGCCGTATCCAGGTCTATCCGGACGAGAGGCATCGCACAGGAGGGCGCCATACGGTATATGTATCGGCAACGGACTATTGCGGCAACACCTCTTCTGTAGAGTTTAAGGTAATCTATTAGCTGCAAAAAATTTGCGTTCAGATTTGGCGTAATAAAAATTATTTCTATCTTTGCAGTCCCAAAATAGAGCAACCTCTTGTGAGAATGGCTTTCAAGCCGCAATGTTGCAATAAATTAAGAAGAAATGGATTTACTTAAAGTAGCACAGGACGCATTGGCACAAGAGCCTAAGGAGTTCCCCAACTTCAAGGCAGGTGACACCGTAACCGTCACTTACATCATCAAGGAGGAGAACAAAGAGCGTCAGCAGAAGTTCCGTGGCGTAGTCATTCAGCGTCGCGGTGCAGGTATGACTCAGACTTTCACTGTCCGCAAAATATCCAATGGCGTAGGCGTAGAGAGGATTTTCCCGCTCGCATCTCCGTTCATTGACTCTATAGAGGTTAACAAGGTTGGTAAAGTACGTCGCGCGCGCATATTCTACCTCCGTAACCTCACCGGCAAGAAAGCCCGCATCAAAGAGAAAAAGTACAACGCTCCTGCAAAAGACGCAGAGTAGCATTGTGCTTTTAACAACGGCCGCGTAGCTCAACTGAATAGAGCACTTGACTACGGATCAAGAGGTTTTGGGTTTGAACCCCAACGTGGTAGGGGAACCTCTTATTAGACTCGCCGTTGGCGTTGACATAAATCAATTATCAGCATTATAACACAAATTGACAATATCGGCTATTTGCGCTAATTTCGCGTTACCAAATCTTTACACGATGAAACGATTCCTTGCACTTGCGGCACTCTGCTGCACGGTCCTTGCTGGCTGCGAAAGCACAGCAGTTCCAAAAGAAAAATCCCATTTTGACATTTTTGCTTACTACAGCATACTTTCGGAACTCGCCACGCCGGAGAACTTCCAGAAAATGGCCGATGCCGGCATCACAATATCATATATGAGTTACGGCAGCATAGAAGAGAACCTCAAGGTTCTGGATGCCGCAAAAGAAACAAATGTAAAGATATGCGTGGGACTGGACAGCTGGTTCTACTCGCCCATCGACGCGAGGCTCGACACCCTCATAATGGCAGTCAAGGACCACCCCGCCCTCTGGGGCTATATGATTGTGGACGAGCCCTCGGCACAATGGTTCCATAAGGTAAAAGAAGTGCGCGAATATGTCTCCCGTATAGACAGCACTCACAAGTTCTATGTGAATCTTTTCCCTGAAATAGGCACCCAGGCTGATTGCGAAGACGACACCGTGGCGGCCATGAAAGCTCTTGGCACCAGCAACTACCTGGATTATCTGCACCGCTACATCAAAGAAGCCGAGCCGGATTACATTTCATTTGATATATATCCTCTGCTGCACGAGAATTATCATATAAAGTGGCAGTGGGGACGCCAGATGCGCAACATAGCCGAGGTCTGCAAAGAGGCTGACCTTCCCTTCTGGGCATTCGCGGCAAGCTCCATCTTCCTGCTCCAGTCATATCCTTCCACAGCAGCCATCAAGCTGCAGCACTACACCAACCTTGCCCACGGCGCTCAGGTGCTGGAATATTACACTTACCAGGCCGAACCAGAACCGGGCAATGACGGACCTCTGCGCAGGGACGGCAGCTACACCGAGATGTACGACTTCCTGAAAGAGGCCAACGCAGAACTGAACAACCGCGCATACATATTCCTGGGCGACGATGTCAAATGGTTCCGCTACACCGGCGATGAAGCTCCTATCGGCTGCGACGACCTGATGTTCTCAGAAGATATCCTTCCCGAGCAAGTGGCGCACCTCGGCACTGACATCCAGGCACTGATATCCTACTTCACCAATGCCGGCCACAGCTACCTTATGATAGTCTCCCATACAATGGAGAGCGCCACAAATGTTGAACTTGACTTCAACAAGAAAGTGCTCTTGAGCAAGACGGACGGCTCCTGGGAAAAAGTCGCCAAAGGCCATCAGAACTATACCGTCGCGCCTGGCGACTGCCTGATATTCAAGCTGGATTAAATCAGCGCCGTCCACAAATCCTTTATTTTTTAGTTTTAACTCCATTTCTTAAGGAGTACCTGTTATCGGAATCCCCAGAAATTTTATGGTAAAGTCGGGTTCATATTGAGCCTGACAGACAATCGCACCCTTTGCAGACGGATGCTTCTGACGCTATTTTGTGAGAAGTGGCTATTAATGCTATCTTTGCCTCCCGATGTGGTACATTCTGGCTTTTGGCTCCGCCTGCCTGCTTGGCGGCTATGACTCTTTCAAGAAGATATCCCTGAAGGACAATGCAGTGATACCTGTCCTTCTGTTTAATACGCTCCTTTGTACCATAATATTTTCGCCGTGGTTGGTGATGACGGGTTTTGGCAGTTGGGACGTGCAGAAATACATCCTTGGCAAGAGCGTCCTTGTGTTGTCGTCCTGGCTGGCCGGCTATGTCGCTATGAAAAATCTGCCGCTGACACTTGTAGGCCCTGTAAATGCCACCCGGCCGATACTCGTCTTTGTCGGCGCGATATTCCTTTTTGACGAGAGATTGAATTTATTGCAGTGGGCGGGCGTTGTGATGGCTATAGTCGCATATATGCTTATGCGTCTGGCGGGCATATCGGAAGGGTATGAGCGGGGGAACAAGTGGATAGTATGCCTTATTTTTGCGGTCCTGGCAGGTGCGGCCAGCGGCCTTTACGACAAGTTCCTGCTGTCCCCGTCACGTTTGGGGCTGGAAAGGATGCAGGTGCTCAGCTGGTACTCTTTTTATCAGGCGCTGATGATGTCTGTGATGGCAGCCTTCTTCTGGTGGCCGAACAGAAAACATACCACACCATTCCATTGGCGTTGGTCTATACCGCTTATCAGCATATTCCTGTGCGGGGCGGATTTCCTGTATATGAAGGCCCTTTCCCAGCCAGACGCCCTCATCGCAGTAGTCTCGATGATCCGTCGCGGCAGTGTCCTGGTAAGTTTTGCCATCGGTGCGTTTATGCTCAAGGAGAAGAATATCAAATCCAAATTATTTGATCTGATTCTCCTTCTTGCAAGTATGATTCTTCTGTATCTTGGATCAAAATGATATCGTTATGAATAAGTCCGGCTCTCCTTTTTGTATCATTATCCTGTTGTCTTTCCTTTCCGCCTGCAACCAGGTGACACCCGCCGCCCGCCTGCAGTACAACGACGACGGCAAATTCAAGATTGTCCAGATTACCGACACTCACGTCATCCCCGGCAATTCAGGCTCAGAAATAACCCTGAAGAATCTGGAAGCAGTGCTGGAGAGGGAGAAGCCAGATTTTGTAATCCATACCGGAGACATTGTCTATGGGAAACCGGCTGCCGAGGCGGCCCATCTGGTATTTGACATCCTTGCCGGTAAAGGGATCCCCTTTGCCGTTACGCTCGGCAACCACGACGGAGAATTTGATTTGAACAGACAGCAGCTGCTCGACCTTATCAGCGGTATGGACGGATGCGTCAACAAAGCCAAAAACAACATCCTTACGCTGAGCGGACAAAACGGGCTGGACCGCGTGTTTTATCTTTTTGACAGCGGGAACCGGGACGATGTCGCCGATATCAACAGCTGGGGCTACATCCACGAAGATCAGATTGACTGGTATCGTAAAGCCAGTGATTATTATACAATAAACAACGGAGGGGAGCCTGTGCCGTCAGTGGCTTTCTTCCATATTCCGCTGCCGGAAATCAACGAAGCGCTCAAGGAAACTGCCAAACAGCCCGGCTTCTATAGCGGGAACCAAGGGGAAGCGCCCTGTTCGCCGCTATTCAACTCTGGCCTCTATCTGGCTATGCGTGAGAGGGGAGACGTGCAGGCCATCAGCACTGGACACGACCACAACAACGACTTCGTGGTATATTGGCAGGACTTTTTCTTTATGTACGGAAGGTATGGCTCATTTGACAACATCTACAATGACCTGCAACCCAGCGGAGCCCGCGTATTTGAATTTACCGACGGACAGCCGGGATTCCGCACGTGGATCCGCCTGGCAGACGGTCGCAAGGAACAGGAGTTCTACCTTTATCCCGGGATGGGGAGTCTTGCACAGCCGCAATAGCGGCCGGCGCGTTGCGCCGCGGGGGTGTTAGGGAGCAGAGCCCCCTGGTATATAGACGTACAAGAAGAGCACCCGTTCGGGGCACAGCCGCAATAGCGGCTCGGCGCGTTGCGCCGCGGGGGTGTTAGGGGGCAGAGCCCCCTGGTATATAGACGTACAA
Organism: Bacteroidales bacterium; assembly: GCA_017529425.1. Lineage (GTDB taxonomy): Bacteria > Bacteroidota > Bacteroidia > Bacteroidales > UBA932 > Equibacterium. The sequence continues at coordinate 20,159 of JAFXNQ010000049.1, read as the reverse complement.
GAAAAGCACCCGTTCGGGGCACAGCCGCGATAGCGGCTCGGCGCCTTGCGCCGCGGGGGTCTTAGGGGGCAGAGCCCCCTAGTATATAAACGTACAAGAAGAGCATCCGTCAGGATGCTCTTCTTGTACCTCCGTGGGGAATCGAACCCCAACCTAAAGAACCGGAATCTTCAATTCTATCCATTAAACTACGGAGGCCGGTATGCTTTTGGCAATGCAAAAGTACAACAAAAATATCTATCTTTACACTTCTAATCAATATTTGTAGAAATGAGAGCATACGTATTCCCCGGCCAGGGTTCGCAGTTCCCGGGAATGGGCAAGGAGTTATACGAGTCCAACGGCAGGGCAAGGGAGTTGTTCTCCCGCGCAAGCGAAATACTTGGTTTTGACATCAGTGCCATAATGTTTTCCGGCAGTGCGGAGGATTTGCGTGCGACGGCTGTGACTCAGCCTGCGGTTTTCCTGCATTCTGTGATAACGGCGCTGTGTATGGAAGATTTCAAGCCGGAGATGACTGCCGGCCATTCGCTCGGCGAGTTTTCTGCCCTTGTTGCGGCGGGCGCCCTGGAGTTTGAGGATGCACTGCGGCTTGTGGCGGTGCGTGCAGATGCCATGCAGAAGGCGTGCGAAGCGGTCCCCGGAACCATGGCGGCTGTGCTGGGCATGGATTTCAAGACTATCGAGGATATCTGCGCCGGCATAGACGGGGTAGTGGTCCCTGCAAACTACAACAGTCCGGGGCAGCTGGTGATTTCCGGGGAGAATGACGCTATCGACCGTGCCTGCGCTGCCCTCAAGGAGGCGGGTGCCAAACGCGCGCTTAAGATCCCTGTGGGCGGGGCATTCCACTCTCCGCTGATGGCTCCGGCTGCGGAACGTCTGGCAAAGGCGATTGAGGATACCGCTTTCAAGACACCGTTATGTCCTGTATATCAGAACGTAGATGCCCTGCCGGCAACTGATCCTGAACAAATCAAAAGTAACCTGTTGAAGCAGCTTACCAGCCCGGTCCGCTGGGCACAGACCGTGGAGAATATGATTGCCGACGGCGCTACCTCTTTTACCGAGGTGGGCCCCGGTACGGTGCTCGCCGGCCTGATAAAAAAAATAGCGCCCGAAGGCGCTATCGAGATTGAATCCGTGGGTTAACCCCGCGGATTTTTTTACTGTATCAGAAGAGAGTAGAGTTCGCGGGCCTGATCTACGCTGTACTGATCAACGTCGTGATTTGCGAAGTACTCCTTGATGATTGCCGATTTCTTCTTGTACATCTTGCAGAGCTGCTTCTCGTTGAGGTAAGCGACCTTTTTGCCGCTGATAAACACGGGGCGTTGCTCGTAGGTGTAGCGCATATCGGTGTTGCCGGTGAGTTCAGTCGTGGTGCCGCCGTCCGACAGGGAGGAGATATTGGTGGTTGAGGAGAGCTGGGATGATGTGCCGTACATATCTTTCTTGCCCATATCCATGCCCTGCAGAACCTCCATTTGGGCAAGGACGGTTTCGTTATATTCCAGGACGCGATAGTATATTCCCTTTATCTTCAGGAACATATTCTTGCCTGTGTTAACCTTTACCACGTTGTCTTCATAAAGCAGGGGGATGGTGTCGTTACCGCTTATCATCACCACGCACTGGTGGAGGTTGTTGATGTTGATTATGCCCTGTGCAGGGTGAAGGGTGATGGGGGTCCCGTCCTCTTCATAAACGGCGGCGTCCTGGTCAAACACTACTGTGCCCTTACCAAAATCGTCGAGTTTGTAGAGGTGTTCCTTCATAAAGACCTCGTTCTTCTCGGGGTCTAATCCGCTGTTTTCAACCTGTGCGAATGCCTGTGCAGAGAGAGCCAAAACGGCTACGGCCAAAAGAATTCTTTTCATTTTGCTTGATTATTTTAGTCAAAGGTAGAACTTTCTTTCCATACTCATCACATTTTGTGCCAATTTTTTATTAGTTTTGCTTGCGAGATTGGGTTATAAGGGCCCGACTTCATTCATGTCCGTATTTTTTTAAATAAAAGCATATTAAATGGCAAAGAAATTTATCACGTGTGACGGTAACTATGCAGCAGCCCATGCAGCATATCTGTTCAGCGAAAATGCTGCTATTTACCCCATCACACCTTCCTCCACAATGGCCGAACTTTTTGACGAATGGGTAGCGTACGGCAAGAAAAACATGTTCGGTAATGTTCCGTCTGTCACAGAGATGCAGAGCGAGGCTGGTGCCGCCGGTGCGGTCCACGGTTCGTTGCAGGCGGGCGCCCTGACATCGACCTTCACGGCGTCGCAGGGTCTGCTGCTTATGATCCCCAATATGTACAAGATTGCCGGTGAGATGCTTCCCGGCGTGTTCCACGTCTCTGCCCGTGCATTGGCATCGCACGCCCTCTCAATTTTCGGCGATCATCAGGATGTTATGGCTGCCCGCGCAACCGGATTCAACTTCCTGGTATCAAATAACCCGCAGGAGGCTATGGACCTCGGTGCCGTGGCACATCTGGCAGCAATCAAGAGCAGCCTGCCTTTCCTGCACTTCTTTGACGGCTTCCGCACCTCTCACGAGATTCAGAAGATCGAGATTCTCGAGGGCGAGGATCTCCGCCCGCTGGTGAGCGACAAGGCCCTGGAGCGTTTCCGCGACCGCGCGCTCAACCCCGTCAAGCCTGTTACCCGCGGTACTGCCCAGAACCCCGATGTGTATTTCCAGGCCCGTGAGGCCTCTAACCAGTATTACGATGCGGTTCCTGACATTGTGGCGCGCTATATGGGCGAAATTGCAGAAATCACCGGCCGCCACTACCTGCCTTTTGACTATTATGGCGATCCCGCGGCTGAGGATGTCATCGTAGCGATGGGCTCTGTGTGCGACACAATAAAGGAGACCATAGATTATCTGGCAGAGAAGGAAGGCCGCAAACTCGGTCTTGTGAGTGTTCACCTCTATCGTCCTTTCTCGCTCAAATATTTCAAGCGCGCCCTTCCCAAGAGCGCAAAGCGCATCGCAGTTCTCGACCGCACTAAAGAGAGCGGCGCCAACGGCGAACCTCTTGCCCTTGATGTCCGCAACGCGCTGTTTGGCAGCCGCGGCATCCAGGTGTTCCACGGCCGCTACGGTCTCTCCAGCAAGGATACCACTCCCGCACAGATTATCGCCGTGTTCGACAACCTCGCCCTCAAGGAGCCTAAGAACGACTTCACAGTGGGCATTGTGGACGATGTTACATACAAGTCTCTCCCTGTCAAAGGTGAGATATCCCTCTCCAAGAAGGGTACTTACGAGTGCCGTTTCTTTGGCCTTGGCAGCGACGGTACTGTGGGTGCAAACAAGAACACCATCAAGATTATCGGTGACCACACCGATAAATATGCACAGGCATACTTCGATTACGACAGCAAGAAGTCGGGTGGTTATACCTGCTCGCACCTCCGTTTTGGCGACAGCCCCATCCGTGCCCCGTATCTGGTGCGCACTCCCGATTTTGTGGCTTGCCACGTACCGTCGTATCTCAACAAATACGATGTGCTCAAAGGTATCAAGAAGGGTGGTACATTCTTGCTGAACAGCATGTGGGATGAGGAAGAGACGCTGAAGCGCATCCCTGACTTTGTAAAGAAGGAGATTGCCTCCAAGAACGTCAAACTCTTCATAATTAACGCCACCAAGATCGCTGCAGAAATCGGCCTTGGCGGCCGCACCAATACCATTCTGCAGTCGGCATTCTTCAAGATTACCGGCATCATCCCTTACGAGGATGCAGTGACCTACATGAAGAAGGCGATTGACAAATCTTACGGCAAGAAGGGCGAGAGTGTAGTTGCAATGAACTATGCCGCAGTTGACCGCGGCGGAGAATATACGGAAGTTCAGATTCCCGAATCCTGGAAGAAGGCCACCGGCCGCTTTGTGAACCCCGGCTTCAACCGCCTGGCACCCGAGTGGATCCGCAACGTTGCCGATGTTGTAAATGCACAGGAAGGCGACACTCTCCCGGTGAGCACATTTGCAGATCCGGACTTTATTGACGGTACCATCCCTTCCGGCACCGCTGCTTATGAAAAGCGTGGCGTGGCCGTGAACGTTCCTGAATGGAACCCTGAGAACTGTATACAGTGCAACCAGTGTGTATACGTCTGCCCTCACGCAGCTATCCGTCCGTTCCTGATGACGGCAGATGAGGCTGCCAAGGCTCCCGAAGGCATCAAGAAGGCTGCCGGCAAGGCTCAGCTCAAGGATTATGTATTTACCATGCAGATCTCTCCAGCCGACTGTACCGGTTGCGGCAACTGTGCCGATGTCTGCCCCGGCTTCAAGGGTGCAAAGGCCCTGGCTATGGTTTCTGCCGAGAGCCAGCAGGCAGAGCAGGCCAACTTCAACTACCTGCACTCCAAGGTAGGTTACAAGGATAACATCCTCCCCAAGGAGCAGAGCGTCAAGAACCTCGGGTTCTCACAGCCCCTGTTCGAGTTCAGCGGCGCCTGCGCAGGCTGTGGTGAGACCCCTTATATAAAGACCATCACCCAGCTCTTTGGTGAGAGCATGGTTGTAGCCAATGCAACTGGCTGCTCCTCCATTTATGGTGCATCGTTCCCGTCATCTCCTTATTGCACGGATGCCAAGGGACACGGCCCCGCATGGGACAACTCCCTGTTTGAGGATAACGCAGAGTTTGGTCTGGGTATGCGTCTGGGTAGCGAGAAGGTTCGCGACAATATCGCAGAGCTCATGACCAAAGGGCTGGAGTGCCCCAGGTGCTCCGACGAGATAAAGGCCCTCTACACCAAGTGGCTCGAGAACCGTGGCGACCGCAAGATCACCTATGAGGTTTACGAACAGCTTGTTCCCCTGATGGAGAAGTGCAAGTGCGACACATGCAAGGCTCTCCTCAAACTGCAGAAGTTTATCCCTGCCCGCAGCCAGTGGATTATCGGCGGCGATGGTTGGGGCTACGATATCGGATACGGCGGATTGGATCATGTGCTTGCATCTGGCAACAACGTGAATGTCCTTGTAATTGATACCGAAGTTTACTCCAACACCGGCGGACAGTCCTCCAAATCTACACCTGCAGGTGCTGTGGCCAAGTTTGCAACCTCCGGTAAGAAGGTTCGCAAGAAAGACCTCGGTATGATGGCGATGAGCTACGGCTATGTATATGTTGCACAGGTGGCTATGGGCGCTTCCCAGGCTCAGTTGCTCAAGGCTCTCAAGGAGGCTGAGGCTTATGACGGTCCTTCACTGATCATAGCTTACGCTCCTTGTATCAACCACGGCCTCAAAGCCGGTATGGGCCATTCCCAGTTAGAGGAGCAGAAGGCGGTCGAGTGCGGCTACTGGCAGCTGTTCCGCTATAATCCTGAGCTGGAAGAGAAGGGTGAGAACCCGTTCACACTCGACAGCAAGGAGCCCGACTGGACCAAGTTCCAGGAGTTCCTAAAGGGTGAGGTTCGTTATGCATCCCTGCTCAAGACCTTCCCGGAGCAGGCTCAGGAGCTCTTTGCCAAGACAGAGCAGTTTGCAAAAGCCCGTCTGGACTCTTACAAACGCCTGGCCGGCAAACTTTAGCAGACAGAGCAGTTTCTAGCAAAAAGCGCCATCCGGATCCGGATGGCGCTTTTGTTATTCTCCCCTGAAGTGCCGGACCTTTCTGGCAATCTTGCCTGGCCAGCGGGAAATCCGTATGAAGGCCTTCTTGATATAGCCAAAGCCGAGCTCGACGGCGAATGCGGCGCGCTCGCTGTTGGTGATGGCGGCCCGTTTAATGCCGCGGCTGGCGTAAACCTCATCTATCAGGGCGGTGATGCGACGGGTCTGCAAGGGGTCCACCTTGTATTTGCGGGCCATCCAACTGTGGCGGCACAGTTCGCGCCCGCTACCGTCGTACAGAATAGTAGAGAGGCCGTCAGGATGACGTTCCGCCGGGAGGTACAGAGTCTTGAAATTGTATGCCAGCCAGAGGTAGAAGCTGTAATACGGCTCAAAGTCGTATATGTCAAAATCTCCCGTGAGCGGAGCGCTGACCTGCGACAGGAACGCCTCCCTCATCTGCTCACTGACGGGTTTGTATTCAAAGGCGCGGATTTGTGCCGGCCCCTTATACTTCTCCCGTATCAGCTTAAGGTTGAGTATATTGAAAAAGGGGTTCGTAACTATAGGATTGTGGCTGCGGGGGCAGCCGGGGCCGCAGTCAGATGTGCCGGCATTGGCCCAGCCCTCTTCATATACCCGTTGCGCCAGCTCCATCACCGCCTCGGGGTCGCTTACGTATGCGTCCTCGTCGATATTTATAGCAATGTCGCAATCGGTGTCGCGCAGCATCGCATAAAAGTAGCCGTCAGCGGTGCGGTCGGTCATTCTCACCGCCTCCACACCCTCGGGATAGAGTGCCTTGGAAAACTTATAGAGTTCGGGAGAAAACGAGCGGGTATATATCTTTATATTTGGCATACATGGCAAAGATAACTAAATTTGCTCTGATATGAGCGAGGTTTCTCTCAAGACAAAAACGGCCAGGGGGCTGTTCTGGGGCGGTATGAACAACGGCCTGCAACAGCTCATCGGGGCTGTCGTGGGGTTGGTTCTGCTCAGCCGCCTGACTCCCGGTGACTATGGCATCGTGGGGATGCTGGCCATCTTCACCGCCATTGCCGTCACCATGCAGGAGGGGGGATTCAAGGCGGCGCTCGTCAATCGTGGAGAATTCAAGGCAGAAGATCACAACTCGGTGTTCTGGTTCACGATTGCTGTCAGCGCTATACTATACGTCGTCTTGTTCTTCCTGGCAGAGCCCATCGCCCGCTTCTACCACCGTCCGGAGCTGGTCAAGGTGGCGCGGCTGCTGTTTTTGTCGTTCCTGTTTGTGAGCCTCTCCATATCGTCTGACGCCGTGCTGCTGCGCAAACTCCTTATCAAGCAGCGGGCCCTTATGGACATCACCGGCGCCATTGTGGCTGGAGTGGTGGCCATAATTATGGCGGTTAAGGGCTATGGCTATTGGGCGCTGGTGGCCCATTCCGTGGTGCAGTCGGCCGTTACATCCATCCTCAAACTGGCGTTTACCCCCTGGAAGCCAAACTTCAAGATCAATTTCAAACCGGTAGGGGAGATGCTCCCGTTCGGGCTCAAGCTCGTGGGGGCGGCTTTTGTCACTCAGGTGCAGACAAACATATTCTCTGTAATACTTGGACGTCACTACACTAAGGCCGATGTGGGCTACTATTCCCAGGGGTGCAAGTGGGCCGGAATGGCCAACCAGGTCTTCAACGGCATGATTACCAGCGTGGGGCAGCCGGTGATGGCGCATGCCACAGACGATGCCATCCGCCGGAAGGCCATATTCCGCAAGCTGACAAGTTTCGCCGCATTCGTATCCTTTCCGGCACTTATGGGTCTGGGTCTGATAGCGCCGGAGTTCATCAACCTGATAAATCCAGAATTTGCACCGTCGGTACCCATCCTTCGCATCTACTGCCTCTATTTTATGGCGACCGTGGTACAGACGCTGTTCAACCAGGCGGCAATGGCTTGCCGCAGAAGCGACCGTTATCTGACCTTCACCCTTATAAACGCTGCTTTGCAGATTGCCACCGCCTTCATCACCTTCCGGTTCGGCCTGGTGACGATGGCGGCGGCTGTGACCGTGGTCAACTATCTGGCGGTGGTGGTATGGTTCTTCTTGTTGAAAGATATCATAGGTATCAAATTTATCGACCTTCTGAAGGACACCATACCGTTTTTTGCAATAGCTTTGCTGCTGGTAGTCCTTGCGCACTTCGCCTTTGGCGCCATCACGAGCGACGTTTTGCGGATGCTGCTCAAGGTAGTTATGGTGGCAAGTTTTTACCTGCTGCTCACATCGCGCACAAAGACCTTCGGCGACACAGTCACCTTTATAAAGAAACGAGAATTTTAAAGATATGAAACGAATTGTCTTATCATCACTTCTGATTATGGGTATCATAGTTACAGGCTGCCACCCCAAGGGCGGCAAAAAGCAGGCAGAGGCCGCCCAGAGTGACTCTGCAGAGGTGGTAGAACCGGTTGATACCACCACCAAAACTCCCGAGGTCACTGTAGACCCGATTCCGGAGGAGCCGGTTCTGGAGATGGTCACCAGCATGGGTTCCATGAAGATCAAACTCTATAAAGAGACTCCGCTGCACCGCGACAATTTTGTGAAGCTTGCCCGCAAGGGATACTACAATGGCCTGCTTTTCCACCGCGTAATAAAAGGTTTTATGATTCAGGCCGGCGACCCGTTTACCCGCGACACCACCAAGGTTGAACTCTACGGCAGCGGCGGCCCCAACTACACCATCCCGGCAGAGATTGTTCCCGGGCTGCACCATAAAAAGGGCGCTATCGCAGCGGCCCGTCGTGGCGACAGCGTAAATCCGGAGCGCGCCTCCAGCGGTTCGCAGTTTTATATCGTCCAGGATGAGGAAGGGTGCTCGCATCTCGACGGTGAATATACCATCTTTGGCGAAGTTACTGACGGGATGAATGTTATAGATAATATTGCGGGCGTAGAGACCAATCCCCGCGGACTTCCGCTGTATCCCATCAATATTATTTCGATAAAAGAAATAAAATAATCTTCCTTGAAAAATCATCTTTGGCACGGGCGTTGTATTTACATAAGTCGAAGATGATTTTTTCATAGTATTTTTTTGGTTAAATAGGAAAAAGCGCCACCCGGACAAAACCGGACGGCGCTTTATCTTTTTTGCGTTATCTGTTTCAGATTACCCTGATTGCGGCGATGCGCTTTGTGGTGGGGGTGATTTTGTAGCGGTCGTCGATACGGGGGGAGGGGATACCGGCGACTGCTGTGATGTGTTCGCCCTCCTGATCTTCAAACACGACGATGCCGGCGCGGTGTTTCTGCTCCAGATCCAGTTTGAGGTCGGAGAAAAAGTCGCTCACTAGGCGGCTGGTCTGCATGCCTAGCGGACGGAACCGGTCGCCGTTGTTCCAGGGGCGTACCTTAAGGGGGAGTCGGAGGGTATCGGCATCGGCATAGAGCACCTTGGATGGGTGCTTGCGTGGGTCAAAGTCAGCAGTCCTGTCAAAAACCGTCACCTCAATTTGAGGCAGGGAGGCATCTCCCAGCGGATAAATCTTGAAGTATTCGCGGTTGCGAATCAGACGGTGGGTTGCGCTGCAGAACTCTTTGCCGCTCTGGGCATCAATTGCCGCCAGTGCAGACTCAATCTGCGCCGTGGTGAAACCGTGGGGTTCCAGCAGCCGGAACATCCAGTAGTTGCGGTGCGGTTCGCGTTTCAAGACATCTATGGAAATGCATTCGGCATCACCTTCAAAGGTGCACAGAGCAGTGCGCTTTTCTAAGAACAGTCCGTTCAGAATCTCTTCTGCCTGGGCAAAATAACGCGCCTCGGCAGAGAAAGTATTCAGGAACGACGGGTTAATCTTTTCAAATTCAGGGAAGACATTGCACCGCAGCCTGTTGCGGGATATCTCTACGTCACTGTTTGTATAATCCTCCCGGAAGCCGATGCTATTCTTTGCTGCAAAGCCCTCGATATCAGCGCGGGAGAAGCCCAGCATCGGCCGGATGATCTCCCCGTTTGCCTCTTTGATGCCGCATACACCGCGCAGGCCGGTCCCCCGCAAAAGGTTGAGCATCATTGTCTCTGCGCTGTCGTTCTGGTTATGCGCCACCAGGAGCCGGCCGTAGCCATGCTCAGCCATAAGCGACAAGAACCATCCGTAGCGCAGTTCGCGGGCTGCCATCTCTACGGAGATGCCTTTTTCGACCGCATAAACGGCGGTGTCAAACTTCTTGGTATAGAAAGGTATGCCCGCCTCAGTGCAGGCCTCGTACACCAGTTCCTGGTCTTTATCGCAATCGCCGGGGCGGAGAGAGAAATTCACGTGGGCGACGGCAAAATCTATGTTCAGAGCCGAGTGTTGAACAAGATAGAGCATAGTCATGGAATCTATGCCGCCGCTGACTGCCAGCAGGACTGGTCCGCGCCAGTTGCCGAGCAGCCTCTCCAGCGTTGTGTCAAAGGCGCGCTGCACTATTTGAACGTGTATGAGAAGGTGATGCCGGCAATCTCCTGGAACTGCAGTGCCGGGAAGAGTTTCACGTTGCCTTCTTCGTCGAGGATAGGGTTGCCGGAGGCATCGTTGAGCGATTTGAACTTGATCTTGTCGTCGTAGATAGCGCGGCAGTTAAGGGAGAACGATATGAATTTGGTGAGCGGGGCGCTTACGGACAGAGACCAGTCGAATGTGATGTTCTGTGGTTTCTTCAGATAGTTGGAGAACATGTCAAGAGCGGTGTTCACAGTGAGTCCCTGAACTGCTACACCTGCGGTGATACGTGTCTTGGCACCGAGCTCCCAGCGGGCAAACTGGTCCTCCGCGTTACCGTAGCGTGTACGCAATTCCGGGGTGGAGACAAACTGTACGTTGCCGGTCAGTGGGGTGAAAGTTATAGATATACCGTTGTGGCTCCACGTGGCACCGGCACCAAGGGTCATGGTGGCCGGAGCAAAGAATCTCGACACCACGTCGCTCCCTATGTAGCCGGAGTATCCCGGACTGATCTGGGATTTGAATGAATAACCCAGCGTTCCACTGAATTTACCGCCAAGGGAATAACCCAGGTCATTGTTGAGGATAATGTAATCGGCATTCTTCTGAAAACCTACCCCAAAGGTCTGGGTAAAACCGTAGGCCACCTGGAGTCGGTTGTTGAAGGTTATCTTATCCTTGGCGTAGTTGGCGTTGGCGTCTATGGTAGAGCCGAACGATGCACTGCCGTAACCGCCCGCCGCCCAGTCGGTGAGCGATGTCTGCTTGAAGCTCAAAGTGGTGAGCGCCCACGCATTCCAATGAGAGGGTTTCTTCGCCGCCTCCTGTGCCGATGCGAGCAAACTCGATATAAGCAGTAAAAACAGTGTCAGGCTCTTTTTCATCGCGTAAATATTAATATGCCTTGGCAAAAATCACCCTGCGGTGGGAAGGTTTGCCGCTATACACGCACTTGCCCTCCTCTTCGCAGACAAAACTGTCCATGGGGATGCAGCGGATAGTAGCTTTGGTCTCCTCCTGGATTCTGGCCTCGGTCTCGCCGGTGCCGTCCCAGTGGCAGAGGAGGAAGTAACCCTGCTCAATCTTCTCCTTGAACTCATCCCAGGTATCCACCTTGATGGTGTGCTCTGCACGGAAATCAAGCGCCTTCTTGTAGATATTCTCCTGAATCTCATCCATCAGGGCTTTCAGGTGTGCAGCGAGGCCATCTTCCGGCAGAGTCTCCTTCGTGAGGGAGTCGCGGCGTGCAACCTCAGCCATGCCTGCGGCCAGGTCGCGCGGCCCGATAGCCACTCTTGCAGGAACACCCTTGAGCTCCCATTATGCAAATTTGAAGCCGGGACGCAGGTTGTCGCGGTCATCAATCTTAACGGTAAGACCCTCTTTCTCGCATTCAGCCTTGATCTGGTCCATCTTTGCAAGGATTGCCTCGCGCTCTTCAGCACTCTTGTATATAGGCACCATAACCACGTGGATGGGAGCCAGCTTGGGAGGGAGGACAAGACCGTTGTCATCGCTGTGCGCCATTATAAGCGCACCCATCAGGCGGGTTGAGACGCCCCAGGAGGTAGCCCATACATATTCCAGAGTACCCTCCTTGGATGAGAACTGAACGTCAAAGGCCTTTGCAAAGTTTTGGCCCAGGAAGTGTGAGGTGCCGGCCTGCAGTGCCTTGCCGTCCTGCATCATAGCCTCTATGCAGAGGGTATCGACGGCACCGGCAAAGCGCTCGCTTTCGCTTTTGTGTCCGACTACCACCGGCAGGGCCATGAAGTCACGGGCGAACTTTGCATAAACGTTCACCATCTTCTCTGTTTCGACAATAGCCTCGGCGCTGGTGGCGTGTGCGGTATGCCCCTCCTGCCAGAGGAATTCAGCTGTACGGAGGAACAGGCGGGTGCGCATCTCCCAGCGTACCACATTAGCCCACTGGTTAATCAATATGGGGAGGTCGCGGTAAGATGTGATCCAGTTCTTATATGTATTCCAGATGATGGTCTCTGACGTGGGGCGCACGATTAGCTCCTCTTCCAGCTTGGCGTCGGGGTCAACCACCACGCCGTTGCCGTCGGGAGCCACTTTCAGGCGGTGGTGGGTAACCACTGCGCACTCCTTTGCAAAGCCCTCTACATGCTCTGCCTCGCGGCTTAAGAACGACTTGGGGATAAACAGCGGAAAGTATGCGTTCTGATGCCCTGTCTCCTTAAACATTTTGTCCAAAGCGTCGTGCATCTTTTCCCAGATTGCATAGCCGTAGGGCTTGATCACCATACAACCGCGTACAGCGGAGTTCTCCGCCAGGTCGGCCTTGATAACTATGTCGTTGTACCATTGAGAGTAGTTCTCTCCCCTAGAAGTCAGTTCCTTTGCCATAAAAACAACAGTTGGTATAAATATTGCTATATTTGCTTAAGTAAACGCCCGCAAAAATACAAAATAAATTATATAGGAGGTAGTATTATGAAAAACAGACTTTTTATTTTATCGCTCCTGTCGCTCTTCGGGCTCGCTTCTTGCGGCACGACCAGCTATTATTCTTCAGTCTACGACGACAGCATCTATTCCCGTCCCCAGACGAGGCTGACCGTTGTCAGGAATGACGACGGCGGTGTGGCCTATGCTGCCGACAGAGCAGGCCGGTATTCGGTTGATGTATACGCCCTTGATGATGGCGAGACATACGAAGCGCGTCTGCACCGGTTTGACGACGAGCCTGTTGAGTCATATACAGTATATGTAGATTATTACGGATGGGACAACCCCTGGTATAATCCCTGGTGGGGACCTGCTTACTATTATAGCTGGTATTCACCCTGGCGACACTCTTATGCGTGGTACAACACCTGGTGGTACGACTCCTGGTATGGTTACGGCTGGCGCGACCCTTACTGGTACAGCGGCTGGGCCTGGTATGACCCCTGGTATCATTGCAGCTGGTACAATTGCTACTGGGGTCCCCATTACGGACCATATTACTACAGCTGGAACTACGGATGGCACGGCTATAACCACCATCACCGCCACCACAGCCATCACAGCAGTTTTGCCTGGCACAGCGGCAGCCACAGGTACGACGGCGGACTGGGCGGATACAGCACAGGACGGCGCGCCACCGGCGGCAACTACAACAACGGTGACGTCAATACCCGCCACGCAAGTGCCGTTGCCGGCAGCGTGAACCGTCGTGCTACCGGTAGCAGCATGGTGGCCTCTTCCAGCACAAGCCGCTCCGGCAATACCAAACTGGCGGCAGCTTCCTCATCCAGTACACGCGCTGCAACCGGCCGCATAGACGGTCGCCGTTCAACTACATCATCTACATCATCAGTTGCCCGCAGTGCCGCTTCTGTAAGGACATCCTCTTCCAGCTCCCGCAGTGCTGCAACAAGCATCTCCCGTAGTGCTGCCAACGGCCGCAGCTCCTCTTCAAGCGTGAGAAGGAGCGGCTCTTCCAGTAGCCGTTCAGAAGGGACTGTTAACAGAAGCAGTTCTACCCGTCGTGGAACCCCTTCCACCTCCAGCAGTTCTTCTGGCAGCAGGTCCTCTTATTCCAGCGGTTCCAACCGTAGCAGTTCCTCCAGCAGGAGTGGCAGCTACTCCGGCTCTTCGCGCAGCAGTTCCAGCTCTTCCAGCAGTCGCGGTTCATACTCCGGCGGAAGTAGCAGCTCCCGTAGCGGCGGATTCTCCGGCGGTGGTCATTCCGGTGGCGGCGGTCACTCCAGCGGCGGTGGACGCTCTTCCGGTGGCCGCAGGTAAACCGGGCGATGACAGGGATAAATCGGTCTAACTTGAAAAATTGACGGTAATTATGAAAAAGATATGTTTAATGGCAATTGTATTGCTTTCTGTGTCGACCCTCTCTGCCGGTGCGCAGGGGATGGAAGATGCGCTGAGATATTCACAGCAATTCTACGTGGGGAGTGCACGCACAATGGCAATGGGCAACGCTTTCACCGCCCTCGGCGGCGATCTTGGCGCGGTGGCTATCAACCCGGCCTCTACGGCGCTGTATAATTGCTGCGAGTTTGCAATTACCGGCGGATTGCAATGGGACAAAAACAAAGCAACCTTTGCTACCACAGAGGGTGATTACTACCAGAAGGCGGGGCGTACCGTATTTTCCGTTCCCAATATCAGCATGGTATTCAGTTTGCCTACCGGCAGGGAAAGAGGCCTGGTTGGCTACACTTTCGGGTTCGGCTTCAATAAGGTAGCCAACTTCAACACCCGCGTAGCTTTCCGTGGGGAAGACAGCGACAGCAGTCTCCTTGGCAACATAGCTGCCAATCTGGAGGGTTTAGACAACACCTATCTTACGGACGAGAATGCCTTTTACGACGGATATGCCAATAATCAGGAGATACTTGCATACGACACCTATCTGGTCAATCCATATCACAGTACCCCCGACTCATACATAGGTGCAACTGAAAATGAATGGGCCAGCGGCGGCCTAGGCGTGGATTGTATCCTGGACAAGTCTTACGACCGCATTCAGAAGGGCGGAATCTACGACATGTCATTCAACTTTGGCCTCAACTTCTCCGACAGGTTATATCTGGGTGCCAACCTGAACGTTAACCTGGTTGATTTTACCGATGATCTGTTATATACAGAAAACGGTGCCGTAGCCGGCAACTTCTTTGACAGCGGATTCAAGTCCATGAAGTACAACTACTATCAGGAGACCAGCGGCGCAGGATTGAACCTGCAGCTGGGTGCAATATGGGTACCGCTCAACTTCTTGCGTCTGGGTGTCTCATACACTACCCCCACTGTCTATAACCTCACCGACCGCTGGAGTGAGTATATGGCATCCGGCTTTGACGGAACCACCAGGTACAAGTCTGCAGAGAGTGAGTCTCCGGTAATGTCATGCGAATATCGTGTCAAGGCTCCCGGTCGCCTGTCGCTTGGTGCGGCGGTGGTGTTAGGCCGCACTGGTCTTATCAGCTTTGACTATGAGAGGGTTAACTATGGCAAGGTCCGTATGGCCGACAACTACAGCGACTTTGGCGATTCTGTCAATTCTTTCTACGATGTGAACAAAGATATCGCTACCCTTTGCGGCAAGAGTAATATATTCCGCGTGGGTGCCGAGTGGAATGTCTTAAACTGGCTTACACTCAGGGGTGGTTTTACCAGCCATGTATTCAACACTCCTCAGTATCGGTTTGTATCTTGCGGTACAGGAATACGTATGAGCGAGCGTTCGTCCCTGGATCTGGCATTCCGCGCCCGTCTGAAAGACACATATGACATGACTCCGTACGACGATTATGGCTTCAATGATGCCGGCGTGGCCCAGTGCCTCGCCCCCGTGGCAACCATAGAGAACAACGCATACGATCTCCTGCTTACCTATCGGGTTAAATTCTAATAGTTATACATATTTCCAGAAAGGCGGCCGGGTGCCGCCTTTTTTGTACCTTTGCAACGCAAATGATAACACTATGAATTTCAAGAAGAATATATTGCCATATATCGTGATAGCCGTGTTGTTTCTGGCAGTGGCGGTGTTGTATTGTTACCCTGTGCTGGAGGGGAAGGTAATTGGCAATGCCGATGGTGTGAACGGCACTGCGGCTGTCCAGGAGTGCCTGAACTACCGGCATGAAGAGGGGGGCAATTCTTGGTGGACAGGGGCTCTGTTCTCCGGCATGCCCAACTATCAGATAGGAGGGGCAAAATATCTCTCCGACAAGGTGTTGCACCCATTCTACAGATTCTTTCACTGGGGGCACAACAATCAGATAATGACCATATTCTTCTATCTGATTGCGTTTTTTGTGCTGCTGAGGGCATTCGGGGTGAAACGGTGGATAGCCGCGGTGGGAGCCCTGGCGATAGCCCTGTCGTCTTATTTCCTGATAATAATCGGTGTCAATCACGGCAGCAAGACCAGTTCTCTGGCGTGGATGACTGTGGTGGCGGCCGGTATGCTGTTCATATACAGGAAGCGGTACGGCCTTGGGAGCGCCTTGGTAATGTTTTTCACTGCGATGGGCCTAACGCCGCACCCTCAGATGGCCTATTATATCTGCCTGATGACGGGTGTGCTGTGGTGTGCGGAGCTCTATATCCACATCAGGGAGAAGCAGATGAAGCAGTGGGCTGTCGCAACTCTGATTTTTTTCGCCAGCCTGGCGGTCGGGGTGGGAGTGACCAGCGCCAGCGCCTTTGCAAACAGCGAATACCTTACGGAGACTATGCGCGGCGGCCACAGCGACCTGCATAAGGGTGAGGCGGTTGCAACTGCCGAAGAGGGTTTGGACCTGGACTATGCAACGCAGTGGAGCTACGGCATAGACGAGACCCTGACATTTCTGGTGCCCAATTATATGGGCGGCAGCAGCAACTATCCGCTTGGCCGCGACTCACAATTGTACAAGCAGCTGGTTTCCAAAGGGGTTCAGCCGCAGGCGGCTGCCGGTTTCTGCGGCAGCGTGCCCACTTACTGGGGCGACCAGCCCTTCACGGCCGGTCCGGTATATCTGGGGGCGATTATATGCCTGCTGTTCATACTGGGGCTGTTTATAGTAAAGGGCCCCTTCAAATGGGCGCTGCTGATTGCGACCATCTTCTCTGTGCTGCTCTCCTGGGGATATCATTTCATGCCGTTCACCAAGCTGTTTTTCAACTGGTTTCCACTTTATGACAAGTTCCGTGCGGTGTCGTCTATACTGGTTGTGGCGGAGATAACTATCCCTGTACTCGGCATACTGGCGCTGCAGGAGATATCAGAGGAGAAGGTTGCCCGCACAGAACTTGTGCGGGGCCTGGCCTGGAGTGCTGGTATCACCGGCGGACTTTGCCTGATACTGGCTGTGGCGGGGCGGTCCCTGCTCTCTTTTGTGGGAGTGGGTGACGCCACCCTTATGGAGTATTTCAAGCAGCAGGGGCTCGAATGGCTGTTCCCGATGATTGTGGACCAGCGCGCCGCAATGCTCGCATCAGATGCCTGGCGCAGCCTTGTTTTCATAGCCCTGGGCTCCGGCCTGGTATGGCTGCTGGCTGCAGGCAAGCCAAACCTGAAAAGGTGGGCGCTGCCGCTGCTGGGGGTACTCATAGTTATTGACCTGTATGCAGTGGACCAGCGTTTCTTCAATGCAGGCTATTTCCAGAGCAAGCGTCAGTTTGAGAACAACTTTGCAGTCCAGCCCTGGGAGAAGGCAGTCCTGGAGGATACCGACCCCCATTTCAGGGTGTTCAACCTGGCCTCCGGCAACCCGTTCAACGAGAACCGTACCAGCTATCGGCTGAAATCTATAGGGGGCTACAGCGCGGCCAAGTTGCGCCGCTATCAGGACCTCATTGACGAGCACCTGAGCCAGATGCACCGCCCCGTGATAGATATGCTCAACGTGAAGTATTTCATCACCGAAACCGAGGAGGGTGCGATGCCGGTTTACAACGACGGAGCGTTGGGCAATGCCTGGTTTGCAGACAGCCTCTGCGCGGTGAAGGGTGCCGATGCCGAGTGCGCTGCGCTTATGGATGTGGATCTGTCGCACACCGTTGTGGTGGATACCGACGCCTTTGGCGCTTCTGTGGCTGGTTTTGCTCCGGCAGGCGAGGGGGCAGATGTGCATCTTACAAGCTATAAGCCCGATATCCTTGAATACGACTGCAGCAGCCCTGCCGGCGGTACAATCGTCTTCTCTGAGATATATTATCCTTTCGGCTGGAAGGCCACGGTTGACGGCGAGGCGGCGGAGCACTTCCGTGCCAATTATATCCTCAGGGCCATGAACGTCCCCGCCGGTGAGCACCATATCCGCTTTGAGTTCCGCCCCGACAGCGTCCGTCGCGGCAACATCTTGTCGATGACCTGCATAGTGATAATGTTTGGCGCCATAGCCCTGTTTGTCGTGCTGGGTATCCTGCGCGCCAGAAAGAGAACGGAGTAGCATAGATATACGTTTTTTTGCTATCTTTACACATTTGATACTTACGCTACTTAAGTAATGGCAAGGAATCCGTTTAAGCAGTTGGCAGGGGAGACCGCGATCTATGGCCTGAGCACTATTTTGGCCAGGGTCGTGAATTTCCTTCTGGTGCCGCTTTACACCAATATCCTCTCCCGGGAGAACTACGGTATAGTCACGGAATTCCTTGCATATATCGCAATCCTGCAGGTGATTCTGGCCCTTGGTCTGGAGACCGGTTGTTTCCGTTACGCACAGAAGGAGAAGGATGCCGCCGAAGGCGGGGATGCCCACGCCGATCCCAACCGCATCTTCTCCAACGCCTTTATGATTGTGCTGGGACTCTGCCTGGTATTCTTTGCAGGGGTGTCGCTCTTCTCCGGTAATATCTCCTCCGCGCTGGGATATGAAGGCTTTGGCAAGATCATAGTTTATGTGGGGGCTATCCTGCTGATAGATACCGTCACTGCGATTCTCTTTGCCCGCCTCAGGTATGAACACAAGGCGCTCAAGTTTGCGGTTATAAAGACCCTGAAGATTTTCACCGAGCTGGGTGTGAACCTGCTGCTCTACCTTGCTCTCCCTAAATATCTGGCAAATCACGGGACATCGCTCATCACATCATTCGTGAGTGCCACGCCCGACTTTACATACGCCATCTTTGCGATTCTGGTCAGTTGTATAGTGTGCCTGCTGATGCTCCTCCCGGAGATCTTCCGTCTCCGCTTTACTCCCGACAAGAAGGTGAGCAAGGCGCTGCTGGTCTATTCCATACCGTTGATGCTCGCGGGGCTGCCTGGGGTTATGAACGACCTTCTGGACCGGGTGCTGATGCGCGGTCTCGACGGCGCCGCGTGGCGTGCCGACCTGGGCGTTTACCAGGCCGGGGTCAAGATAGCGGTGATAATGTCGCTTTTCGTGCAGATGTTCCGCTATGCCGCCGAGCCGTTCTTCTTCCAGCGGGAGAAACAGAAAGACTCCAAGACGCTCTACGCGCAGGTGATGACATATTTCGTGGCCTTCTGTATGGCTGGCTTCCTGTTCGTGATGCTCTATATAGACGTTATCGGGCTGCTGCTGGGCAAGGATTTCCGCATCGGCCTGGAGATCACCCCGATAATGCTGATGGCCTATGTGATGCTGGGGATGCAGTTCAACATAAGTATGTGGTACAAACTCTCCGGCAAGACAGGATATGCGGTGTGGATTACCATGGCCGGCCTGGTGGTGACAGTCGTGATCAACGTCTTGTTTATGCCTCGCTACAGCTACTACGCGGCTGCCTGGGCCCATATAGCCAGCTATCTGGTGATGATGGTGCTTTCGCTGGTGCTGGGCAACAAATACTATCCTATCCCATACAACTGGAAGAAAATACTGTTCTGCATTGTGTTTGCACTGGCTCTCTATGGAGGCTCACAGTTGTTGCCGGAAATGAGCCTCTGGCCCAGGATGGGGGTACATACCCTGCTGATGCTGCTCTATCTGGTGCCAGTGGCACTCTACCTTTACAAAACCAGAAAAACCGTTTAAGATGCACGTCAAGATAGTTAATAAATCGCGATATCCGCTGCCGCAGTATGCCACTGCACTCTCTGCCGGTATGGATCTAAAGGCCAATATAGAGGAGCCCGTAACCCTTGGCAGCCTTGAACGCACTATGGTCCCCACCGGCCTGTTTATAGAGCTGCCGGAGGGTTATGAGGCGCAGATACGCCCCCGCAGCGGCCTGGCCGCAAGGCACGGCATTACAGTGACCAATGCACCCGGCACGATAGATGCGGACTACCGCGGAGAGATATGCGTGCTGCTGGTCAATCTTGGCAAGGAGCCGTTTGTTATCAATCCGGGCGAACGCATCGCACAGATGGTGGTTGCCCGTCACGAGCGGGTAGAGTGGCAGCCGGTGGATGTGCTGGCAGAGAGTGGGCGCGGAGCAGGCGGCTTTGGCTCAACAGGAACGAAATAACAAATAACAGATATACTTATGGACCTTAGAGGTAATAAATTTAACGTAGAGAAGCTCTACAAGGTATTTCAGGATTGTAAGGGCTACACTACCGACACCCGCGACCTCTGTGGCGGCGAGATGTTCTTTGCATTGAAAGGAGATAATTTTGACGCCAATGAGTTTGCGGCTCACGCTATTGAGCGGGGTGCAAATTGTTG
>JAFXNQ010000048.1 GCA_017529425.1 Bacteroidales bacterium | reverse complement strand
GTCGAACAGATACTCAGCCAGCGCCTTGGCCAGCTCTGTCTTGCCCACGCCGGTGGTACCCATGAAGAGGAAAGAGCCTATGGGACGCTTCTCGTTCTGCAGGCCGGCACGGCTGCGGCGAACCGCATTGGCTACCGCGCTGATGGCCTCCTCCTGCCCCACTACCCTCTTGTGCAACTCCTCTTCGATATGAAGCAACTTCTCTTTTTCGCTCTGCATCATCTTGCTCACGGGGATACCGGTCCAGCGGGCAACAACCTCCGCGATATCATCTTCGCTTACAGCTTCGTTCATGATGGGGTTCTCCCAGCCCTCCTTCTCTTTGGTAAGGCGGTCTATATCACTCTGCACCTGTTGCATGCGGCCGTAGCGGATTTCAGCCACACGTCCATAGTCGCCGCTGCGCTCTGCCGTCTCCGCCTCGTGGCGCAGGTTCTCAAGCTCCTGTCTCTTGTTGCTAAGGTCGCTCAGGACATCCTTCTCGCTGTTCCACTTGGACATCAGGCGTTCCTGCTCGGCTTTGGTAGCTGCGAGCTCTTCATTTATCTTGTCGAGTTTGGTACCCTCACCCTCGCGCTTGATGGCAGCCTTCTCTATCTCCAGCTGCTTGATACGATGGTTCAGGTCGTCGATGGGCTCGGGCACGGAGTTCATCTCCAGACGGAGCTTGCTGGCCGCCTCATCCACCAGGTCAATCGCCTTGTCGGGGAGGAAACGGTTGGTGATATAGCGATGGGACAGTTGTACGGCCGCGATAATCGCATCGTCTTCGATACGTACCTTATGGTGATTCTCATACTTCTCCTTCAGGCCACGCAGGATCGAAATGGACTCAGCGGGAGATGGCTCGTCAATCATCACCATCTGGAAACGGCGCTCCAGCGCCTTGTCGGTCTCGAAATACTTCTGGTACTCATCCAGGGTGGTGGAGCCGATGGCCCTCAGTTCGCCGCGGGCAAGCGCCGGCTTCAGGATGTTTGCGGCATCCATCGCACCGGAAGTACGTCCTGCGCCGACCAGTGTGTGGATTTCATCTATGAAGAGGATTATCTCGCCGTTGCTCTCGCATACGGTTTTGACCACCCCTTTGAGCCGCTCTTCAAACTCGCCCTGGTATTTTGCACCTGCAATCAGCGCACCCATATCCAGCGAGTAGATGGTCTTTGTCTTAAGGTTCTCAGGCACATCGCCGTTTATGATCCTCTGCGCGATGCCCTCGCTGATGGCGGTCTTGCCCACACCGGGCTCGCCCACCAGAATCGGGTTGTTCTTAGTTCTCCGGCTAAGAATCTGAAGCACCCTGCGGATCTCGTCGTCACGGCCGATCACAGGATCCAGTTTTGACGCACGCGCCCTCTCGTTGAGGTTCACGGCGTACTTTTCCAATTCTTGAATATTCTGATTCATTGTTTTTTCTCCTTTGCCTGCATAATAATCAACATATTTGCCATCCGCATTTTTCTGCCAAATTGTCAGAAGATGATTAGTGAAAGATTATTATATTTGCGATAGAATAAAACATAAATATTATGAAGCGCTTTTTAAAGTATTTTGCAGTAGCGTTACTGTTGATGCTCACCTCCTGCGGCATCTTCAGCAGAACCTCCAAAGCCACTTACCGCAAACTGATCCCCGCCGAGATCCGCGGGGTGAAAGAGCAGATCATAGAGAGGAAAGGCTATATCCTGTCATATAATTGCGACACCCGCCTGCCCAACTGGGTATTCTGGCATCTGACACAGGAGAGGGCCAACGGCGACGCCGTCCGCCCCGGCAATGCCTACCACGAAGACAGCAAGGTACCCAAACCCCGCGCCACGAATGCCGACTACCGCCGCAGCGGCTATACCCGGGGTCATATGTGCCTTGCGGGCGACAACAAATGGAACCGCACCGCGATGTACGATACGTTTGCATATTCTAACATCTGTCCCCAGACGGAGCGCTGCAATTCCGGGGTTTGGAACAGTATCGAGATGATGTGCCGCGAGTGGGCCAGGGAATATGACGACATCTATATCGTAAGCGGCCCCATATTAGGCAAGAATCACGAGACCATCGGCTCCAACGATGTTGCGGTTCCGGACGCTTTCTTCAAGGTTGTGGTCTGTATGAACGGCACCAGGCGCGGAATCGGCTTCGTCTGCGACAACAGCGAGCGCAAGCAGACAATGAAGCAGTGCGTTGTCACAATAGAGGAGGTCGAGCGCGCCACAGGCATAGACTTTTTCCCCAATCTCTCCTCGCGGGACCGCCGCATCATAGAAGAACACGCAAACCTGAAAGACTGGTAAACAAGCGAAGCGATGAAAAAGCTCATCATAATACTGGCTCTGGCTTTGTCGGCCGCAACCCTCACGGGGCAGAACACCTCTTTTGTAACCAAGCACGGCCGTATGGACCGCAGCAAGCTCAATGTCGGAGCCTACATCCTGCAGGGCAATTCCCGCAGCGAGGCCCATATCAAAGACGTGGCCGATTGCGGGATTGACTTTATGATGTATATGAACAACGATACCGCCGCACTGAATCTGTTCTCCAAATACGGTGTCGGGGCTATCCTGGTCGGCACCGTTCCGCTGTGGTGGGGCGGATTCGGAGACAATGCCGGCACCCTTCAGACGCAGCACCCCATAAGTGAATATGAGGCTGGAGCGGCCAAATTCACCGACCATCCTGCAATATGGGGCATCTGTATAGTGGACGAACCGTCGTGCCTGGACTTTCCGTACATAGGGGAAGTCACGACCAGGATGGAGGCACTCTTCCCCAACCAGTTCACACACATCAATCTGCACCCCATATACGCACCCGGACCGCGCACCGGCAACGACCCGGCCAGGGGAGCCCTGGGCACGGCGTCCTATCAGGACTATATCGACCAGTATTGCAAGTATGTACCAACCGACTTCATATCATACGATTTCTACTACCAGAATGGCGGAGTGCAGCAGGACTATGCCAATATGCGGATAGTCTCAGAAGCGTGCCGGCGCACCGGCCGCAGCATGTGGGTCACCGTGCAGGTGAACAGCGCCAAACTGGAGGAGTGGATATCCGAGAACCAGCTCCGCTTCCAGGCCTACTCTGCGATGGCATACGGAGCCGAAAACATCACCTGGGCCTGCTACTGTTTCGGATGGTGGTACAACCAGGTCCTGTACGGGGACGGGAGCAAAACCCAGCAGTACGATAAGCTGAAAAAGGTCAATGCAGAGATTCACACCCTGGGCGAAAGGTATATGAAATACCGCAACGACTCAACATATTGCACAGGCTTTACCGGCCTTGCAGAAACTATGATAGAGGGGAGCGGAATGGTGAACAGCGAAAGATACGACGACGGCGTCTTCTCTGACATAGATGCAGGAGGCTGCCCGCTGCTGGTTGGCAAGATGAGCGCCCGCAACGGCGGCCGCAAGCGCGCATTGTTCATCTGCCCCGCGGGCGACCCCTATGATGTCGGGGATTTGAACTTTACGCTGCGCTTCAAATCGCGCCGCAGGGTGCGCATCACCGGCGGCGACGGTCCCATACCGGCCAAACGCAAATGCGGGGGCTGGTACGAAATCCCGATCAAACCAAATCAGGGCCTGCTGATCGAGACCAAATGATCAGTGTGTGAGAATCAGGCCATCTCTGGTGCCGATTTTGGTACCGATATAATATAGCGTAGTACCCTTCGGCAGCTCGTAAAGCAGAACCGAGCCCTGAGCCGGAACTGTGACCTGTATGGTGCCGGAGACGTTTTTACTCACAAAGTCACATCCTACTGCATCAAACAAGTCGCACGCGGCGCTGCAGGTATATGTCACTACTTTATCCTCTTCGTATGGGTTATACATCAGGTGGCAGGGATATCTGCGGTCTGCATAGAAGTCGGTGGCATTACAATCCAGAGACAGTATGCACTCCACGTCGGTAGTTGAGATAATGGACCCGAATATCCCCACCGGTGATGTGCTGTAGAGGCTGAACATCGTGCTCTGTGGATTGCTGGCACTCCAGGAGGGGCCGTCACCTTCTGCCACGGGTACGCCTCCCACTTTGCCATATCTGTCGGTCTTGCGCAACCCTTCATAACCTATTATGTTGCCTGTGATATCCTTCAGCTCGGGGCAGGCCTGATGGGCGTCGTCTATCTCAAGAGGGAAAAATAATCTGGAAGCATTGGCGTTGTTCAGCATCCACTTCCCTATCATCGTGGCATATTCCGGAGCATACTTCACCATCGGCACCAATGGCCAGGCCATTTCGTAGCAGTTCATCTGAAAGGCGTAACCACCGCCGTCGGTGATGCTGCCCTGGAGCCCGTACACGTCATAGTCTCCCCAGCGGTCGCATATCACACCCCATCCCCATCGGCCCCGTGAGCCATCGAACGACCAACTTATTATCTTGCCTAAATCATACTCTGTGCCTTTATATGTATTCAACCAAGCGGCGCAATAGGCACCAAAAGGCATAAGAATCTCATAAAAACGGCTCTGAGGCTGCGCGTTAAGTACGTTCATAGCGTTGATGGCACGGTCCAGGTAACGCTGGTCGCCAAACTTGCGCCAGGCCTGCAGCAGGACATAGGCGTGGCCGGCCGCCGCGTCTTCCTGCTTAGGAATCTTGTTAGAGAAACCGTGCATCGAGTAATAATTGAAGAAACTGTAGCTGTAGTTGTCGCCCAGTGTCTCGTCGGCAGTAGCGAACTGGTTGGCGATGGTCTTCTGTATCTGGTCGGCGCCTTCTACACCGGGGAAGATATCACATACTCCCCAGTAAAGCAGATTGGGAAGGACATTGTACCACCAGTCTGTGGCTGTGCCGGCGGTGTTGTTGAGCATAATATTCCACCGCTCGTCGCTGGCAAAGTATTTCTGCAGCATTTTAGGGTAGTTGTGCCCGTCACCTGAAACCTTGTCGATGCCTACCAGGCCGGCGCCCATCACCGCCGCCATAGTATTGATAGCCTCGTGGTCGGGGCCGGAGCGGTTGTCGCCAACCGTGGTCTTGAGGCCGAACGCCTCCTGGTCGCCGTTGCGCTTGGAGTTGTCCAGCCAGATCAGCGGACGGACATCATCCCTGGCGTCCCAGTCAAACACATAGCTGTCATAGTCAAGCGCCTTCTGCCGCCAGTCGAGCATCTTATATGGCTGCGGGATTGCCGGCATATTATCGACCCTGTCGATACTTTTCTGGGATATCGGGAAGCCGAGGATAGCCTCAGCAAGGGGATTTTCCCCGGGATTGGGTTTATCACAGGACAGAAGAGCGGCAAACAATGCCGCCACAGTGGCTAATCTCTTCATTTGATGTTAGTTAAAAAAAGTGACAGGCGGCAGGGTCAGCCGCCGCCTGCCTAAAGGCACAGTATTATTTCTGAGCGTTGTAGAGCTTCTTGACCTGTCCTGCGGTCAGGGGAGCGCTGTAAACGGCCAGTTCGTCAATGGTACCTGCAAAGTATGCATCCCAAGCTGAAATCTCAGCGTTGTCTGCACCACGTTTCATATTGATTGTTTCGTCGGAACCAATAGCAATCTCTACCTTGTCGTTCTCGGGAGCGCTGATGATGCTGCCTGCTTTGTGCTTGCCGTCGTGTGCTGCACCTTCCCAAGTCTTGGTAAGCTCACCGTTGACATACATATCGATGTTGCCGGTTGCACCGTCCCAGGAAACTACCAGATGTGACCAGGAACCAACTGCTACAGAACCGTCGGTCTCATTGTCCATATCGGTGATACCGTTGTTGGTAGCCAGGGTAAGGAAAGGCTTGCCACCATCCTGGGTCTGGAATTTCCAAACATGCCAGCTGTTGATGGAGACAATGTAGTTGGAAGCGCGAAGCTGGTCGGGCTTAACCCAGCAGGAGATAGCCAGATTCTTGATGCCGGTAACTTTAGCCACATCGTAATCGCTGATAGAGAGGTGGGAAGCGTCTGCAAAATGGAGCGCTTTGCCTACCTTACCATCTACGAACTCGGGGAGCTTGGTAGCAGGGAAGAGCTCTTCTGCGCCCTTCTGAAGAACTGCGGTCCACTGGTTCTTACCGGTGGTCTTGAGTTCCGTTCCCTTACCTTCATCGAAAGAGAGGGCAAAGATAATGTCATCCGGGTTGATCTGGTCGAGTTCAGTCGCCAGGAATGTAGTCTTGGCATCGGTCAGACGGGATACCAGACTTGCGACAGCAGCGTCAGTGGCAGCGTTGTCCGCAGCAGCCTTGACATCTTCGATAGCTTTCTTGAAAACATCGATAGCTGCCTGGGGGTAGTTGTCGGTAGTTGCAGCATTGATAATACCCTGGCATTCGTTCACGAGGGTAGTCAGAGCTGTCTTGTCTACATTCTTTGCAGGGTCTTTTTCTTTGTTGCAGCCCACTGCCATAAGGGTCAGGGCCACCATTGCAATTGCAAAAAACTTTTTCATTTGTTTGTAATTAATTGAGTTGTTAATAAATATGATTAGTTATTTGGTCTATTTCAGAGCTGCATTTGCATCTGTTTCGCTTTGAGGGATAGGGAAATAATACCTTTCGGCGCTCCAGGCACCGGTTCCAAGAGCCGCTACTGCATATTCTTTACCGTAGCGCATCACGTCAAAGAAACGGTGGAACTCAAAGCCCAGTTCGCGGCGGCGTTCCTTGCGGATCGCATCGCGCATTGCCGACTGGGTGCCGGCGGCAGTATTTGCCAGTCCGGCTCTGTTGCGCACCTGATTGAGGGCCGATGCAGCAGCACCGACATTTGAAGCGGAGGCCTCGTTGAGCGCTTCTGCCTTAAGGAGCAGCACCTCCGCATAGCGGATACGATGCTGGGGTATGGTGCTCTGACTCTTTGCCAGACCCTCTACCTTGTCTTCATCGTATTTCTTCACCAGGTAACCGGTCTCGTTGCCCCAGGCGGCGTCGAATGTAGTGCCGTTGAACCAAGGTTTGCCATCGCGGCCTATGGATGCGTCCAGACGGGGATCGTCGCCACCTGCGGCTGTCTTCTCGTCGAAGCAGGCCACATAATCGTCGGTGGGCTGGTTAAAGTGATACCCTCCCTCCTCTACTGCCGGGGAGAACCAGACATTGAGACTGTTGCCCCTGGATGTTATTTTGCTGTTGCCGTAGCGGATTGCAAAAATGCTCTCCTTGCTATTCTCGCCACCGGTCTTGAAAAGATTGGCATAATCGGTTTCAAGTGCATATCCTGCGTTGACACTCTCAAATGAATTGATTGCCTCCACCGCCTCGGCGTATTTGCCCTGGAAGAGCTTGCTCTTTGCAAGCAGCGCATATGCTGCACTGCGGTTGGCACGGCCGTCTTTTGTGTCGGTAAGAGTGCCGGCGGCATCTGTCAGATCGGCATCTATCAATTCATAAATCTTATCGATGCCTGAAAGGCCGACGTGGATGTTTTCACTGGTGTTCTGGGGCTTTGTCTTGAGCGGCACGCTTCCGAAGATATTCACCAGATTGAAATACGAATATGCCCGGAGGAATTTAGCTTCGCCCACCAGACGGCCCTTTAGTTTAGAATCTATATCCATTTCACCGACATACTCAATGACGTTGTTTGCCCTTGATATTGTCTCATAGGTGTCGCTCCAGAAGGTGTTGAGCGAGCCGTTGTCGGTGGTGGCGTTAAGATCGTTGATCTCGTTGATCTGTGGCTGGTCGCCGGCGTCGCCGCCTTTGACGGAGTCATCAGAGGCCACGTCGCCGAACATCCAGAGTATATTGTTGTACAGCGAGTTGTACACAGCATTTACAGCCATCTCCGCTTTGCTGGAAGATGTATAGTAGTTCTCTGAGGTATAACCGCCCTTGAGATCCTCGTCGAGGAAATTGCAGGAAACCGCCAGGATAGCTATGGTGATTATTGCTAAATACTTTTTCATAGACTTAGAATGTTAAGTTTAAACCTAAGGTTACACTCTTGGCGACAGGGTAGTTACCCCAGTCGATACCGTTGGCACGGTCGCCTTCGGAGGTGGAGTTGGCATTGACAGTCATTTCCGGGTCAAGTCCGGTGTAACGGGTGAAAGTAAGCAGGTTGGAGCCCGCGATGTATGCCCTCAGGTGGCTTACTCCGCAGTTCTCGGGCATCTTGAAGGTGTATCCGAGCTGTACGTTCTTCAGACGCATAAAACTGCCGTCCTCGAGGAATCGGGTGGATACCTTGCGGTTCTGGGTTGCGCTCCAGGCAGCACGGGGCTGAGTCGTGGAGTGGTTCTCTGGAGTCCAGTGCTCGTTGAAATAGCGCAGCGTGGTGGGGAATCCACGGTAGAAACCTTCAGAGTCATTGAGGTACTGCACATATATCTTCTGTCCGAATGCACCCTGAAAGAACATAGAGAAGTCGAAACCCTTCCAGTTGGCACCAAGGTTGAGACCTGCGGTGAATTTTGGAATTGCACTGCCCACAAAGGCGCGATCCTTGTCGTCTATCACGCCATCTTCGTAATTATCCTTATAGGCAACGTCTCCGACCTTGACGTCTGCGCCCTGGTTTGCGTGGAGCAGGATCGACATTTCATCCTGGAAGATGCCCTCCATCTCGTACATATAGAACGATCCTATAGGATGGCCCTCTTCTGTGCGTGTGGCATAAACGCTGTCGTTTACCAGACCGCCTATCATAGGCGACACAAGGCTGAGCACCTCGTTGTGAAGGTAACCGCCGTTCAGGGTGATGTCAAAGCCGCCGTCCTTATATTGCTTACGGTAGAAAACCTCCAGGTCGATACCGGTATTCAGCACGCTGCCGTTATTGATCCACGGGGAAGATGCGTATCCAACGGAGCTGGGGAGAGATTCCCTGACAAGCATATTGTCGGTGACCTTGTAATACCAGTCAATGGAGCCGCCAAGTTCACCTTTGAGTACCTCCAGGTCCAAACCTATGTTGAGCTGGTGGGAGGTCTCCCACTTGAGGTTGGTGTTGCCCAGGGAAGTCTGTGCATAACCGTCCTGAGCGCCGCCAAAGAAGTAATAGTACCTTCCGGAGTAGCGGTCGGAATATGCATACAGGTCGATGTTCTGGTTGCCGATCGCACCGTAGCCAGCGCGAAGCTTAAGCTTCTCAATCCAGTTGACATCCTTCATAAAGTTCTCCTTGTCAATGTTCCAGCCAGCCGATGCAGAGTAGAACAGGCCCCAGCGGTTGCCCTTGGAGAAGCGAGAAGATCCGTCCAGACGGACAATTCCGGAGAGGTAGTATCTGCCGTCGTAATTGTAGTTGCCGTTGGCGAAGAAGGAGAGCAGTGAAGATGCGCTGGCGCCGTTATTTGCGTTCAAAGCGCCCTCGCCGAGGCCGATATAGAGCAGGTCGGGGTCGTTGCTTGAGAACTGCTCGTTGCTGGCTGCAATCACCTTCTCACTGTTGCGGATAGCCTCTGCACCAATCATATAGTTGATGTTGCTCAGTCCTGCCTGTATATTATGATTGAATGTGCTGTTCACGGTCCAGCCCACGTTCTCGTTGTTTCTGACGGTGAGCCCGTTGGTGGAGTTGATCCGGTTCTCGGTACCCCAGGTGCGGTTCCAGAGGCGGAAATCGTTGTTGCGGTAGTCGAGACCCATCGTGGTCTTCCAGAAAATATTGTCCGTGAAGTTGATTATAACATTGCCGGTAGCGAGCAGGGTCTTTGTACGGTTGGTGCGGTCGGTATATTCCGCCAGCCCTTCAGGGCTGTAGCCGTTACCGAAGAAAGAGTTGTACAGGGCGTCGCCATAGTACTCAGAGGGAGAATCGACGTACTCGCCGCTTGCGTTATACACAGGGATAGCGGGATTGCGGAAGAGTGCATAACGTACGACGCTGCCGCCCATATCATTGTTATAGCCGTCTCCGGAACTTGCCAGAAGGCGGTTGTTTGCCAGCGACCCGCTCACATTTATCCCGACCTTGAGCCAATCTTTTATCTGAGAGGTGACGCTGGTACGCAAACCTGCACGGTTATAATCGGAATGGCGGATGATACCCTCCTGGCCAAAGTAGGAGCCGGAAATCAGGTATTGGGTTTTCCCGTTGCCGCCGCTCACGGAGAGTTCGTGCTGATGGATGGGGGCGACGCGGAAAATCTCCTCCAGATGGTTTACGTTGGCGAAATCCTTTACATATTCCCCTTCTATGGTTTTTCTCTGGATTGCGCTGTACATATTGTCGTTGCGTGTAGCCTCGTTATAGAGCGCAATGTACTGGTCGGTGTTGGTCATTTTTGGCAGATAGCCGTGGAACTGCACGCCGGCCTGCATATTATAGGTAATCTTGGCATCGCCATCCTTACCGCTCTTGGTGGTTATCAGGACGACACCGTTGGTTGCACGTGAACCGTACACGGCTGCGGAAGAAGCGTCCTTGAGCACCGAAATCTCTTCGATGTCGCCAGCCGCGAGCGTATTGAGCGCACCCTCTACCGGGATACCGTCCACGATGTAGAGCGGTTCGTTGCTGGACGATATAGAACCTGTACCGCGTACACGGACAGAGATGCCGGCACCAGGCGCACCGGTCTCGGAGGTGACGTTCACGCCGGCAACGCGGCCCTGCAGCGACTGCTGGACGGATGAGACAGGAACTTTCTGGAGCTCTTCACCACCCACCTTGCTCACTGCACCGAGCACGTCACGGCGTTTCATTACGGAATAACCCACCACGACAACCTCGTCGAGATACGTAGTGTCCTCTTCAAGAGCGATGTCTATAGTGGTTTTGCCATCAATGGGCACGGTAACCGTTTTATAACCCATGTAAAAGAATTGAAGGTTGCCGTCGGAGGCGACGTTGAGATCATAGCGGCCGTCGATGTCGGTGCTGGTGCCCGATGAGGTGCCTTCCACAAAGACGCTCACGCCTATGAGCGGCTCGCCGGATGCAGCATCGGTCACAGTTCCGCCGATGCGGGTCTGCGCGAATGCGGCCGTGCCCAGGAAAATGAGCAGAAGGGTCAGAAGTTTACTTTTCATTATAGAGTATTGTTTTATCGTTTGCCTGTGTTCCGGCGGGGAGCTCTGCTATGAGGGCAGCGCAATCCGCGTCAATTGTTATCTTGCAGCTGTCGCTGACACCCTTGGCAAGATATTTCCCTGATACTACATCCAGAAGGTCGCAACGGCTGTCGCCGTCAAGGGTATAGGTCACCTCACGCGCATCGGTATGAGGGTTGTACATCAGATATACCGGCCAGGGCCTGCTGGCATAAAAGTCGGTGGCGTTGCAGTCCAGGCGGAGAATCCCCTCCACATCGGTGGTACGGACAATCGCGCCGAGGATACCTACCGCCGAGGTGCTGTATACGCTGAACATGCTCTCCGGCGGATTCTTCTCGTTCCAGAGCGGGCCGTCACCCAAAGCGATGGGATGCTTTCCCTCATGTTCCACGGGCATGTAACGGTCATCCTCATATCGGAGCCCTTCGTATGCAATCACGCTGTTTGTATAGTCCTGCATGCCGGGAAGGCACTGCAGTGAATCGGGAATCTGATCCGGGAAGAACAGGCGGCAGGAGTTGACATTGTTAAGCATCCATTTGCCTATTGCACGTGCATACTGGGGCTGATATTTCACCAGCGGCACAAATGGCCAGGCCACGTCTATGCTGTTCATCAAAAAGGCGAAGCCGCCACCGTCAATCAGGCTGCCCTGAAGGCCGGCGATGTCGTAGTCACCCCAGCGGCCGGAGGTGATACCCCAGCCTGTACGGCCGTCCGCTGCAGTACAGCCGTCAAATACCCATGAAAACATCTTGTCCAGGTCAAAACTGCACCCCTGTTCTGCATTCAGGCGGGCGGCGGTGTAAATACCCATCGGCAGTAGTATCTCATAAAAACGGCTCTCTGTCTGGCCCTCAAGTGCCTCCATCGCAGAGATGGCGTGCTTGAGATATCTCTCGTCGCCAAAATGGCGGTAAGCGCTGTAGAGCACCCATGCATGGCCGCCGGCAGCGTCCTGCTGCTTGGGAATCCAGTTGTTGCACCCCTTCATGGCTGCATAATCGAAGTAGGTATAGTCATAGTTGCCTGCAAGCACTGAATCGGCACGGGCAAACTGGTCTGCAGTTGTACGCAGGATCTCCTCTGCCCCATCCACTCCGGGGAAAACCTCACTCACAGCCCAGAACAGTATGTTGGGATAGATATCGTACCACCAGTCGCGGCCGTATCCTCCGCCAAGGAGTGCCACCTCCGGGCAAGTGTTGTTCATCACAATGTTCCAGCCGTTCTCCGTATTGAAGTAGTTCTGGCTCATCTTCACCCAGTTGTTGCCGTTCTGGTCGCGCTTGTCGATACCGTTGAGGCCGGCGCCAAGAAGACAATGGAGGGTATTCAGACTCTCATGAAACTCACCGTTGTTGACATCTGCGCCCTGGCGTGCATCCTTCATAGCGGTGTAAAGACCAAACGTGCGTCCGCCGTTATTGCGGCGGGCATCGTCCCACCAGATCACGGGGCCGCAAGGTGCAGGGTTATCAAAATCAAATGCGAACGCATCAAAATCCAGAGCCTTCTGATGCCAGTCTAAGATGGCGTAAGGCTGCGGCAGGGAGGGCATTGTCTCTACCTTGCCGATAGCCTTCTGGGCAATGGGGGCGCCTCCGTAGCCGGAGGTACAGGCCACAGCCGCAAACGCCGAAGCTATTATAAGTATGATCTTAGTTTTCATTTGCAGGGGTATATTTAGTGTCGATATCTTTGAGGATACTCTTTGCAAGTGGTAATGAGATGAGTTGGACAGCGCCCACGATGAGCACGGCCCAGCGGAGGGCGATATCTGCCCCACCCTCGCCAAAAGCGAAAGCCAGAATTATGAAGAGGAGCATTCCGAACGCCCTTCCGGCAAACAAGCCAAACTCATGGCTCATTATGTATGTGTATTCATCCCTGTCCTCAAGCACCTTTACCGTGTCGATAGTCTTCATCATAGTGGGGAAATAGGCAAGGTCCCTCAAGGGCTGGAACATTACGTTGCAGATAATGAAGGTAAACGCCCCGGCGGCAGAGAACAGGACACAGTTTGCGAGCGTACCCAAAAAGAAGATGGCGAGGCCGGCGCCAAAGATTGCCATGCGGTGCTGCGGCTTTGCCACCCTGCCCAGTATATAGACCACGATTGCGGTCACGGCGCCGCTTACACCCTGGATCAGTCCCAGCGACCCTTCGTTGCCTATGAACTTGAATATGAGAATCGTGGGAACGGTAACAATAAAGCCCTCCACCATCCCCTTGAGGGATGCAAGGCCCAGCATCTTCTTCCACAGTATATGGAACCTGAAATGGAAATAATTCATGTTCGCAGGGCTCTGGAATTTGCCACGGGCGAGCACGAAGCAGGCACAGATGCTGATGATGAGTGCCAGAATGGTCAGGAACTGGTAGCCGTTGTCGGCAGTAAGGTCCCATCCGAAAAGCGTGTGGTCTTCCGTGAAAGCTATCACAAGGCCGGCCACTATGGGAATCACAATATTCCAAAGGGTGAAAAACAGCGACTCCAGCCCAAAGAAGTAGTTACGGTTTTCATCGTCGGTGGCATACAGAGTCAGCAGGTAACGGTTAGTCCAGAAAAACCCTGTTGCCAGGCCAATGAAAAGGCCTGCCGTGCATATAACCACGTTGGAAGGATTTTTCAGGAACATCAGCACGATGAGCGATACTGAAGATATGAGGATGCCGAAAGCATAAAGAGTGGCCGATTTGAACCATTTCATCAGGAGTCCGTTCCCCAAGGCGGAGAGGACGACCCCTATATACATACAGAGCTGGAACGCGATGAGTATAGTGGTATCGTTGCCGGTGGCACGCAGCACATACGCCCCCGCAAAAATATTCACCAGCGGCAGCACCATCGCAAACAGCATGTTCGTGACAAGCAGCGTGCGGACATTCAGCGGCTGCGAAGCAAAGTATTTGAATTCCTTGAACATTTACTTGAGGGTGTTGAGTATTTCACTTACGCTCAGGCGGGCGCTGCAGATTACCTCGTCGCTCGCGCCGTAGAACATCTCTATTGTATCTTCGTCTTTCATATAGAAGCCGTTGGAGAACACGACGTTTCCGAAGAATCCCGTCTTCTCGTAGTCCGCAACCGGCTCCATGATGGGTTCATCGCTGCGGGCGAGGACTTTAGTGGGGTCATTGATATCCAGCAGCAGCGCTCCGAGGCAGTACCGGTTCTCCTTGTTGGCGCCGTGGTAAATCTCCAGCCACCCCTCTGCGGTGCGGATGGGAGCGGCACCCGCCCCTACCCGTGCACTGTCCCACTTGCCGGGACGGGTTGTAGCTATACATATATGGCGGCCCCAGTGGATGCGGTCGGGAGACTCCGCCACCCATATATAATTACCGCCAAGTTCGGGAGAGCTGGGACGGTGGAAAGCATAGTACATATCCCCTATCTTCTCC
This sequence comes from Bacteroidales bacterium, assembly GCA_017529425.1. GTDB lineage: Bacteria > Bacteroidota > Bacteroidia > Bacteroidales > UBA932 > Equibacterium. The sequence continues at coordinate 44,277 of JAFXNQ010000048.1, read as the reverse complement.
TGGAACAGAGCGCAATCTTTATTGTGGGGCGGGAATATCATCCCTTCGCGACGCAACTGCCTGAAATCGGTGGTAGCGATAAGCCCCACACCGACCGCCACCGGTGACACCTCTGTGAAGGTCAGCCAGTAGCCATCTTCCATGGTTGCTACGCGACAGTCCTCAATGCCAAAACTCTCCTGGAAACCCTTGCCAAAGATCGGCTTGATTGCAGGGTCTTCCTGGAAGTGGACGTCATCCAAACTATATACAGGACGGAGATATGAGAGTGTAGTAAGGTAGTCCTTGCCTTTGTATCCGATGACTCTGGGGTCGTGCGCGTCCAGGTCCGGATCGTCTTTGCGGAAACTCAGAACCTCAATCTCCCCTTTTTCATTATAGACGGGGAAGCTTATAACACCCTCTTTCTGTACAGGTCGCTCAGCGACCCTGAGAAGAAGCCATGTTTTGCCATCCATGCGAAACACACCGGGATTCAGCAGGCATGTAATCTCCATACCTGGAATGCAGGGCTTCAGGTCAGAGGGCTTAATCAAGGGATTTGAAGGGTTTCTTTTGGCTATGTCCATATGTCGTGTGTTTTATGTTTCTGTAAACAAAGGTAAGGAGAGGCCTCAGCACCATTGTGCAGTTTACTTTCATTTGAGTACACAATTTTTTCATTTGCGGTTAATTCTTGCTAAATTGCGGTTAAAAGCCGCCAGGACCCATGTACAAACGTTTCATAACAGTACACTTTCTGCTTCTGTACACTTTATTTGCAAGTGCAGCGCAATATTCTGTCAAGTATCTGACAAGTGCCGACGGGCTCTCAAACAGCTCCGTGACGGCACTGTTCCAGGACTCCCAGGGGATAATCTGGATGGGGACGTGGGATGGTCTCAACTGCTGGAACGGAAGGTGGTTCTTTTCTTTCGTGCCCGATCCTTCCGATGAGACCTCTATATGCAACAATGTCATAAGGGAGATCGGGGAAGATGACCAGGGCTTTATCTGGGTCTCCACCGACCGCGGAATTGACCGATACGATCCGTTTCAGGGGGTCTTTACCCATTACTTCACAGAAGAAGCGCAGCATGTAGAATCGGAGCAGGCATTCCACCTTTGCTTCGACTACGGTATGGTGTGCGCCTCTGTAGATGGCAAGGGCGTTTACAGATACGAAAACGGGGCTTTTGTCCTTCTTCAGGATTATCCATGGAGAATCCGCAGGTTCATGGTGAGCGTCGATGGCATCCCGTTCATTTGCACCAAAGATTCACGGTTAATACAGGGTAAGGATAAAGATATCGCATCTGGAGTCGCCGATATTTTCCGCATAGGGTCAAACATCGCCTTTCAGAGGAACGGGTCTTCAGTGCTGGAGTCGGTTGCCCCCGTATCCGGCACACGGCACAGGATGGATGTAGATGGAATTGTCAACGCAGTATCTCAGTATGATGACGGTATTCTGGTGGCGACTTCAACCGGGTTATACAGGTTCACCGATATGGACTCTGCAGCAGAGACGGTGATATCGGGCATGCCCGTCCTTGTCGTATATGCCGGGAGCCAGGGTATTATTTGGGCAGGCACAGATATGCGCGGCGTAGCCCAGATTATCCCGGCAAGGGACGAGTTTAACACGGTAACAGATTTATTCGGAGGGAGCGCGGTACGCTGCTTCACCCAGGACGATGACGGGTTGCTGTATGTCGGGACAAAAGGTTCCGGCATCTTTGTATTCTCCCAAAGCGGCGATTTGGTAAGGAACATAACTACTGAAGACGGCCTGCCGGATAACTCCGTTTATTCTCTCGAATACCACGACGGCTATGTATGGGCAGGCACCGACGGAGTCGGAATAGCATGCATAAAACGCGGCTGCCTGAAGCTCTTTCAGGTTGACCCGCTCCTAAGGTCGGTATATTCCATACATTTCACGCGTGACGGCAGGATGATTGCCGGAACCAGCGGCAGCGGGCTCTACTTAGTGACACTCAATGCCCTGGAGCCGGCCGGCTTCACCAACTACGGGGCTGGCCAGCTTGGAAGCTATGTGGTTTATTCTGTGAAAGAGAGTTCAGACGGAACCATCTGGGTCGGCACCCGTGGCGGCGGCCTGAGATCCATATCTGCCGACGGCACAATCTCCTCTCACGAAGGGGCATACGATGTCATCTGCCTCGAAGAGGCTCCCGACGGCACCATTTGGGCCGGTTCCTCCACTGGCCTCTATCACATGGACTCCAGTGGAGAGGTCCTGCGACGCTACACCAAAGAGGACGGCTTGCCCAATGCCACCATCCACGGCATTGTCGCTGAGATAGACGGAGACATCTGGGCCGGGACCAGCCACGGCCTCTGCCGTATCTCTTACGATGGAGAAGCATATTCATCCTATTATCTCCAGGACGGTCTTCAAGACAATGAATTCTCCGACGGGGCGTGCTTCCTGGGTCGGGGGAAGATATACTTTGGCGGCATACATGGCTTCAGCAGTTTTGACCCTGCAGAGCTCAAAAGCGCCGGAGGGTTCCCCAATCTGTTCCTCTACGCCGTGTACATGGATAACGAGAGGGTTCCGATGGACAGAAACATGCAAGACGGGACCCTGACGGTAAAGCCTGAATACACCACCCTGAGCTTCAGCTTTGTACCGCTGGACTACATCTACTCCCACCGGTGCGAATTATCGTACCGACTGGACGGATTCAACTCAGAATGGGTCAGGCTCGGATCATCATCGGACTTGATGGTTTTTTCCAATCTCAAACCGGGGACTTACACCCTCAACGTGCGCTGCACCAATGCAGAAGGACGATGGAATCCACAGTCATACCGCATGAAGGTAAAAGTCCTGCCCAAATGGTATGCCAGCACTCCGGCCAGGGCTTTATACATAATACTATTCCTGCTTCTTGCATGGCAGATTCTGAGATTCTTCCGCTACAAGGCAAGGATGCAGACCATAGAAGATGTCCACGAAGGAAAGCTGCAGTTCTTCACCAACATAGCACATGAATTCTCCAACTCCCTCACACTCATTACCGGCCCCTGCGAGCAGCTGCATCAGGACCGCAAACTGACTTCTGCCCAGAAGCACTGCGTTGATGTCATAGAATCCAATTCAGAGAGGATGCAGGCGCTCATTCGCGAGTTGATAATGTTCCGCAAGGCGGAGAACGGCCATCTTACTGTAAAGATTACTCCCGTCCAAGTTGATCAGCTCGCAGCAAGAATCATCTCTCTTTTCCGCGACAAGGCGGAGCAGTCTGGCATCGGCCTGAAAATGGCCAAAGATCCTCTCATGTGGAATACAGACAGCGTTTGCCTTGAGAAGATATTGTTCAACCTTGTCTCAAATGCCATAAAATACACTCCGGCAGGAGGCGTAATGTCGCTGGACTATGAGGCAAAAGGGAACAAACTGGTGGTCAAGGTCACAAATACCAGCGTAGGAATCACGCGGAGGGAGATGGCAAGAGTTTTTGACCGTTATGCTGTGCTCGAACGGTTCGAAAAAGAGATCTCCAGGGGGCACGTGAGCAACGGCATCGGCCTGTCGCTCTGCAAAAGCCTTGCAGAGGCCCTTGGCGGCAGCATCGTTCCCGATTCAGACGGCTCTTCTTACGTATCTTTCACAGTGTCGTTGCCGTGGCAGGAGGTTACTTCTCAAATAGCTGAAACAGTAGATAACAAGCCTGATGCAGATGTCGCCGCCGCCCCTTTGGATGAAGATGACACCCCGGGCACCGTCTTCAACAGGGATATTCTCGTTGTTGACGACAATCCCGACATACGGGATTTCATCTGCAGCCTGTTCCGCTCTCGGTTCAACGTAATGGAGGCCGGCGATGGAGAAGAGGCTCTGAAACAGATATCCAGGCGGCAGCCGGTACTCATCATAAGCGACGTTATGATGGACGGTATGGACGGGAACCAACTCCTCAGGGCGGTAAAAGACAACCCCGCCACGCGCCACATCCCGTTCATCCTTCTCTCCGCCCGCAGTTCGCTCGAAAACCAGATAGAGGGCATTGAGAGCGGAGCCGACGCATATATAGGCAAACCTTTCAGCCCGCGCCACCTCGTCGCCATGGTGGACCGCCTCATCGGGCATGGCCAAATAATCAAGGAGTACAGCGAATCTGCCCACGCGGCCGTACAGCAGTTTGAGGGCAACATGGTAAAAAACGAAGACAAGGATCTGATTATCCACATCACAGATGTGATTATTGCAAATATGGACAATGAAGATCTCTCTGTAGAAGACATCGCCTCAGAAATTGCGGTGAGCAAGATGAAACTCTACCGTAAACTGAAAGAGACAGTCAATATGAGTCCTACTGAATACATAAGGCACATCCGCCTTGAAAATGCCGCCCGATTGCTGAAAACCACACGCAAGACGGTCCAGGAGATAATATATGCCTGCGGTTTCTCAAGCAGGACCTGGTTCTACCGTGAATTCCAGAAGAAATACGGAGTCACCCCCAACGAATACAGAAAGGCTTGAATTACATAGATGAAGCAATCATCAAAACTGAGGGGATATTGAAGAGGCAGTGAAGCAGGACACCCCACCAAAAGCCGAGGTTAACTCGTGCATAGGTGATTGCACAACCTCCAGCCATAGGAACCATAATTGTTGCCAGCACATACGGAAGCAGCTGCCAGTTCAGGACAGAGAAAGCCCTCAAGTGCAGCAAACCAAAGCCTATTGCCGATATCCACATAGCGGGAATGATATACTTCTGCCGCCAGTTTTTCCATTGTTCATCGGTAGTGAAACGGCAAATCAGCCAATATAAAAGTGCACCCGCAGCGGCAAGTCCCAGCAAGATGTACCAAACCCGGCATTTATAGATGAAAAAGGCGATTACAATTGGCAGGAGGCCTATCCAAAGGGCAACGGTCTGACGCTTGAAAGAGAGTCCCAACCGGAACATAAGCTCTTCTGCCAGTGGAGCGACAATAATAAAATGAAGTAAAGTCATCCAGGTTGCATTACCCATATAATTAGTCGGATCACCGATGAACTTAGTCAGCTCCGCAGGATTAACGCCTTTGGACATATAGATGGCAGTACAAACTATTTTTAACAGAACGGCTCCCACCATCAGTATCGCAAACCATTTCAGAGTAATACCGATAATCTTCTTTTTTGAAAGGGATAGATAATCATCCGGCCTGTTCAGAATAAACTTTGCCATATAGAAATACACTTTTATTCAATTTCTGTTGCAAATATATTCATTTTCAGCCCACATATTACTTGAAGGTTCACGCAAAATAAGGTATATTTGGGTTACCAATTCAACACAAATAGCTATGAATAAAGAAAAACTCGACATTATGAAGACCATCAAGGATGGCGTCCAGTATGGTCTCAAGAACTTCTTCCCTTTGCTGCTGATGGTGATTCTATATATCATCACATTTTGGATTCCCTATCTGAATGTGGGCACTACCATCGGCTTATACAAAGCCGTAATAGGTATCGGACGTGGGGAGGTCATAGATCCCGTATCCATCTTTGACAAGGACAACTTCAAGAATCTGGGTAAATTCTTCCTGCTGCTGGGACTGATATCCATGGGCGTTACTGCCGCCGCTGCTTTCATGCTCATCCCTGCTTTGGTGATAGGTATCGCCTGGACTTTTGCCATCTACTTCTTGATTGACAAAAAGGTATCGCCAATCAAGGCGCTCGGCCTCAGCTACGACAGCACCTATGGCAACAAATGGCGCATCTTCTTTGTGAACTTGCTCTGCGTCATCTGTATCTTCATCATCTGTCTGATTCTGGGAGTCATCCCCAAAGTCGGTCCGTTCCTGGCAGTAATAGCCTGCTTCCTCTGTGCCGCAATTATCGTGGCAGTACAGGGCGTGATGTACGACTTCTTCTCCAAGAAAGCAGACGCAATACTGGCAGAGAAACAAAGCTGCTCCGCTCCTGAGGCAGAAGAACCCGCAGCATAACGATTCCTGAATTTACGGGCGTCTGTTTGCGGATGCGAAAATCCTGGCGACGATAGCGCCACTGATGTTGTGCCATACGCTGAACAGGGCGCCGGGGATGGTGGCCATCGGAAGGGCGGCAAAATGGGTGTTGGCGAGCGATGACGCCAGACCGCTGTTCTGCATCCCCACCTCGATACTGACAGCCCGGCGCTTGGCCTGCGTCATATGCAGCACCACGCCTATGAGATAGCCTATTGCGAGTCCGCAGACATTGTGGAGTACTACCGCAAACATGATGACAAGCCCGCTCGAAAGCAGCTTTTGGGCGTTGGCCGCTATCACTATCAGTACTATGACACATACAGCAAGAGACGACACTGCCGGGAGATAATCGGACACCTTGTCGCTGGCCTTTGGCAGGAACCGCTTTACCAGCAACCCCAGAACTATCGGCAGGATAACCACCCAGAGAATACTCAAAAGCATCCCTACTACATCAACATCCACCGTCTTGCCGGCCAGCAACAACACCAGCAGCGGCGTCAACAGGGGAGCCAGCAGTGTAGAAACCGCCGTCATCCCCACTGAAAGTGCCAGATCGCCCTTGGCCAGATATGTGATGACGTTGGAAGCTGTGCCGCCCGGGCAACAGCCCACCAGTATCATTCCCACGGTAAGCGCTTCGTCAAGGGAGAATAGTTTTGAAAGGGCAAAAGCCAACAACGGCATAACGGTAAACTGGGTCAGGCAGCCTGCAATGACATCCTTTGGCCGCATGAACACGACCCTAAAATCATCTGCGCGAAGCGTAAGGCCCATCCCAAACATAATCACACCCAGAAGCGGATTGATAAGACTGGGCTTAATATGACAGAAAAAGCCCGGAAACAAGAGCGCCAGCACAGCCGCTAGCAGCACCAGCACCCCCATATAGTCGGAGATTAATTTGCAGAGACGATTCATCTAATTTGTGATGGGCAAAAGGGCTAGAAGGGATATCCTACACCAAAGTTGAGACGCAGGCCGTCAAGGACTGAGGGCAAATTGTAATAGGTGTTGATTGGCTGGGTATAATCCGGCTTGAGCTCCTTGTCGTATTTGTAGGTCTGGTAAGGTTCGTGAATGCCAACCCCAAGGTCAAGGCGGATGACCAGGCCGTCAAGGTCAAGACGGATTCCGGCGCCGGTGCCAAGTGCAATCTGCTTTGCAAGATAGGGATTGTTGATAAAGCCGTCATACATCATCTCCGTAAGGCCCAAAAACTCTGCGAGTATCTCATAATCCTCTTCTGGAATCAGCTCTGAGGAATTGCGCAAATTCCAAACGTTACCGGCATCAACGAAAACAGCACCGTTGATTTTCCAGACCAGCGGGAAGCGCAACTCTATGTTAGCCTCCATCTTGACTTCGCCGGAATGGAAGTAGTACTGGTTGAACTTGGTGCTACGGTAGTTACCCGGGCCGTAGGCGTAAGGCTCCGCCGCACGCAGGCTGTTGGGGCCGCCTGCATAGAAAGCCTCGGAAAGCGGGGATGAGTCGGAATTTCCAAGCGGCACATTGGCACCGGCGTAAAGACGCGTTGCGATGCATACCCGCTCCGTGAAATTGAATTTGTTCCACAGCTCAGCCGTGAGCTTCACAAACTGATTGAAAGGCAGATTGCCTATAGTTTTGTTAAGTTCGTTCCACTTGTGGCCAAAGGCGCTGTAAATGGCATTGGTCAGATTACCCGCCTCCTTGATTTCAAAGTCAATCATGGTATTTACCGCGCGAGAGGAGCGGTAATCGTTATATGTAACGCCATAGCCGACGGCAGGTATAAGTTCGTTGCCGGCCAGCAGCTTGAGGACTTCAGGATTATCCGCTATGGTATACATGACATCGTCCGACACCTTGATCTTCGCCAGGGAAAGATAGAGGGGCGTGAACGTATGCGTGACGTAGCCTCCGGGCTTGATAAAATAGGAGAGCGCTCCGGATAACTTGTGGACGCCATATCCGCCGGCAACGTTTTCATACTTATATCCAAGGCGGTAGCGGGTGTCGCCGTCCGGTTTGTTGTCACCTGGCCAGTGCAGATACGGGAAAACCAGGGCGGCGTCCAAGCCAATCTTGTACGTATCCGTTTTCTGGGAGTCACCGGGCATCCGGTCGCGCAGGGACCAGTAGTATGCCCCGTGGCCCTTCAGGGAGAACGTCTCCCCATGACCCAGCAGGTTGCGGATGGAATGGGTCAGGGTAAGGTTGGGGCCGATACTCTTATTGGAACGATAGGCTATATCTGCATCTGTAGTGAACTTGTATGTATGCATGCCCTTCTTCCACTCATTTGTTGTCACCACGCCCAAACCAGACTTGACAAGTTCTCCTTCAAAGACATTGTTGTAATCCCTTTGGGAGAACATTCTCATCACTACATTTCCGGACTTGTTGATTTTATAATCGGCCGAAACCTGACTTAAAAGGCCGTTGGCCTTATTCACATCCGGATTGTCGGATATGACGGACCCCACGGTGATACGCAGTCTGTCGTCGAACAGGGATTTGCCGATGGAGATGTTGGTATCGTTGGTCCTGCCGGATGCGTGCTCCGTCTGTCCGCTGCTGATATCCACGTCTATGACCTTTCCCATCTTGGAATTGGCCATGGCGGCGTTGATGCGGCTGTTGACTATGCTGGAGAATGCGTATCCGTCCCTTTGCGCGGCTACATTGCTTGCTCCCATGTACATACCGGTGGCCAGAAGCGCCGCCGCCACGCCCTCTTTGGTCTCCTGGTCCATGGAAGCTAACTCACGCGTTACGACCTCATCGTCAGGGGCTTCAAGAAAGAAGCCGATGACGCCAAGGCCAAGAGAGTCAAGCTCCCCCTTCACGCGCACTCCGGTATTGAAGGTCACGCGGCGGGTTTCCTCTTCTACCGATTCCACATCGGCCTTTACCTGCTGCGAAGCGGAGACATCAATCATTGTACGCTTAAAAGGGCCGTTGAATGTGACGTTGCTTCCAGGATCCACGAGGAAAGGCATCATGGGATAGAGACGGGGCGAATAGCGTACCACACCGTCATCCACGTTGATTGTTCCGCCAAGGTTCGTCTGGTTGTCGGGATAGGTGTACTTTACGTTGACCTTACCGCTGGGCCTCACCTGCGCAAGATTCTTATTGTCTATGGGATAGGTGATGTCCGTAGCGGGTAGTACGGTGACGTCAACATCGGCAAGGATATCGTCCAGCGGACCGGTAACACGACCGCTGACATCAGTTGCCAGGTGGCCATATACAGGGATGAGGCCGTCCTTAGGCAGCTCCATCGGGGAGAAATTATCGGCGGAAAGTACGACATCGATAAGCCTGGTATTAAGGTTCATGCCGCCGTAGAGAGCCAGATAGGTACTGTCCGCGCCATAGATACGCAAGCCAGCAAGATCTATGTCGTTATGGGACATCACCACCGGGGTCTCTCCAATGCCAAACTTGACGTTATACGGCTTATACAACACGCTGACGTCACGCGGCACGAATTCGGCCGATAAATCCATTTTTCCCGGCAGGCCGTCAGCTACAGCTTCTGCCTGGATAAAACCGGTCATGTCTACATCGTCCCTGTGAAGAATGCCGGCAACAATTTCAATGGGGATATCGTCCAGACGCAAATCGGCCCTGAGGGCGTTGTCATAGGCCTCTGACGGTGAAATGAGGATATCAGCCGTACGGTTCCCAAAGTCCATGTCATTGTAGCGCAGGCCGTCCAGGGAAAGGTGTCCCGTTCCGCCAAGATTCCTGTCTGTGCGCACCAGATCGAGATTGAACGCGGCGTCCGTATTAAGCCTGTCCAGACTCATCAAGTCGCCCGTGATATTGGAATTGGCCTTGATGGAGGCCGCGGTTTTGCCCTCCGTCATATTCAGCAGCATTGACGCCGTGGCGGCGGGTAAATGCAGGGCGGCACTGTCGGCCGGATTGCCGATTGCCGGGATGGCGGCTTCCAGTATCATATTGGTTCGGAGGGAATCGGTATCAAAAAACAGGTTCAGTTTATCGATATCCAGCCCGTTACTCCGGATAAAAGGGTGAACTGGACTGTTCTCCGCAAGCTTGATATCGGCCCTGAGGTCAGGAATAAGGTGCCTTAGCGTATCCAATCTTGTAAGATCCTGCAGGGAGGTGATAGACCTTACAAAGCTTGAATCCCTGACCACGCCCATCAGCGGTTTAACCATATCCAGCAGCGTGATAGCGTGCATGGGGCTCTGCAAATCCATGTCAAGCCCCTGCGTTACCGCATGGAAAGCGGTGCTGGAATCGGTGCTGAAGTCCAGGTTCAGGCTCTCTATGTCCAAGTCTTCACCGGCAACGTGTGCCAACAGGTCATTTATCTGCGAATGGTAGTCTACGCCTATATGCTTTGGTGTGAAGAAATTCCTGACAGAGAAGCGGTGCTTTGAAAGGGCACATACTTGCAGGCTGTCGCCGGTCATGGAGAGTGGCAGGTTCAGGTCCCCCTCCACCTTTTTGCCGGTAAGTAAAGCGTCCAGCTCCAGGCCGGAGACGTTGATATCGTCATATATACAATCGGCCAGATGAGCGTGCACTTTACTCTTTATGGCGGGGGAATGGATGTCTATTCCCTGACCCTGCGCATGGATATTGCCCGTCACTTTCACTTTATGGCTCCCCTTCAGGAAGGGGCCGGCGTTAATCTTGAGGAGATTCACCAGCATGTCATAGCGCTCATCGTCAATGTCATAGAAGCCCTTAACATTTGCCTTGCTCCCACGGTAACCGGCAGTGCCGTCAAGGTCTACGCGCATGGTTTCCATGTCCAGCCTTGTGTCTTGCAGATTTGCATTTGCTCCGAACGCATCGCAGCGGGCATACAGGTTGCGTGACTGGAGAAGATCGGCGTCCAGATCCACCAGCACGTCTCCTTCTATTGCCTCAAAAGGCAGGAACAGAGATTTAAGTGCAAGGGAAGAGTTACCAATGGCGACATGGTGTACATCGTAGAGGTTGTTCCCTACATCTGCCAGCACGTTTACATCCAGAGAATCTGCACGCAAGACCAGGCCCCTGGGGTTGAGGACAAAGCGCACATTGCTTATCTGCCCGTCCGGAATATGGAAGGCCATGGGGGTGGATGTTGTATCCTCCGGCTCCTCCTCAGAGGTTTTTTCCTGCAGCTCTATGCCGATATCTGCATCGGCTATTCTGAGTCCGTGAAGCGGGTACTCCCCTCTGGTCAAATTGATTCCGGGGCTCTTTAACTGCAGATAATCCACTATGGCGTCAATGCCGATAGAGGATAAAAGGGTATCCGAGTGTACGGTTACCCTGTCCAGATGAAGCTGCTCCACAACTATGTTACGGGCCGTGAGGGAGGCGATGTCGGTGAGGGGCATAAGGTCGGCGTCCGGATCTCCCTGCATGTAGCCGCGCAGGCGCAATGCATCCACAAAGAGCAACGTATCCTGCCCGCGATGGCCGATGAACAGCTTGTCTATATCCATGTCCAGCGGCAGATCTCCTCTGCCCCTGTATGCATAGTATAAACTCTTCACAGAATGGTGGAAAGGAGAGAAATAAAGTCTTCCCAAATCTACGTCCAGGCTGGTTCTTTTATTGATTTCCGTCACGCACCTTTGCAGGACAGCCACGCGGGCTTTTGACGTAGAAATGATTACCGTTAACGCTATTAACAGTATCAGCACTATCCCTAACAGAGCGCCCGCAACGGCGGCGGGAATCTTCCAGATGAGTTTCTTTTTACTCACAGCCTGTCCATCAACCCCAACAAATTTACGAAAAAAAGATTGACTGGCGTCAATCTTTTTTCGTAGCCCCTAGTGGAATCGAACCACTATCTAAGGTTTAGGAAACCTCCGTTCTATCCGTTGAACTAAGGGGCCTTATAATGAAAAAGGGGCCTGAAAGATACCCCCAATTCATTCCGGGCTAAAAGCCCTGTGAAATCAGATTACGCCTTCTTGGCAATGATCTGACGTCCGCGATAGTAGCCGCACTCAGGGCAAACGTGGTGATACATTACGGTTGCGCCACAGTTAGAGCAAGTCGCCATAGTGGGGACGGGAGCTACATCGTGGGTTCTTCTTTTGTCTCTGCGCTGCTTGGAGACTTTTCGTTTAGGATGTGCCATTGTTTATAATTTTTAATCTTTATTATTTTTCTGTTTCAACAAATCCTTCAATCCGCTGAAGGGGGTGTTTGCCGGAGCATCTTTTTTTGCATTTGCCTCGTCGCTAAGGCGCGAAAGGGCTGCCGGGCTGCACTGCCCTTGAGGATGAACCTTCTGCATGGGGAGCGAGACGCATATCAAATCGTATATCGTCTGCGCCAGATCCACCTCTGAGGTACCTTCGCGGAGGATGATTATGTTGTCGTCTTCATTAACGACATCTTCCGGCTCGGCATCAAAACGGACGGTAAGACGCTGGTCTATCCCGATTGGCATCTGAAGCTCTTCCAGACACCTGTCGCACTCGACCTTAGCCTCCCCCACTACCTTGCAGTGTATTTCAATCCACCCCCCTTTCTGCTCTGCAACAAGGTCTGCACGTGCATCCAAGCCCTGAATCAAGTCGCGCGAGAATCTCTCCAGAAAATCGTCGCCCAGCGAGAATTCAAACTCCTGACCGCCTCGTGTAAGCCCGTGAAGTGGAATGACAATCTCCATTATCTTCTAACTTCTGCAGATTAGGGGGTGCAAATATAGCAATATTTTTTTGGTTTGCAACCTATTTTAAGGCAGCGCGTTTGCGTGCCGTCTCGTCCAGCAGTATCTTGCGCAGGCGCATCGAGTGTGGCGTAACCTCAACCAGTTCGTCCTCCTGAATATACTCCAGCGCCTCTTCGAGGCTGAATTTTATGGCGGGAGGGAGCATCACCTTCTCGTCGCTGCCGGCGGCGCGGACGTTGGTGAGCTTTTTGGTCTTGCAGATATTGATGTTAAGGTCGCGCTCGCGGGTGTGCTCGCCCACCACCTGACCGGCATATATCTCCTCGCCAGGCTCCACAAAGAAGCGGCCGCGATCCTGCAGTTTGTCCATTGCATAGGCGATTGCTGTGCCTGTGTCAAGTGATACCAGGGAACCGTTGATACGTTTCTCGATGTCACCCTTGTAAGGTTCGTAATCCTTGAATCGGTGCGAAACCACAGCTTCTCCTGCAGATGCGGTGAGCAGGTTGCTCCTGAGACCCATCATACCGCGGGAAGGGATATCAAAATCGAGATGGGTGCGGCCGTCGCGGGAATCCATGTGAACCAGGGCCCCCTTGCGACGGGTTGCCATCTCAATAGCTCGCCCTACAAACTCGTCCGGGACGTCGATAGTCAGATTCTCGACAGGTTCGCAACGCTGGCCGTTGATGGTCTTGTCCAGCACCTTTGGCTGACCCACCTGCAGTTCGAAACCTTCGCGGCGCATAGTCTCAATCAGGATTGAGAGGTGCAGCACGCCGCGACCGTAAACCACGAAAGAGTCGGTACCGACGCCAGGTTTCACACGCAGCGCCAAGTCCTTCTCAAGCTCGCGGTCCAGACGCTCCTTGAGGTGACGGCTGGTTACAAACTTGCCGTCCTTGCCAAAGAAGGGGGAATCGTTGATGCTGAACAGCATGCTCATAGTGGGCTCATCCACGGCAATTGGCGGCAACGCCTCAGGATTTTCATAATCTGCAATGGTATCGCCAATCTCAAAGCCGTTGATACCCACAACAGCGCAGATATCACCGCACTGGACGCTCTCTACCGGAGTCTTTTCCAGCCCGTTGAAAACCATCAGGTCTTTTATCTTCTGCTTTTCAATTATATCGTAGCGCTTGCAGAGCGATATGTTGTCGTTTTTATGCAGGGTGCCCCTTGTGATGCGTCCCACAGCGATACGTCCCACATACGGGGAGTACTCCAGTGAGGATATCAGCAACTGGGGAGTACCCTCCACCACCTCAGGTTCGGGAATTTCGCTAAGGATAACGTCCAACAGCGGAGTTATGTTATCGGTGGGCTGGCGCCAGTCGAGCGACATCCACCCCTGCTTTGCACTGCCATAGACAGTCTTGAAATCGAGCTGTTCTTCAGTAGCATCCAGTGTAAACATCAGGTCAAACACCTGCTCGTTCACAAAATCCGGACGGCAGTTGGGCTTGTCCACCTTGTTTATCACCACGATAGGCTTCTTGCCCATGCTGATGGCCTTCTGCAGCACAAAACGGGTCTGGGGCATAGTCCCTTCAAAGGCATCCACCAGCAACAGCACGCCGTCGGCCATATTGAGCACGCGCTCTACCTCGCCTCCGAAATCGGCGTGGCCGGGGGTGTCTATGATATTGATTTTAACGCCCTTATAAGTAACCGATACATTCTTGGCCAGGATAGTGATGCCGCGCTCCCGCTCCAGGTCGCCGGAGTCCAGGATCAGGTCTCCCATCTTCTCCACCTCGCGCATATGGGTGGTTTGCTGTATCAATCTGTCCACCAGGGTAGTTTTGCCGTGGTCGACGTGGGCTATAATAGCTATGTTTCTAATATTCTGCATAGTCGTTTTCAAAACAGGGCGCAAAAATACAACATTTTTTATACTTTTGCGCACTCCACACCCCTTATCTATTATGACAGAGAAGATACTCATTCTGGACTTCGGCTCTCAGGTTACCCAACTGATCGGCCGCCGGGTCCGGGAACTGAACGTTTATTGCGAAATCCACCCTTTCAACAAGATGCCCGAGATTGGACCGGACGTGCGTGGAGTGATACTCTCAGGAAGTCCCGCATCGGTGCGCGATGCCAATGCGCCTCAGATTGACCTCACCGGCATCAAGGGCCGCCTGCCGCTGCTGGGCATCTGCTATGGCGCTCAGTATATGGCATATAAATTCGGCGGCAACGTAGAGAATTCCGGCAGCCGCGAATATGGCCGCGCCATGCTGCATGTCGTGGATCCCGCCTCACCGCTGTTTGCCGGCGTGAGCGAGGTTTCGCAGGTCTGGATGTCTCACGGCGACACCATCACCCGCCTCCCCGAAGGTGCCGAGATTATCGGCTCTACGGAGGATGTGGCCAATGCCGCATATCACATCCGCGGCGAGCAGACCTATGCCGTGCAGTTCCATCCGGAAGTGTTCCACTCCAAGGAGGGTCCCAAGATTCTCGAAAACTTTGTGAAGGGGATCTGCGGCTGCAGCGGCGACTGGACCGCCGAAAGTTTCATAGACACCACCGTAGCGGCGCTGAGAGAGAGAATCGGAGAAGACAAGGTGATACTCGGCCTCTCCGGCGGTGTAGATTCCACCGTTGCAGCCGTACTGCTCCATAAAGCCATCGGAAGCCAGCTGCACTGCATATTTGTGGATAACGGCCTGCTCCGCAAAAACGAATTTTCAGACGTACTGGAATCCTACAAGGATATGGGGCTTAACGTGATTGGCGTCAATGCCGGCACACGTTTCCTGGGCGCCCTGGCGGGTGTCACCGAGCCTGAGGCCAAGCGCAAAGCCATCGGCAAGGCCTTCATAGAGGTGTTCGACACCGAAGCTCAGAAGGTTGTCGGCGCCCGGTGGTTGGCTCAGGGCACCATCTATCCCGACGTGATAGAGTCCTGCTCGGTGAATGGCCCTTCTGCCAAAATCAAGTCGCACCACAACGTGGGCGGACTGCCAGAGAAGATGAACCTGAAGATAGTGGAGCCGCTCCGCAGCCTCTTTAAAGACGAAGTCCGCCGCGTAGGGCGCGCCCTCGGCATCAAAGAAGAGTTGATCGGGCGCCATCCTTTCCCCGGCCCCTCGCTGGGTATCCGCATACTGGGAGAAGTCACAGAAGAGAAACTTGAGATACTGCGCAATGCCGACGATATATACATCCGCAGCCTGCGCGCGTATCAGTGCGACCTTCCATCGGCAAGCGAGCCCCTGCGCCGTGCCACCAACCTATACGACGCCATCTGGCAGGCGGGCGTAATTCTGCTGCCGGTGCGCAGCGTAGGCGTGATGGGCGACGAACGTACTTATGAATACACCGTGGCCCTGCGTGCGGTGGTATCCACCGACGGCATGACCGCCGACTGGTTCCCCCTCCCCTACGACTTTATGGCCAAGGTCTCCAACGACATCATCAACAAAGTCCGCGGCGTGAACCGCGTCTGCTACGACATCTCCTCCAAACCCCCGGCAACGATCGAGTGGGAATAGACCGTACGCATTAAGTAGTAACCTCTCCGTCGAATTCGAAGTCAGATATCGTGGCTGAAGGGTTGGATACGACAGTGTCGTCTTTGAAATCTTCTGAGAAGCGGAGGGTTGCCGCCTTTCCCCTTTCCACCGCGCCGGGTGCGACCGGAGCCGAATATTTATGGTCAGATGTAACAAACTTGACGGTTACGGTTTTCTTGCTGAAATCGACCGGCTGAATGGCTATATATGCCCTCACCGTCTGATTGGCGGCGGTTGTCGTGGTATTGACAAACGTGAGCGTGAGCTTATCTGTCATCTGGATTGGCGTCACCACCGGGTTATTACCGGAGATATCCAGAGTTGCCTTTTCCACGAAAATGACCTCGTCACATGAGATAGTCAGAGATTTGACCTCTTCCGGCTGGGGCACTGGTATATCCATACATAGAATTGAACCCTGCCGTACCATCTGTAATGTCACGGCATTATTCTTAGGAGAAACCTTGGCTGAAGCCAGAAAATCGTAAGCAGAAATGTGCGCAAAGCTCCCGTTACCATCTTGTACCTGACCGGTGTAATCCATCACTATAGCCTCATTGACTTTGTGATAAACTCCGCTGAAGGGATAATACGCAGCATAGGATGCATCGTTCTTCAACGCCCTGCCGCCGACATCAAAAGTAGCGCTCGTTGAGCCCTTAGCAGCGGTGATGGGGAGTTGTAGCTGATCGCCATCGCCAGGGAAAACACCAATGATGTCTCCGGCTGTCCAGTTGAAAACCAATGAACTTCCGTCCCGGACAGAAGCCCCTTTGGTAGAGGCGGCTTCAAACATGACATCCTTAGGGGCCAGCACATTAATAGTCTGCACCTCTGCCGTTTTCTCCTGTTCCTTATCACAAGCAGGCAACGACAACATGGCGGTAATGGCCAACAAGGACAATAATATCTCTTTTTTCATAATATAACCCGATTTATAACAAAGTTAAATAATTATGTCCGTAAATACAATTGCCATTTAGATGTGAGATTTCCGCGTTTGCTGCATTTCACTAACAAAAGAAAACATCTGATATGAAAAAAATCACTTCTATTGCAGCAGTGGTTGCTGTTCTCGCCACCTGCGCCTCTTGCACCAAGGGTTATTATATGGACAACTATCGCGAAGCCATATACGACGGTAATAACATGGACATGGAGCATGAAGAAGTCCCCTTCGACGGCGACGACTTTGACAAAATTGTTGAGAACGACTTTATCCAGACCAGCCAGCAGCCCACCTCGACTTTTTCCATTGATGCCGACGGTGCTGCCTACGCATATATGCGACGGGCTGTCAAAAACAACATCCTGCCCAACCCCAACAGCGTCCGGATAGAAGAGTTCCTGAACTACTTCACCTTTGACTATGCAGACCCTACAGGAGAAGAGACAGTTGCAATAAATGCAGAACTTGGCGACTGCCCCTGGAATGCTGACCACAAACTGCTCCGCCTCGGACTCAAGGGCAAATCCATCCCCGACAGCGATATTCCCGACGCAAACTACATACTCTTGATAGACGTATCGGGCTCCATGACCGGCGACGACCGCATCGGCCTGGTCAAAAAGGGACTTTGCAGCATGATAGACCATATGAAGGAGACCGACCGCATAGCAATTATCACCTATTCCGGCGAAGTCAAGAAGCTGCTGGAATCGACTCAGGTGAAGAATGCCCAGAAGATCAAGAACGCTATCAAGCAGCTCAATACAGACGGCTACACCCCCGGCGGAGCAGCCATGAAGATGGCCTACGACGAGGCTGTTGAGCATTACATTACAGGCGGCAATAACCGCATCATCATGTGTACCGACGGCGACTTTAATGTAGGCGTGACCGACACAGACGCACTTGTGAAGATGGTAGAGAGTTATCTGGACAAGGGCATCTACCTGAGCATCATGGGCTTTGGTACCGGCAACTACGCAGATGCCCGCATGGAGAGCCTCTCAAACCACGGCAACGGAACTTACACATACATCGACTGCGAACAGGAGATGCTCAAAGTGTTTGTTGACGAGCGCAGTAATTTCTACAGCATAGCCAATGACACCAAGTGCCAGATTACTTTTGCCCCAGAAGCGGTTGAGAGCTACCGCCTGATAGGCTACGAGAACCGCGTGATGAACAATGAAGATTTCGAAGACGACACCAAGGACGCCGGCGAGATTGGCGCAGGGCAGACAATCACCGCACTCTATGAGATTGTACCTTCAGAAGGATTTACTGCCAATGCTTCCATTGCTAGCTACAATGTGCGATATAAGAAATCACTCGGAGCAGAGAGCCGCCCGCTCAATCTGAACGTCACTGTGCCGGCGCAAAGCCCAGCCGCCTCTGCCAATATGAATCTTGCCTCCGGCATCGCCGCCTACGGCCTTGTGCTCCGCGGCTCGCAGTACAAAGGCACGGCCTCTTACAACATGGCCAGAGAACTCGTAACAGCGTCCAACAAAAATCAGGACAAGTACCGCACAGAACTTGTCGAACTCATCACAAAGGCTCAGAATATAGCCAACAAGCAGTAAAAAGGGCTGAATATACTTTGGGACCGGAAAATGACGGCTCGTCACATTAATGTGTAACTGTGTCGTCGTACTCGAAGTCAGTTATACTTGCTGTAGGATTAGCTATGACAGACTCGTCATTGAAACCGCCGGAGAAGCGCAGGAATGCAGCTCTTCCTTTGTCCACTGCACGGGGCGTTACCGAAGCCCAGTAATTATGATTTGATATAGTAATCGTTGCCGTCACGTTTTTCTCGCTGAAATCCACCGGCTGGACGGCCATATATGCGCGGACCGTTTCGTTGGCGCTGGCTGCCGAAGTATTTACAAACGAGAGCGTAAGCTTGTCCGTCATCTTGGTGGGCGACACTTGCGGAGTATCGCCTGAGATATCCAGCTCAGCTTTCTCCACAAAGATGGCCTCCCTGCAGGATATAACCAGAGAACTTAACTCTCCCGCCTGGGGCGTTACAATGTCTATATAGAGGATTGAACCCTGCCTGTCCATCTGTAATGTCACGGCATTGTTCTGAGGCGTAGCCTTGTCAGAAGCCAGGAAATCGTATGCAGAAAGGTGCGCAAAACCGCCGTTGCCGTTTTGCACCTGCCCGGTATAATCCATAAGGATAGTTTTGTTGCTCTTGTGGTAATCCCACACGCTGAAGGGATAGTATGCCGCGTATGAGGCATCGTTTCTCAGTGCCCAGCCGCCGCCGTCAAAAGTGGCGCTCGTGGAGCCCTGGACTTCAGTGATAGGGAATTCAACTTGATTACCCTTGTTTGGGAAAATTCCCAGCGTGTCCCCCACTGCCCAGTTGAAGACCAGCGCGTTTCCATCCTGGACAGCCGTCCCTTTAGTTTGGGCACTGCCATTGACGCTCTCAAACAGGACGGGGTCAGGCCCCACCACTGTAAATCTCTGAACTACATCTGAAACTTCCGGCGCATCTTGAACTTCCTTGTCACAGGCAAAGACAGACATCAGCATAAAAAGGGCAAATGCGGAGACTATTATATCTTTTTTCATAATATATCTTATTCCATATTTCATAAAAATGATTTGTTAGTCCGGAAAAATATCGCCAGGACCAACAACAACATACCCCGATCCGTTAAGGATGCAATTATCGCCGCCAATTTGCATTACAGTCACCTGCGGCATATCGTAGCGTTCTTTGCTTGTACTTTTCATCGTAATTTTGCTTAACTGGTTTTTTCAAAGTTAAGCGTTTTTGCCAGAAATACCAATTCTAATGTATTGAAAAGTTTATCTTTGCAGCCGCTATGAGGAGGCTTGTTATTTGCATTGTAGTGGCGATGGCGGCCGCGACGCTCTGGAGCCCGCGGGCGGCGGCACAGGAGTATTCCATCGATTCCGTGGCGGTGACGGCGGCCAGGGTGCCGATTGCGATGCATCAAAGCGCCAGGATTGTGACAGTTATGGACAGCGTGGCAATCGCGTCTTCACCCGCCGAAAACGTGAACGACCTGCTCAAATACGCACTCGGAGTAGATGTGCGACAGCGTGGCGCATTCGGAATGCAGACCGATGTCAGTATGCGCGGCGGTACCTACAACCAGGTTGCGGTACTGCTGAACGGAATCAATGTCACCGACCCGCAGACAGGGCACAACTCGGTTGATTTCCCGGTCAACATGTGCGATATAGACCACATTGAGGTGCTGGAGGGGCCTGCAGCGCGCATATATGGGACATCGTCCCTGCTGGGGGCCATTAACATCGTAACCAGGCAGAATCCCGCCACATCGGCTTCAATAAACCTTGAGGGCGGCTCTTTCAACTATGTCAACGCCAATATGTCGGCGGCGTTGGGAGGGCACCATACAACCAACATGCTTTCAGTCGGTTATCAGAGAAGCGACGGCTTCAAGCGCAACGCAAAAGGGACTCCCAACAACGATTTTGGAGCCTTCAAGGCATTCTATCACGGCAGCCACCTGTTCGAAACCCGCTCTCTTGAATGGCAAGTGGGCGTCAGCAACAAAGATTTCGGCTCTAGCACATTCTACAGTCCCAAATACGACGACCAGTTTGAGCATACACTCAAAACATTTGCGGCGATAAAGAGCGAAGGGGGTGGCAAATTGCACTTCTCCCCGGCCCTGTATTGGAATCACGGGGAAGACCGTTTTGAACTGTTTCGCGGCGCGGCTGACTTATATCCGTTCAACTATCACCGGACCAACGTGTTAGGAGCAAACCTCAACTTCAACACCGACACCCGTCTGGGGCGTACGGCCTTTGGCGCAGAAGCCCGTCACGAAGCCATCCAGAGCACCAACCTTGGCGAAAAACTGGAGACTCCGGATGGAAAGTATGTCTGCGGCCTACAACGCACGGCATTCAACCTGTTCCTCGAACACAATATCACACTTGAACGGTTAAGTGCTTCTGCCGGTCTTACCGCAGTTTACAACACCGGAAACAGCGAGGGGATAAGAATCTTTCCCGGCGCCGACATCAGTTTCAAAGTAAACGAAAACCTGAGGCTATACGGCTCATACAACACATCGTACCGTATGCCGACCTTTACGGAACTCTACTACTCTGTAGGCGGGCACAAAGCCGACCCCAACCTGAAAGCAGAGAAGTTGCACTCTGCCGAGGGCGGGATCAAGTATCTGGCCACCGGGCTGCGCGCCGTGGCGACAATCTACTACAACCGCGGCTATGATATGATAGACTGGATAATGGACACCACCGCCGGCGAAGACGCCCCGTGGACAAGCGTCAACCACACGGTGCTGAACACCTTTGGCCAGGAGATAACGCTCAGGATCTCACCCGCATCCATGCTGCGCATAAACAGCTTCCCCGTGCGCGAGATAAATCTCGGATACAGCCACATCAGCCAGAATAAGGTTTTGGACGAGAATTTGCGGAGCCTCTACTCTATGGAATATGTACGGCACAAGTTTACTGCCAGCAGTGACATACATATCTGGCGGAGACTTTCCGCAAACCTATCTGCACGTTATATAGACCGCGCCACAGAGTCACAACTCATCAAACCATACTGGCTTCTGGATGCCCGTCTCGGTTACGATGCACCTCACTACAACATATATGTGCGACTCAACAACCTGTTGAACCGCACATATTATGATTTTGGAGACATCCCCCAGCCCGGCTTCTGGCTCGTTGCCGGCCTTACCTGTAAGTTATGGTAGCGGGCTCTACGCCTGTTCCCACTGGTTACGGATGAGCTCTACGGCAGCGGGGGTTGTGACAGCGGGATCGCCGATGCTGCCGCATTCAAGGCTGATGTACTTGTCGTAACCCATCTCCTTGAGAGCGCGGAAACCTTCCACGTAGTTATCCACGTCGCCGTCTTCGCCAGGATTGCAACGGTTTGCACGGCTTGCGATGTGGATGTGCTGCAGATAGTCACGTGCAGAGATCAGCGCTGCATAATCGCTGGTCTCCTCCTGCATGTGCCAGAAATCGCCCATGCACTTGACACCCTCGCTCTTGGCATCACGGCAGATAGCAGCTGCAGCAGGAACCAGGCGGAGGTAGAAGCACTCGCGGCGGTTAAGCGGCTCCAGGATTACGGTAGTACCGCATTTAACGGCAAACTCGCCAAGTTCATGGAGTTCATTGCACAAGTAGTCGTAAGTCTCCTGATTATTGGGCTTGCAGGGCTCCTGGCGGGAGAATGCCGGCACCATGATGACACCGGTAGAGCCTATTGCTCCGGCAGCCTCCACGATGCGGCGCATAGAGGTATCAAACGCCTCTTTCTGAACAGGATCATCGGCAAGGATAAACCCCTCGAAGCCGGCGCAGATTGCAGAAATCTTGAGGTTGCGCCCTTCGATAGCCTTTGATATAGCATCGAAATCATTTACGAGGTCCCATCCGCCCGGCTCAAAACCTGTAACGCCAAGGGATTCGCAATAATCCATCTTCTCTGCATAACTCTCGCCCAGGGCCTTGCCGGTTTGGAACGAAATGTTCAGAACAGCGCCGGTATCAGGTTTTTTCTCCGCGTTGCAGCAGGAAGCCAGAAGCGAGGGGGCCGCAGCTACCGCTGCCGCTCCGAAAAGGGAGGTCTTGAAGAATTCTTTTCTGTTCATAGCGCGCATTATTCTTCTGAATTGTTATCGCCGGGAACGGCTATTACCGGATGCTGCACGGCATCGAGGGTGCAGAGAGTCAGAGTATCGGGTTCGCCGGGGAGGTAATCCATATCCATACCCATAATCTCGTCCCAGGTAATGGTCTTGCCTGTATAAGCCGCCTCACGGCCCATCACGCCGGCAAGTGTCGACATAGCGGTCTCGGTGGCCTGGTCTATCCCCTCACCCTTGCGGATATGGTTGATAAGATCCACGTGCTCGAGCACATAAGCGCTGTACTGCTTGTAGTTGGCCTCTTCTGCCTTGGTATCATATTGCCACAGCACGTTGCCGCTGTAATCGCGGATAGCGCCGTCCTCCGAATTCCACCATCCCTTGGTACCGCGGACAACCTCGCTCACGTTGTTTGAACAACCATTTATCTGGCGGGACATAGAGTGCAGGTGCACGCCGTTCTCGAACTCGAAATCGATGGAGAAATTGTCGTACTGGTCGCCGGTAACGCGTCTCTGACGGCTTCCGAAACCTGTCGCCTTGATCGGGTGGGCACCACCCATCATCCACATAAATACATCGATATTGTGTACGTGCTGCTCCACGATGTGGTCACCTGAGAGGAACTTCCAGTTGACCCAGTCGCGGATAGCCCATTCCATATCGCTCCAGCCCTTTTCACGCTCGCGATACCAGAGCATACCCTGGTTCCAATATACGTTACCGCCGGTGATTTCACCAATCATACCTTGCTGAATCTTTTCAAATCCGGCCACGTAACCGCGCTGGTGGTGACGCTGGGTACCGGTCACTACAGCCAGCTTTTTGGCCTGAGCCTGCTTGGCAGCCTTGATCACAGTACGGCAACCCTTTGCATCAACAGCCACCGGTTTCTCAAGGAATGCGTGGACACCCTTGGAAACGGCATATTCAAAATGATAGGGACGGAACAACGGGGGCGTAGTTAGGATTACAACGTCCACACCGCTGTCAATCACCTTCTTATATGCGTCAAAACCCACAAACTTCTGGACTCCGGATACATCGTAACCCCATTCTGTGAGATCCGAGATGGCCTCTTCTATCCTGTCGGCAAACACGTCGCCAAAAGCGGTGAATTTGATGCCAGATGCGGCTTCCAGCATATTTGCAACGGCACCGGTACCGCGTCCGCCGCAACCGACCAGGCCGGCCTTGAGTTCGCGGCCGTCAGCGGCCTTGTCGTCCATAACAGGGATGTAGTACTCTTCGGGGCTGCGCAGGGGGACCATCTTTGCAGATTTGTCACCACTGCATGAAGCCAGCAGCGGGCTTGAAGCCAGCAATGCCGAACCGCCCAAAGCTGCGGTGCAGCCAAAAAAGTCGCGTCTTGAAATCTTGCTCATATTATATCTGTTTTATTGTTTTATTTCTTCCGGAACTTCGCACACTACGCGGAAGCCGATTCCTTTGATGTCGGAATACCACCAGATACTCTTGGGCACCTGAGGGTCGGTCTTCAACCAGGCGTCGTGCTCTGTATGGGCGCGGGCTGCGCACCGCAGATCGGCGGCATCGGAAAGGTAATAACCACCGCGCACGACGTGCTCTTCACCGCTGTCAGGACCTTTGGGGTCAACCGCGCCATCGGCCATCTTGCTGTAGGCATCCTCCGCATACCAGTCGGAGCAGTACTCCATCACGTTACCCAGCATATTCTTCAGGCCGAACGGATTGGACGCCATCTTGTCGGGAAGGCCGGTACGGTTATGACTGTTGAGCGCATAGACCACATTGCTGGCAATCACTGCCGTATCAGCGCCGAACAGGCGTCCTGAGGTAAACTTCTTGGGGTTGCCCTCAAAATAATACGGGGTCGATGTACCTCCACGGGCTGCATACTCCCACTCCGCCTCGGTAGGGAGGCGGTACTTGCGACCGGTCTTGAGCGACAGCCACTGGCAGAAGGTCTCAGCCCCATAGTGAGTCATTGTGATAGCCGGGCGGTCTCCCTTGCCCCAACCCTGGTCGGGCGCTCCGTAAGGAGGCGTGGGGCCGCTGACGGCATCGATATCATCGCGGGTGTTGTTGGCGTATATCTTCTCCGGTGCAGTCCTTCCGGGAGACTGGGTTTCCAGGAAGAACGACCAGTACTGCGTCCAGGTAACTTCAATCTCGGACATAAAGAAGTCCGATACGGTGACTTTGCGCACCGGGCCCTCGTCGGCCTTGTGGAACGGCTCTTTTTCCGGAGACCCCATCTCAAACGTACCGCCGGGAACGGCTATCATACTAATGGCGCAGACCGTACCGGGTACTGTCTCGGTAAAGCTGGCAAAGCCGGTCACGGTAGCCGCCTCGGTATAAGGGTCCATATCGGGCAGACTCACGTCATTAGCAGAGATACTGTGTCCGTGCCGGTAGCTGGGGTTGAAGTGCCCTGCATCCAGATGGCAGTTGATACACTGCAGGTTATAGTCTTTTTCGTGATCTTCGTAATAGAGGTGGCTGATGAGTGCATCGTCTGAGATTCCCTCAGGGAAAAGATCCTGATGACACTTCTTGCAGGAGGAGTTGAAAACTATCTTTGATGCATAATCAAGCTCGCGCTTTGCCTCCCAGTTGATCTTGCTCTTATCCTTGAAGATATAGCTGAAGAGGTCCTTAGTCCCCATCTTAGCCTTGGCTATGAAATGCTCGGAAGGGGTATCGGCGGGCAGGTGGCACTCCGCGCAATCTGTGACCACGCCGCTGGAGTTGCGATAATGCATTGAGAGCATCCATAACGAGTCTGCCTCGGTGTGCACGTGGCACGACATGCAACTCTCGTTTGACGAGCTCTTTACATAAAAAGAGTTGAGCACTATCATCAGGGCGAACCCCACGACAAAGCCACCTAATGTAAACCAGACTGTTTTCTTATTGCGCATCGTGCAAATTTATCAAACTAAATTGATATTCCGCTATATTTCACTTGAAAAAACATAATGGCCGCTGCCGACCTCGTGGCGGGTATAGCCATCGGAAGAGGGGACATAAACATCCGCAGTGGCGTTGAACGGAACTTCAACCTCCAGCGTAAAGATATTGCCCTCTATCCTCCAGGATGATACCGCCCAACCATACGGGGTGTTCTGCTGTGCCTTCATGAAGGTAAAGCCACCGCCCGGATGGGGTTTGATGCATATTTTCTTGAAGCCAGGCTCAGCCTCTTTCAGCCCCGCCGCCTCGCGGTACAGCCAATCCCCTATCGCGCCGTAGGAGTAGTGATTAAAGGAGTTCATACCATTGTCCGGGATGGTACCGTCGGGCATCATGGAATTCCACCTCTCCCAGATGGTAGTTGCCCCCATCTTCACGGGATAGAGCCAGCCGGGATACCCTTCGTGAAGCAGAAGATTGTAAGCCACATCGTCAAGCCCGCATAATGAAAGGGCTGTGGTAACGTGGGATGTACCAAGGAAACCTGTGGTAATGTGACCATAGCTTTCTACCCTCTCTTTGAGTCTTGAAGCCACCAGCGGGCGCATCTCCTCAGGAATCATATCGTATGCCAGCGCCACCACATAGGCGGTCTGGGTGTGCGAAACCAAATAGCCGTCGGCGGTCATATATGTCTTGCAGAAAGCCTCGCGGGCCTTTGCTGCGACATTGCGGTAGTAGAGTTCGTCATCTGTATGACCTAATACCCTGGCGGCATCGGCCATAATTGTTGCCGAATTTGCAAAGTGGCACTGCTGCAGCAGCGGGACGTAAGTCACAGAAGAGCGGCCGGCCACATCATTGTCCACATCAAAGGCAAGCCAGTCACCATAGTGCCAACCGGTGTTCCAAAGGTAGCTTTCGCCCGCGGCACCGATAATGTAATCCACCCACTTCTTCATACTGTCATACTGATCCTCAAGCACCTGGGGGTCTCCGTATGCCATATACAGCGTCCAGGGGATTATGGTGGCGGCATCGGCCCAGCCGACGTGACCTGCGCCCACAAGGCCGTGCACCATAGGGACGATATCTGTCACCTGTCCGTCGGGCAGCTGGTCAAATGCAAGGTCCTTTAGCCATTTGCTGTAAAAGGCATAAGTGGCACGGTTGAATGTTGCGGTACGGGCAAAAATCTCCGCGTCACCCGTCCAGCCCAGACGCTCGTCACGCTGGGGGCAGTCGGTGGGTATATCCACGAAATTGCCGCGAAGGCCCCACTGTATGTTGCTCTGGAGCTGGTTCACCAGCGGGTTGGAACACTCAAAAACGCCGGTGGCGTCCAGGTCGGAATAACGCACGTGAGCCTCTATATCGTCAAGATTTATTTCATCCTTGGGAATACCCTCCAGTTTGATGTACCTGAATCCGTAGAAGGTGAAACGGGTGGTATAGTCACGCCGCTTCCCGTCACAGATATACTTGCTCTGAGCCTTGGCACTGCGCAGGTTATGGGTGTAAAAATTGCCGTTCTCATCCAGCACCTCCGCGTGGGATACGGTTATCTCCTGCCCCGGCTTTCCGGAGTAAGATAGCACCTCGCTCCCCACCAGGTTCTGGCCAAAATCTATCACAAGCTCCCCCTTAGGGGTCACTATCAGCTCCTTTGCTGGCATCAGTTCGTGGGTCAAAACAGGCTCGCAGGTCTGAGGGGCGAGGTTGTCGTAGCCATAATCCAGAGTCTCGACAGATTTCCACCCGGAGGCGTCGAAAGATGCGGTGCACCACCCTTCCGGCACCTTGCGGGCGTCGAACGTCTCGCCGTCGTAGATCGTGCTGTGCAGCACGCCGCCGGTCGAGGCCTTCCAGCTGCCGTTGGTAGCCACAACCTCCTGAGAACCATCCTTATATGTTATCACAATCTGGCCAAGGAAGGCCATCCTGTCACCTTCAAAGTTAAGCTTGTACTGCGTAGGGTCGCTCCACCCCATATTGCTCAGATGCCAGCCGCGGGCAAGTTCTGCACCCACGACATTCTCGCCACGCTTCAGCATCTCCGTAACATCGTATGTCTGATACATCAGATGGTGATTGTAGCTGGTGTAGCCCGGAGCCATATATGCTATGCCTATCTTCTCTCCGTTCAAAAAAGCCTCATACACTCCGTGAGCCGTGAAATATGCCACAGCGCTTTTCACTGGTTTCTTCACTGTAAAACTGCCTCGCACAAGCGGCGATGCCTCGCTCATTGCGGGAGCAATCCACGTGGCCTTCCAATCCTCACGAGGCAATCCGGTAACAAAAGAGCCTTTCTGGCTCCAACTGCCCGCCTTCCCTGCAGCGTCCCAAACACGAACCTGCCAGAAATAAGTGGATGCCGGCTTCAACTCGCTCCCGGTGTATTTTACGGCGATTGAATTGTTTGAAAGCACTTTACCTGTACTCCAGACTGGGCGTCCGCCGGAATCGGTCACTTTGATCTCGTAAGCGCTCTGGCTGTCGCATTGCCTGTCGCTCACCGCAATCCAACTGAATGTGGGATTACCCAG
This sequence comes from Bacteroidales bacterium, assembly GCA_017529425.1. GTDB lineage: Bacteria > Bacteroidota > Bacteroidia > Bacteroidales > UBA932 > Equibacterium. The sequence goes on along the minus strand of JAFXNQ010000048.1, from coordinate 16,048 downwards.
CACCCCCGCAGGGGATGTCATATGGTTAACCTTAAGTGAAAGAACGTCAACTTTTGCCGCTGCGGGAACCGTCACCGCCAGAAGCACGATTGCAAGGAGCCTTTTTATCATGATTAATTGTATTATACGGACAAATTTAAGAAGAAAAAGATAACTTTGCAGTATGAAAGCAGCATTTATAGGAACCGGAAATATTGGCGGCGCAGTGGCGCGAGGCCTCATTTCTAAAAATATTCTGGCGGCGGGGGACGTGACCTGCTGCGATATTATGACCGGCTCACTGGAGCGTATGCAACTCTCCTGCCCCGGCATCAAAACCACCACCAGCAGCCGCGAAGCCGTAAAGGGTGCCGACTGCATAGTGCTGGCGGTAAAACCCTGGGCGGTTGAAAGCACCCTGGCCGATTTCAAAGACCTGCTGGACCTCAAGAAGCAGAACCTGATAGTTATAGCCGCCGGCATCACTTTCAGCATGCTCAGCGAATGGCTGGGCAGCGACGCCACCCTGTTCCGCGTGATTCCCAACACCGCCATTGCGGTGGGGAGCAGCATGACCTTCGTATCGGCGCTCAACGCTTCAGAAGAGCGTACCGCAAAGGTTGTGGAGATGTTTGACGCACTGGGCAGCGCGATGCTGATTCCGGAGGATAAGATGAGTGCCGGCACTGCCCTGGCATCGTGTGGCATTGCATATGCCATGCGCTATGTACGCGCAGCAACAGAAGGCGGCGTGGAACTCGGTTTCCCAGCAAAGGATGCGCAGCGGATTGTGATGAACACCATGAAGGGCGCAGTTGACCTGCTTGCAGCCACCGGTGCAAACCCCGAGGAGGAAATTGACAAAGTCACCACCCCGGGCGGCATCACCATCAAAGGCCTCAACAAGATGGAAGAGCAGGGCTTCAGCAACGCAGTCATTGCCGGCCTGAAAGCCAGCCAGAGCAAATAATTCCGCATGGACCGCATAGCGATAAAGATAGGCAGCAATGTGCTCACCCGCCGCGACGGGAGCATCGATTTTACCCGCATCTCGGCGCTGGTAGACCAGGTGTGCGACCTTCGCCGGCAGGGGATCGAGGTGATAATGATCTCATCCGGTGCAGTGGCGTTCGGACGTGATTCGCTTAATGTAAGCGCTCCGCTGGACACCGTATCGGCCCGTCAGCTCTTCTCTGCCGTGGGTCAGACCAAGCTGATGCACACCTATTACCAGCTATTTAAGGAGCGCGGCCTGGAGTGCGGACAGGTGCTCACCACCAAAGAGGGGCTCTCTACACGTCATCATTACCTCAACCAGAAGCACTGCATGGAGGTGATGCTCTCGGCGGGAGTTATCCCCATCGTAAATGAGAACGACACCATCTCCCTCACGGAGTTGATGTTTACAGATAACGACGAACTCTCCGGGATGGTGGCCACAATGATGGAGGCCCGCATGCTGATTATCCTCTCTGATGTAGACGGCATCTTTACCGGCGACCCCAGCGAACCCGGAAGCGAACTGATTCGCGAGATAGCCCCCGGCAGCGATGAGGCAGAGCAGTTCATACTCGGCACCAAATCGTCGCGCGGCCGCGGCGGGATGCGCACCAAATATGCAATCGCCCGCAAACTGGCGCTGGAGGGGATTCCGGTGGCCATTGCGTGCGGCAAGCGGGACGGCATCCTGAACGCCGTTGCAGCGGGCAGCAGCGACCTCCCCTACACCCTCTTCAGGGCGGCGGAGAAGCCTATTTCCGGCGTCAAGATGTGGATAGCCCACAGCGGCGGGTTCGCAAAGGGCAGCGTCACCGTCAACGCCGGGGCGGCCGAAGCACTTCTGGGTGACGGCGCCACATCGCTCCTCCCGGTCGGCATAACAGCCGTGGAAGGGGACTTTGAAAAGGACGATATCGTGAAGATTCTCGACCCCGACGGGCGCTGCATTGCGGTTGGCAAAGCCAATTGCGACGCCGACACCGTCCGCAGCCAGATGGGCCGCCGCAACGCAAGGGAGTTTATACACTACGATTATCTTTATATCGAGCAGATATGATCCAGGATATACTTTCACAGGCCAAAGAGGCTGCCGGCACCATTGCGGGCCTTAGCGACCATCAGCGTAGCAAGGTGCTGCTGCAGGTGGCCGACGCTATCGACGCCAATACGCGTTATATACTGAACGCCAACAAGGAGGATCTGTTCAGGATGAATCCGGAAGACCCCAAGTACGACCGGCTCAAACTGACCCCGGAAAGGATAGCCGGCATCACCTCCGATATGCGTGCGGTTGCCGGTCTCTCTTCTCCCCTGGGCAAAATTCTGGACAGTCGCGTCCGTCCCAACGGGATGCAGATAGACAAGGTGAGCGTCCCTTTCGGCGTAGTGGGCGTCATCTATGAGGCCAGGCCCAATGTGACAGCCGATGTCTTTGGGCTGTGCTTCAAGAGCGGCAACGTAGCTGTTCTCAAAGGGGGTCACGAAGCCGACACCTCCAACCGCGCAATTTCCGATGTTATCCGCGACGTGCTGGTGCTCAGCGGCCTCCCTCGCGAAGCCTGCACCCTGCTGCCCACAGGGCGCGAAGCATCATCAGAGATGCTCCACGCCAACGGCCTGATTGATGTCATCATCCCCCGTGGAAGCTCTTCCCTGATCAATTTCGTGCGCCAGAGCGCCACCGTACCGGTGATTGAGACCGGTGCCGGGGTATGCCATACCTACTTCGATTCAGACGGCAACACCTCTATGGGCAAGGAGATTGTTTACAACGCCAAGACCCGCCGCGTGAGCGTATGCAACGCCCTCGACTGCCTGCTGATTGCACGCGACAGGCTCGCCGACCTGCCCGAAATCTGCAAGCGTCTCTCCGATAGCAACGTCATAATTTATGCCGACGAAGAGTCCTTCGCGGCACTTGCCGGGAAATACCCCGCAGAGTTGCTGCAACACGCCACTGAAGATGACTTTGGCCGGGAATGGCTGGACTATAAGATGAGCATCCGCACAGTAACCGGCGTGGAAGAGGCTATAGCGCACATTGCCCGCTACGGGAGCGGCCACAGCGAGAGCATCGTTACCCGCGACCAGGAGACCGCCGACATGTTCACCGCCAGGGTCGATGCCGCATGCGTGTATGTCAATGTCTCCACCGCCTTCACCGACGGCGCCCAGTTTGGATTTGGCGCAGAGATCGTCATCAGCACCCAGAAACTCCATGCCCGCGGTCCCATGGCCCTCCCGGAACTCACCACCTACAAATACATCATCCGCGGCAACGGCCAGGTAAGGTGGTAAGTGCTGTTTTTCAAAAAATACTTCTTTTTCTAAATAGTTTTCCTGCGTCAAAATCTGAGATTTTGAGAATTTGTCGCAGTTGAAGGCATATTCTGCATATATATTTGCCGCTGACATACTTGTCAGCTCTTTGCTTACACTCGAAAAATAGAAGTAATAGTGCAAAACAAAAGGAGCCGGACAAGCCGACCCCTAATGGGAAGGTACCCGAATCCTCCTTTTATGAACGTTATGTTCAAACTATTCCTTATTCGGATAGTGATTATCATAATTAAACGGTAACCATCTATCCGTGGGGCTGTTCAATATTTGCAAAACACAGCCCCTTTCGGGTGTTTATGCAAAGATAGTAATCATTCTCATTCCTACAAATAAAGAAGTCTTATAGCGTTGCATACTTCTCGCCGTATTCCAGTTGCTGGGCCAGGAAGTCGTCGCAATATTCGATGCGGTAGTCCACTACCTTGCCCTTCTTAACTACGGGCACGATGGAGGGGTTCACGAAGCCGCGGTAGGGTTTCAGGTCCAGGGCTGCGTAGCGCTGCAGCACCTCTTTATGCAGGAACGGATCGATATTCACCGCATACTTCTCTACAAGGTCGCGGCCGGCAGCATAATCGCCCTCACTCTTGATGCGCTGAATCTCTGCCAGCAAATCGGCAAACAGGCCGCGCAGCGCCTCATAATCGTTTATGACGAAATAGGTCTTGCCGTCGCGCTGCTTCATCTCAATCACATTGTCTGCTGCGCCTTTCTCAAAGCACCAGTCGGCAATGAGTTTGCGGTTCTGCATGTGAGCCTCTGTGTTCTGCTTACCCAACTCGATGCGGGTAAACTGGGTGAAGATACCGTTGCGGATATAGCTGTCGTATTCTGCCTTGTAAGCCTCGGGGTCGGTGAGAAGGCCCAGTTCCAGAAGCTTAGGATCTGCCAGATAATAGAGGGCGAACAGGTCGGCACGCGCCTCCTCCAGAGTAGAACTGTACTCCTTAAGGGCATTGGGGTTTGTACCTTCCAGCAACTGGCCGGAGCCGTGACCCAGACACTCGTGCAGGTCGGTGTGCAGGTTGCTGGTGATATAACCGTACTTCTTTATGCGGGTACGCTCTGCATCGTCCCATGCAAACTCCGCCAGCGCGCTGTTGGGTTTCTCCAGGCTCGCCTTGTCGTAAGCCTCAGTTATATTGGCTATTGTCACCGACTTGCTGCCGTGCTCCTTGCGGATCCAGTCGGCGTTAGGCAGGTTGATACCGATAGCGGTGGAGGGATATGTATCCCCCGCAATCACCGCAGCGTTGATAACCTTTGCGGATACGCCCTTCACCTTGGCTTTCTTGAACCGGTCATCTATCGGCGAGTTATCCTCGAACCACTGCGCATTGGCGCTGATTATCTCGGTGCGGCGGGAAGCCTCGATGTCCTTGAAATTGACCATTGCCTCAAAGTTGCCCTTCAGACCCAGCGGGTCGCCGTAAACCTCTATGAATCCGTTGATGAAATCGACTCTGGAAACCGTGTCATCGGCCCACTCTACGCTGTATTTATCCCAGGTACGCAGGTCGCCGGTGCGGAAATAATCCACCAGGTCTGCTATAGTCTGCTTCTGGACGTCGTTCTGCGCCACCTGGGCAGCGCGCTCCAGATTCTCGCAAATCTTGGTGAGCGCCTCTCCGTAAAGGCCACCGGTGGTATATTTCAGCTCAACCAGCTTACCGTCAGCATCCTTAATCAGCCTGCTGTTCAGACCATAAGAGATGGGGTGCGGGTCGGCGGGATCCTCCATATCGGCATAGAACTTCTCCGCCTCGGCCTGGGTCACACCCTCATAGAGATGGTTGGCAGAGGCCAGGATAATATCCTTGTCGGTACCCTGATATTTGCGCACGGGGGCGATGTCGGGGTTATAGATAATCTCTACCAGGTCGCCATTAAGGCCGCAGGCGGTAAAAAGACCCGCCATGTAGTCGCGCCCGCAATCGGGGAAAAACTTATGCTCGCCATAATGGTGGTGTATTCCGTTAGAGAAAAAGACGCGCTTGGCATATACCAGAAACTGTTCCCACTGCTCCCCTTCGCGCTCACCTTTATAATCTTTGATGATGGTCTCCAAGGCCTTGCGGATAGGCAGGTTATACTGGTAATTCTGCGCCCAGATAATGTCACGGCCATACTTGGCAGCTTCCGCCAGATAATAGACATACTCCTTCTCCTGCAGCGAGAGCGAGTCCCAATCGGGAATCTGATACTTGATCACACCGATGTCGGCAAACTCGTCCACACAATACTTGAAATCGCCCTGCTTCTGGTCGCGGTTGCAGGCAGAAAACAGAGCACACATTGCAGTTGCTACAGCCATAATTGTAAGGTTTCTCATAAAAATCAATAATTAGTGTTGTCAAAAATAGTAACTTTGGGGCTCATTTCTAACATTATTCTGAAAATATGTTAACTCCGCTCACCGCCGTATCCCCAATAGACGGCCGCTATCAGTCAAAAACAGAAAAACTGGAACAGTACTTCTCTGAATTTGCCCTTATCCGCTACCGCGTAAAGGTAGAGATAGAGTATTTCATAGCGCTTTGCGAGATTCCCCTGCCTCAACTGGCGGGATTTGACCATAGCCGGTTTGCCGATTTGCGCGCTATCTACGGCGATTTTTCAGAGGACGATGCCGCCGCGGTGAAAGAGATTGAGCGCACTACCAACCACGATGTCAAGGCGGTGGAATACTTCATCAAGAAGAAATTCGCAGCGCTGGGCATTGACGCCCGCTTTGGTGAGTTCGTCCACTTTGGCCTCACTTCGCAGGACATCAACAACACCAGCGTGCCGCTCTCTTTGAAAGAGGGCATTTCAGATGTGTTCCTGCCCGCACTGGACGAGGTTTGCGGCATTATCGAGGGGTTTGAGCAACAGTGGAAAGATGTTCCGATGCTGGCCCGCACCCATGGACAGCCCGCCTCCCCCACCCGTCTGGGCAAAGAGTTTGGCGTCTTCGCCGCCCGCCTGGCAGAGCAGCGCCGGCAGCTGGAAGCATGCACCTATCCCGCAAAGTTCGGCGGCGCCACCGGCAATATGAACGCCCACCATGTGGCCTATCCCGCCATCGACTGGAAGGCTTTTGGCGACCGGTTTGTAAATGATAAACTCGCTTTGAAACGCTCCTGGCCCACCACCCAGATTGAGCATTATGACAACCTGGCGGCCCTGTTCGACTGCCTGGCACGCATCAATACCATACTGATGGACCTCTGCCGCGATATCTGGACCTACATCTCCATGGAGTATTTCCGCCAGAGGGTCGTTGCCGGCGAGGTGGGTTCCTCGGCAATGCCGCACAAGGTCAACCCCATAGACTTTGAGAATGCAGAGGGCAACCTGGGCGTAGCAAACGCCGTATATCGCCATCTGGCAGAGAAACTCCCCATCAGCCGCCTGCAGCGCGACCTCACCGACTCCACTGTACTTCGCAATGTGGGAGTACCGGTAGCTCATTCTCTCATCGCCCTGGCATCTCTTAAGAAGGGGCTCGGCAAACTCATACTCAACGAGAGCAAGCTCGCCGCTGATTTGGAGAACAACTGGGCAGTGGTGGCAGAAGCCATCCAGACCATACTCCGCCGCGAGGGCTATCCCAATCCCTACGAGACTCTCAAGGCCCTCACCCGCACCGGCGAAGGCGTCAGCCGCGAGACCATAGCCCGATTCATCGAAACTCTCGAGGTGAGCGACAGCGTCAAAGCAGAGCTGCGGGCAATATCCCCGGAATCCTACACAGGACTTTGATATAGAAACCCAATTATTGAAAATGAAACGAATCCTTTTAATTGCTGCCGTTATAGTTGCAGCAACCTTCTCAGTAAAGGCACAGACCCCTTCTGAGATAGTAACCAGAATGTCACAAGAACTTGCCAAAGGCGACACCCTTGGTCAGGCTTTTGATTTGGTGTTGAACATACCCATCATAGGCAAAGCCGGCGGGCGGACCTGGCTTCTCGGCGACAGCTACAAAATAATAGTTCTCGGTAAAGAAGACTCCCCCGTCTCCTGGTACAACAGCGACACCGAATGGAAATATGATCCGACGGAGAACACCATCACCATCAAGAATCACACAAAATCCTCCGACAGCAAAGACGGCGAGGTCAAACATCTCGAAGGCCTTGACCGTGACTACGACCTCAAGATAGAACGCGAGGACGACAAAGCCTGGTATATGACCGGCAAGAAATCCAAGACCAACACCAATAAAGACGATCCCAAGAAGATTCAGCTTGCTGTGAGCAAAGCCACTTACCTCCCCATCTACCACAGATGCAAGGAGAAAGGCATCACCGTATCTCTTGAAAATGTCGTAATCGGCGTAACAGAAGAAGAAGTTACCTTCGATCCCGCCAAATATCCCGGCGTGAAAATCATCGACCAGAGGTAAACCCGCCACTTACGGCACAAAAAAATACCGGCCCTTCGTTTTCGGGCCGGTATTTTTTCATGTTGTGTGTCTGCTTAATAAGACTGCGCGATTGCGATAAAGTCTGCTGCCTTGAGGCTGGCGCCGCCAATCAGACCACCGTCGATATCGGGGCAAGCGAAGAGCTCCTTGGCGTTGGAGGGTTTGCAGCTGCCGCCGTAGAGGATGGTGCAGTCTTCTGCAATCTGCTTTCCAAACTTATCTGCAATGAGTTTGCGGATGAATGCGTGAATCTCCTCTGCCTGCTCGCTGGTTGCGGTGAGGCCGGTGCCGATAGCCCAAACGGGCTCGTATGCAATCACCACGTGACCCATCTGCTCGGGGGTAAGGCCAAAGAGAACCTCCTCTATCTGAGCCTTAACCACGTCAAAATGCTTATTATCCAGACGCTCATCTTTCATCTCGCCTACGCAATAGATGGGCTGCAGGCCGTTCTCGAGTGCAAGAGCCATCTTTGCCACCAGGGTAGCGGAGGTCTCACCATAATACTGACGGCGCTCTGAGTGACCGAGAATTACATACTGGCAACCGATGTCGGCAAGCATGTTGGCTGCAACCTCACCGGTAAAAGCGCCCTTGGGCTGGTCTGCACAGTTCTGCGCGCTGAGGGCGATCTTGCTGCCTTTGATAGCTTCGCCCACGCTGGTGAGGTGTACAAACGGCGGTGCCACCACCAGGTTAACGTCAGAGGGAACTTGGCTCATGGCAGCTACCAGTTCTTTGGCCAGTGCCACGCCTTCTGCAACTGTGGTATTCATTTTCCAGTTGCCTGCAACTATTTTTCTACGCATATTGTTAGGTATTAATTTGTTTGATATCAGCTTTCGCGGGTGGCAAAGATACGAATATAATTTTTACCTTTGTCAAGATGGATAAATTATTCTTAATAGATGGTCACTCCTTGATTTTCAGGATGTACTACGCATTCATGCGGCGTCCGATGATCAATTCCAAGGGAGAGGACACATCGATACTCTACGGATTCACCAAATACCTTCTGGAGATTATCGCCCGCGAGCAGCCGACCCACCTGGCGGTGGCGTTTGACCCGCATGCGGCCACTTTCCGCCACGAGGCGTACCCTCAATATAAAGCCAACCGCAGTGCAGCCCCGGAACTGGTACACGAAGCGCTGGAGCCCCTCTGCGAGCTGATGAAGGCTATGGAGATTCCGGTGCTGATGCGCCCCGGATTTGAGGCGGACGATGTGATTTGCAGCGCCGCGAAGCATTTTGCGGGGGAGAATCTGCAGGTATACATGGTGACCCCGGACAAGGACTTTGGGCAGGCGGTGCACGGCAACGTATTCCAGTACAAGCCGGGCAAGGCCGGCGGTGACGACACCGTTCTGGACGAAGCCGCGATCTGCTCCAACTACGGCATCGCGAGCTCCCGCCAGGTTATTGATATCCTCACCATCTGGGGCGACGCCTCCGACAATGTACCGGGCGTAGCGGGCGTGGGTGAGGTCGGCGCCAAGAAGTTGATTGGCAAATACGGCACCGTAGAGAACATATATGCCCATCTGGACGAACTTACACCCAAGATGCGGGAGAGTTTTGAGGCGGCGCGGGACCACATTGCCATGAGCAAATTCCTGGTCACCATCAAGGACGACATCGATGTAGGCGTAAACCTCAGTGACCTGCGTCTGACAGCAAGTTGCAACGCACAGGTACGAGAACTGTTTGACAAATACGAGTTCCCCAGCCTGATAAAGATGTTGCCGGAGGGCGAGGGCTCCGCAAAAGGACCTCAGATTAACCATCTGGAGTGCACCCGGGCTTCCGGAGACGAGATAATAGGCCTGGCGCGCAACAACGGCTGTGTAGCGGTCAGTGTGAACAACGAGATAATATTCGCCGCAGGCGACCGTTACGCCACTTTCAGCCTCGATGACGCTGCAGCACAGGCACTGCTGGCCGACAAGACCATTGTCAAATGCGGCCACGGCCTCAAGGAGAGCATGCACAACCTGACAAAGTCGGGAGGCCTCATTGCCGGTCAGTTGAAAGACATCGAAATAATGCACTACCTGCTGAACCCTGAAGTCAGCCACAAAACCGACTATCTGCTGCGCAGCTATCTGGACATGGTGCTTGAGGCGGAAGATGCTCTCGAAGAGCAACCACAGGCCGTGCAGCTGGACCTCTTTTCCATGGCATCTGCGGACACTCAGGCTAAAGAGAACGAAACCGCCTGCCGCAGTTGCGTGGCTGCGGGACGGCTGGCACCTGTAATAGAGGAAGAGCTCCGCAAGGCAGGCCTCTGGCATCTTTATGAATCCATTGAGATGCCGCTCGTAGAGGTACTTTTCGACATAGAAACCAACGGCGTCATGATAGACACCGCACAACTGGCGGCATTCGGTGCTTCTCTGGAGGGCGATATCGCACGGTTGGAGAGCCAGATCCGCGACATCGCAGAAGACCAGAGCCTAAACATCCAGTCTCCCAAGCAGATAGGGGCACTCCTCTTTGATAAGCTCAAACTGGACCCCAAGGTTAAAAAGAGCCGTACCGGAGCCTACCCCACCGACGAGGAGACCCTCCAGGCCCTCAGCGACAGGCATCCCGTTATAGAGATGATTCTGGAATACCGCGGCCTCAAGAAGCTGATGACCACCTACATCGCCCCTTTCCCGGGTTATATCAACCCCGCCGACGGGCGAGTCCACACCACCTTTACCCAGGCGCTCACCGCCACCGGCCGCCTGAGCAGCATCAAGCCAAATCTGCAGAATATCCCTGTGAGGACATCCCTGGGGCAGGAGATCCGCCGCGCGTTTGTGCCGGGCGCCGACTGGATAGTGGCGGCCGACTATTCACAGATTGAGTTGCGCATTATGGCACACCTTAGTGGCGACCCCTCACTTGTGGCCGATTTCCAAACGGGCGATGACATACACGCAGCCACCGCTGCAAAAATCTTCCGGGTACCGGTAGCCGAGGTCACCAAAGACCAGCGCAGGCAGGCCAAAACCGCCAACTTTGGCATAATGTACGGCATATCATCGTTCGGGCTGGCGCAGCGGCTGGGCATCTCCCGCTCCGACGCCAAAAACCTGATAGATGACTATTACCGCACTTTCCCCGGCATCCGCACGTATATAGATAAAGTTATCGCCCAGGCATCGGAAAATGGCTACGTAGAGACTATCTTTGGTCGCCGGCGCTATTTGCCCGACATCAAGTCAAAGAACTTTACCGTCCGCAGCCTGGCAGAACGCAACGCCGTGAACGCCCCCATCCAGGGGAGCAGTGCTGACATAATCAAGCTGGCTATGATAAACATCCACCGCCGCCTCAAAGAGGATGGATACCGCAGCAAAATGGTTTTGCAGATACACGACGAACTGCTGTTTGACGTGTACGAGGATGAGCGGGAAAAGCTGATGGCCATGGTGGTGGAAGAGATGCAAAACGTATGTAAGCTTGCCGTCCCGGTAGTTGTAGACTGCAACGCCGGTAAAAACTGGCTGGAAGCACATTAACCAATGGAAGAGATACTGAAATATTTCCCCGGCCTGGACCCTCTCTGCAAAGAGCGGCTCTCTGCCCTCGATAGCCTGTATTCCGATTGGAATTCCAAGATAAACGTCATCTCCCGCAAGGATATGGATAGTTTCTACACCCACCACGTGCTCCATTCGCTGGCCATATCGGCAGTGATGGACAATGTGCTCAGCGCCGGCGGGCAGAGAATCCTGGACCTTGGCACAGGCGGCGGCTTCCCCGGCATTCCGCTGGCAATCCGCTATCCTCAGAATGAGTTTGTCCTCTGCGACTCGATTGGCAAGAAGATAAAGGTAGCAGGCTCGGTGGCGGAATCGCTTAAACTTGATAACGTACAGTGCATGAATGCCCGGGCGGAGAGTCTCGAGGGACGTTTCGACTGGGTGGTTTCTCGCGCAGTCGCCCCGCTCGACAAGATTCTGGGCTGGGTCCGCAGCAAATGGACCAGAGGGGTGATTTGTCTAAAAGGGGGCGACGTAGAGAGCGAAATCGAGCTTTGCATAAGCAAGCGCCTGCTCGACCCCAAGAAGGTCATGGTCAGCGACATAAGCATTTTTTTCAAAGAAGGGTGGTTCGAGGGGAAAAAAGTTGTTACTGTTTCGTAAGTAAATTTGGTATTTTGCTAAAGACTATTTACTTTTGCAGTCCCCAAAAAATAGAAGTAATAAAAATCTATAAATATGAAACGTACATTTCAACCTTCGATTCGCAAGCGTCGTAACAAACACGGCTTCCGCGAGCGTATGTCCACTCCCAACGGCCGCCGCGTGCTCGCAGCACGTCGCCGTCACGGGCGTAAGAAACTCACCGTTTCTTCTGAAGACAGATTCTAGTATCTGAACCGGATATACAAAAATACCGACCTTTTTCAGGCCGGTATTTTTGTTATATGACATCTGTCTGAGAGAGCATAAACCGGCGCATAGTCTGGGAGGCATTAACCGCCTCATCGACAGGAGCCAGGAAAGAAGTTATGAAAAAAAGAAATGATGCAACCAGATTTTACTATCTTTGCTTTATCATGGCATATAACCGTTATAGAAAAGATAAATCGCTGCTGCGCAATTTTATCGGAGGCATCGTTTTCGTTATTGCGATGGTATTGGTGCTGCAGTTGCTGCTGGCTCTGTTCACCCGCCACAACAAAGAGCTTACGGTTCCTGACTTTACCGCATTGGATATGCAGACTGTGTACAGGGTAGCCAATAAACTCAACCTCCGGGTAGAAGTTGCCGACTCTGTATTTGTAAAGCATCTCCCGCTCGGAGTCGTGTTCTCACAGAATCCACCCGCCGGCAGCCGGGTCAAGAAGAACCGCCGCATCTTCATCACCATAAACTCCACCGTGCCGCGCATGGTCACCGTACCTTCTGTCATCGGTTATTCACTGCGCCAGGCAGCTGCCGAACTCTCTTCCAGCGGCCTGAATGTGGGCAAACTCACATACGTCAGCGATATTGCCACCAACAATGTGCTGCGGCAGCAATACAAGGGGCGGGATATAGCAGCTGGCAAAAAGCTTGAAACCGAAAGCAAGATAGACCTTGTGCTGGGGCTGGATTATGAAGATAACTCCACCGACGTCCCCAACCTGAAAGGTTTCACATACAGCGTTGCGGCATCCAACATAATTGAGAATTCACTCAACGTGGGTCGGGTCCGCTACGACGAGAGCGTAAAGAATTATGCCGACAGTCTCCATGCCGTGGTCTACACCCAGGCTCCCGAAGCTGCCACTAGCGTCCAGATGGGGAACAATGTGGACATCTGGCTCACCGTTAATCCGGAAAAGAACAAATAGATGCTGGAAGATGACTCTCTGGTGAGCGACCTCGAGCAGGGCGACGAGGAACAGCCTTTGTTCGAACACTATCGCTTTGTGGTGGACAAAGGACAGGCGCCGCTGCGGATTGACCGCTACATCGCCAGCAAGATGGAACAGACCTCGCGTCACCGCGTGCAGCTGGCGCTGGAGGCTCAGTACGTGCGGGTCGGCGACCGGCCGGTAAAGGCCAATTACAAAGTGAAGCCAGAAGATGTGATTACCATCATGCTCCCCTATCAAAGGCGGGGCTTTGAGGTGCATCCGGAACCTATCCCCCTCAATATCGTTTATGAGGACGACGACCTGCTTATAGTAAACAAGCCGGCCGGGATGGTGGTGCACCCCGGATTTGGCCATTTCAGCGGGACTCTCATAAATGCGCTGGCATTCCATCTCGGTATCAGCCAGGATGCCGACGCCGCCGATGAGCGTATGGGAATACTTGTGCATCGCATAGACAAGGACACTTCAGGCTTGCTGGTGGTTGCCAAGAACGATGTCTCCCAGCTCAAACTGGCGGGGCAATTCTTCGAGCACACCATCAAGCGCACATATTGGGCGCTGGTTTGGGGCAACGTAGCCTCCGATTCGGGCACCATTGAGGGGAATATCGGACGCGACCCCAATGACCGGATGCGTTTCAAGGTATTTGAAGACGGCTCCCAGGGCAAGACCGCCGTGACCCATTACAGGGTACTGGAGCGGTTTGGCTATACTACCCTGGTGGAGTGCAACCTGGAGACAGGCCGCACCCATCAGATCCGCGTCCATATGAACCATATAGGTCATCCGCTATTCAACGACGACCGGTACGGCGGCGACCGGGTGCTGAAAGGGCCCCTCTACGCCAAGTATAAACAGTTTATTGACAACTGCTTTGCCATTATGCCCCGCCAGGCGCTGCACGCCAAGACGCTTGGATTCATCCATCCCGGCACCGGAAAGGAGATTTTCTTTGACAGCGAGATTCCGGAAGATTTCACCGCCTTACTGGCAAAGTGGCGCAATTATGCGGGTGACCGCGACATTGTTCAAGCCTATGGAGATAATTGAACTCAAAACCCTTTCCGAGACCGGCACAGAGAGCCTGGCTTCTCTTATGAAAGAGCTGACAAATGAGAAGACGGTCACCTCGGAGATGCTGCAGGCAACTGTTTCGGACCCCTCCACCCATCTGTTTGCAGCGGTAGAGGATGGCCTGATTATCGGTTGTGCCAGCCTGTGCGTCTCCCACACCCCGACCGGGGCTAAGGGGAGCATTGAAGATGTGGTAGTGGGCAGCGCCTTCCGTGGCCGCCATATCGGACGGATGCTGATGGAGCATATTATTGATTATGCCCGCAGGGAGTTCTCCCCCGTCGAACTGCATCTGACGTCGCGACCCGTACGCGAAACTGCAAACCGACTGTATCAAACCCTCGGTTTCTATCGTTACGAGACAAATTACTATAAGCTACAGTTATAGTTTCTTGCGTTACTTAAGCACTCGCTGATTTTTTACACTCAAGATAGAGGCATACTGAAAAAACCGTCTCTGTCACAAGCATCACGATGGCCAGCAGATAAGGTGGATACAGCAGGCCCAGAACAAGGGCTGCAATTGGAATGGCAATTGAGAGAACCAAATAGCTATTGGACTTATAGAGCCAGGAGAAGGGCATAAGATGGGCACCGAAAATCATGGCATACACCATCAGCATCTTTTCCGGAACGGCAGCATATACCCACATCGCAATCAATATATAGAGCATCTGGTTGATGCTGAACAGTATGCCCGCCTTGGTAAGCGGATTGCCTTTCCCTTCAAAGTCAATCCCAAACACTTTGGACAGGCCCCACGCCAGGGGGAACAGAACGGCAGAGCAGCAGAAGGTTATAAGGTTCTTCTGCTCTATGGTCATCTTTGAAAGATGTACGGCAAGTATCATCCCCCAGATTGCTACAGAAGCCATAATAAAGTGCAGCCCCCTTTTCTGACGGCATGCACAGTCATCTCTTAACTGTTCAAGTTCCATATTTTGTTATTTAACTATACGGTCTGCGTGGGCTGCCACAAAACTCTTCCAGTTGGTGGAGGCCTTGGTGTCTGTCATCGGATTGGTAAGCTGGTAGAAGTGGCACATCGCTATTGCAATGGCGTCGCTGGCGTCCAGGTATTTGATATCCAGTTGCACGTCCATCGTGCGTTCAAGTATCGCCTTCACCTGCTCCTTAGAGGCCGCGCCCTTGCCGGTAATCGCCATCTTGACCTTTCTCGGAGCATATTCAAAGATTGGGATGCCTCGCTGCAGGGCTGCAGCAATGGCGGCTCCCTGCGCCCTTCCCAGCTTGAGCATCACCTGAGGGTTCTTTCCGTAAAAAGGGGCCTCGATAGCCAGGTCGTCAGGCTTATACTGGTCATACAACTTCCCAACCTCAACAAAAATCCGCTGCAGCTTGTCAAAATGGTCCTTCTCTTTGCGCAGGTCTATGATGCCCAGGTCAACGAAGTGAACCTTCTTGCCATCAACAAGAATGACCCCGTAGCCCATAATCTGGGTGCCGGGGTCTATTCCCATTATTACTCTCTGACCGCCAAAGTCCATTGCGGTAGCCTTTAAGCCGCCAGACGGGTTAGTCTATGATATCGAATCCGGTCCACTTGCGCAGCACCTCGGGTACCACGATGCCCTCTGGTGTCTGGTTGTTCTCCAGCAGCGCTGCCACGATGCGGGGGAGTGCCAGCGAACTGCCGTTCAGGGTGTGGGCAAGCTGAATCTTTCCATTCTCGTCTTTGTAGCGGAGTTTGAGACGGTTTGCCTGATAAGATTCAAAGTTGGATACGGAGCTTACCTCCAGCCAGCGTTTCTGGGCTGCACTGAACACCTCAAAGTCGTAGGTAATTGCAGATGTGAAACTCATGTCACCACCACACAGGCGTACGATGCGGAAAGGCAGGCCAAGGCTGGCTACAAGTTTCTC
>JAFXNQ010000047.1 GCA_017529425.1 Bacteroidales bacterium | reverse complement strand
TGAAAATACCGGTCATTACGTTAACAGCGTCCAGTTCTGTAAGCTGACCCTTGTCAAAACCTGTCAGCCCGGGCTTCATCTCCTCCTCAAAGAGGAATTCATACGAGGGGTTGTGGGCTATCACGGTAGAACCTGTGATGCCATACTTTGTAAGATCTATCTTAGCCATATATTGTAGATTTTATTAATTACTATTTGTAACTATGAGTGCCGCGAAAATACGTAAAAAAACTTATCCGCAGCACTTTTTTGATACAAGAAATGCACCAAAATTAAAATTCTTTGAAACCTGCCACTGCGTCAGGGGTTCCGAGGTCTTTCATTTGGAATGAAGGGTACTCTACAGCCTCTATCTTATAGCTGCGGCACAATTCAAGATAGAAATCTATAACAGAGAATTTTTCCGGCCAGGAAGGCATCAGGGATAGCATTCCGTTAGAAAAAACGTGTATTCCGGAGAAGGCTTTTTTATTGCACGCATCCACGCACAGCCCCTTGAATGGAGTCTTGACCTCCCCAGTTGCGACGTTGGTCCAGCCTACCAGCAGATCATTATCGTCAAACAGAAGATATCGCTTTGTGTCGCGGTCACTTACGAGCAATGTAGCATCGGCATCGGATACAAGTGAACGTCCCACAAACCAGGGCATATCCAGATTAGTTACCACATCCACATTATGAATCAGGAACTTACCCTCCCCCTTGAGAAGAGGGGCCGCATGTTTCAAGGCACCACCGGTATCGCGTAGCAGGTCACGTTCGTCAGATATCTTTATATCGTAGCCAAAATTGTCATGCTCTGCCAAAAAGTCAATAATCTGTTCACCATAATAGTGGACATTGACCACAAAGCTCCTGAAACCGGAACTGGCCAGGTTGCGGATGGTCCGCTCTAGCATGGTCATACCGGCCACCTTCACAAGCGCCTTGGGTTTGTGATCTGTAAGGGGTCTCAGCCTCTCCCCTAATCCTGCGGCAAGGATGAATGCTTTCATAGGCTATTTTAAACGTTTATTTACGTTTATTGCGGTGTGGCGCACAATCACGTTCACATCATACGCGGCGGCAACCGCCTCTGCAAAATGCTGCGCAGAGTATACAGAGCGATGCTGCCCGCCAGTACACCCAAAAGACACCATCATATGGGTAAAACCCCGCTCTATGAACTTATCAATATGCGGGAATACCAACGTCTTGACCTGCTCCAGAAATACCAGAATGCCCCCCTCCTTCTCAAGAAACTCTATCACATTGGCGTCGAGTCCGTTGAACTTCTTATATGGTTCATACCGTCCCGGATTTGCAAGATAGCGGCAGTCAAACACATACCCGCCCCCGTTGCCGCTCTTATCTGCAGGCACACCCTGGCGGAAAGAGAAACTTGTAACCTCTACCGTAAGGCGCCCATCTTCTGCAGATGATTCATCCGGGCGCACAGATTTCGAAAGGGCATCCAGCACACCGCAGAGCTGGGGATAGCGGGAACGATAGCCGTCGTCAATTATAGTGGCCACATTGGCCAGGGCGTACGGCACGCTGGAAATAAAATAACTCTTCTTCTCAATATAACCGCGGAAGCCGTATGCTCCGAGCACCTGCAAAATGCGGAAAAGCACAAAAAGGCGCAGCGTAGCGCGGAAAGCTTCATCGTCCAGATCTGCATAGGGCCGTGCAGCCTTGATGTAAGCATACACAAGTTCCTCCCTCAGAGCAGCAGGATAGTGGGCAGAGGCCTGCCATACAAACGATGCCAGATCGTAGCACACGGGGCCGCGACGCCCTCCCTGGAAGTCAATGAACCAAGGCTCGCCATCGCATATCATCACGTTGCGCCCCTGGAAATCACGATACATAAAACCGCTGGGGCAATCTGCTGCAAGGAGGTCATCTGCAAGGCGCTCAAAGTCATCCTGGAGGGCTATCTCGTCAAATGGAACGCCGGTCAGTTTGAGGTAATCGTATTTAAAATAGTTAAGGTCAAAGAGGATATTGCGGCGGTCAAAACTGCTCTGCGGGTAGCATACGGAGAAATCAAGGCCGTCGCCGCCCTCAAATTGTAGCTTGGGCAGATAAGCGACCGTCTTTTTTAACAGCTCAACTTCTGACGGCGAATAGCTGCCGGTTTTACGACCTTCAGCAACTGCAGCATAGAGAGAAGCATCCCCCAGATCGGCCTGAAGGTACTCCATCCCGTCGTCGCTGACTTTAAGGACACGGGGGACATTCAACCCTTTTGAGGCGAAGTGGAGGGAGATAGTAATAAATGCCCGGTTCTCCTCCGCCACCGTCCCTATGGTACCTATGGCACTGCGCCCGTCGGCCGCCTTGAGCCGGAAATAAGTACGATAGCCCCCTGAAGCGGCAAGTTTCTCACAACTGGCAGCCTCGGTACCAAAATAATCCTTGAATAAAGCCTTCAGTGTTTCCATCACAAAACCAGGTTATGCCGCACGCATTGTCTTGTCCGGGCTGACGTTTGCTATGAACCGCGAAGTGAGCGAAAGTATCAGCATAATCAGCACCAGCGCCAGTACGTTGGCCAGCAATATATATCCAAAGTCAAATTCTATGGGAACATACTTTACAAAGTAATTCTCCGGATCCAGGGAGATTACCTTGAAGTATTTCTGAACCGCACAGAGCACCAGCGCGGCGGCAGTACCTATTAGCAGACCCTTTCCCACTATGTTCAGGGCGATATACCTGAACACCTTGCCCACCCCGGAGGAGGTCATCCCCATCGCCTTGAGAAGCCCTATTGAGGAGATGTTCCGGAACAGGATTATCAGCAGTGCAGAGATCATATTGAAACCAGCCACCACAATCATCAGCAGCAGGATAGCCACAACGTTGAAATCCAACAGGTTAAGCCAATCGTAAAGATTGGGGAACAGTTGCTTGACGCTGGTCACAAACAACGCAGGGTCATCATCACTGCTCTCTTCGTAAACGACGTCGTATATTTGATTCCGTTTCTGCTCTATGTCAGCGGAATTCTTCAACATTATCTCTATTGAAGATACCTCATCACTATCCCAGCCGTTGATCCTCTGAACCTGCCGGATATCACAGATTACCATGGAGTTGTCCAGATTCTCCAGCTGGGCGTCAAACAAGCCGCAGATCTTGAACTTGCGCACCTTCACCTCATCTCCAATGAAATATGCAGTCACCTCATCTCCCACTCCAAAGCCCATCTGGCGGGCGAGCCTCTCTGCCAACAGTATTGAAGATGATATGCGGCCACTGAACGACGGCAACTCCCCGTCGGTGAGATTCTCTCTGAAGAAAGAAAAGTTATAAAGCGAATCGACCCCCTTGAAATGGGCCCCGAAGATATTGTCGGATGTCTTCAGCATCCCGGAGCAATAGGCTACCCTCTGGCAGTAATCTACACCCGGAACCGAATCCAGCTTACCCAGAAACGATATAGAATCTGTGAAGGGATAACGGTCGTTCATCGGGGTCTGGCCGGGCACCACCAGAGCCAAAGAGCCCATAAAAGCCGACGTTTTGGAGCGTATCTCCCGCCGGAACCCCATCACCACGCAAATGGCAATTATTATGACCATGATACTGAGTGCTACCGACACCAGACCTATGGTGGAGCTCACAGACCCCATCCGGTCGTTTCGCGACTCTTGCCCCGCCCCGCTGCGGATCTTGCGGCCTATGAACCTGAAAACATTCATCGCTTTAATGGACAGTTTCGCGGAGATCCTCCCAGCGGGCGATTATATCCCGTACATACGCCGTGGTGGTACGTCCTATGAATTTATTGTTGGTAGCAAAGGTTGTGACCACCTCCTCCCAGTCGTTGGGGTTCTTCCCCTCGCTAAGGGCGTGGTTGCGGCACTGCTCTATGCGCCCGTCACCGGCATTGTATGCGGCCAGGGCAAACTTTATAACGTTGAGCGAATCGAGCCCCTCCTGACGATAAATATTCATCAGGTAGCGGAGATGATAGCTCCCCGCCTTAATGTTGCCCTCCGGGCTGAACAGGTCACTCACCCCGTAACGGGCGGCGGTAACGTCGTTCACCTGCATCAGACCTTTCGCCTCCTTGTATTCAGCGCCAACGAAATACTGACTCTCCTGGTACATCAGCGAAGCCAGAAGCAGCCAGTCGATGCCGGTCTTCTGGGAATACTGTTTTATCAGGTCGTCAAACGGAGAGACCTGCCCGGTCTCCGGATTGATGCGTGGACGACTGTAGGTGCGGTACTGGCGGGCCACCGTTCGCTTGTACAGACGGCTCCCCTTGAAATCGTCCAGCCAGATATTCACCATCAACAGCAGGTGCGGATCCCTGGACGACATCGCCCAGTGGATATTGTTTCTGATAAGATTGGATACCAGAATTTTTTCGATATCACTCTCCGCAATATTCTCCTGCGGATATGCCATCACAACTATGTCCACCTTGCCATCCTTGAGACTGTCCAGATAGCTCAGGTCACTGTTATCCGGCACAATATCTATATCCACATTGGCAAAATCCCCAAAATACTGGAGCATATCGCGGTTCAGCCCCACACTCTTACCCTCTTTCTCACCCGGGTGCCCGCTCAGGGCTATCACGCAATTGAGCGAGTCCTTATGGATTATATAGTCGTCAAAAGTGTCGGCCACTACCGCCTTGGGCTGCATTCCCGCCAATGCCGCCAATATCAGGGTCAGCACAATGCACCCTGAAAGATGCAGTGTATGGTTATTCGACATAGAACGGCCAGTACAGACCAAACTTGAACAGCTCTGTGGGTCTGATGTAGTTGAATGCAGAGAAATAGTCGCCCTTGGTGAGAGGGTGCAGCACATTGCAATACTTTGCAAAGAGGCTTGCCCGTTTCCACTGGACATTCACGAATGCGTCCACATACGGGGTATTGCCCCACTCCCTCTCTTTCTGATTATAGAACACACCGAGGTCGGGCTCGTAGGCCTGCAGGAAGTATTTAGTATACATAATGCCGTTAGCGCCTATCTGCATGGTCATAACATTCTTGACCACCTGGAACTGAATATAGTAGCGCAGGTTAAGCGTCAGTTTAGGGAGCGGCAGCACCTCGTTGTCGCTGCTCACCTGATAGAGCACCCGGTGATCCAGATGAACCGGTCCCAGCTTTATATTCTCTGTAAGGTATCCGGTAAGCACGTGCACCGGCGATTCCGCCTGGGCAATGGTGGCCGTCTCATTGTAATAGAGCATATTAGTGAGCAGCGCATATCCCACAAAGGCCTTGAGATTCAGTCTCGGGATACTCAGTTCGCCAGTCAGGCGGGTCTCTGAAGTCTTTTTAAGGTCGTAGTCCCACTGATGGTGGTTAAAGAGAACCGATTTCAGGAATGGGTGGGGAGTCTTTAACGATGTCTCTATATGGCCCGTGAGATGGATCCCGTCACGGATAGGGAACATAGAGAAGCGGACATTCCCCTGAAGATTCATATCGCCGGAATAATAACCTGTCAGATTCAATTTGCCAGAAGCGTCCCATGCAAAATACTTCTTGAACTTGCCGTCAGCACCACCATAAACATAGGTATTGAACTGGCTTGTGGGCTTGACCCCAGTAATGAAGTCACTTGGATGGTAACTGTATAACCTAAGGGACTGGACGCCAAAGCCTCCGTTTATGGTGGACACTATGGCATCCGGCCCAAATGGCTGGAGTGTGACAAACAACTTGTTCTCCAGCCGGTTTACAGCGAGGCTGTCGTGGCTGGCGTTGGAGAAGATGTTGAACTGGTCGCGATAGAAAGCTTTGCCGGTGGCATCTGAGCTGGAAATCTCGTCGGTGTAGAGTTTGGTGTATTTAGACCATTCAAAACTGTGTCCCAGATAGATAACCGTGCCCTGCCCCACCGCGAGCGAATCGGCGTTCTTGCGGAAAAAGTTCATGGGCACAGCCAGCGACTGTGTTAAAAAGAGAGACCGGCGCTTCAATGCTGTCTTGGCATTTGAGAGATTAACCTCGATAGACTTGGCATCCACAATGGTATCACAAACCCAGAAGGGATCCTGGATACCGCCGTTCTCGTTGCGCTCTATCGTTTGACCCATATAGCCAAAGTGCATCTCGTACTTCTTGCCCGTATAGTTGCTCCCTATGGAGAAGGTGCGGTTATTGGTCTTCTCGTTGTTTAGCTGGCCGTTAGAACCGTAACGCTGGTACGCAAGGGTGATGTTTAGCTCCGGGATGATGTTCTGGGTGGTCATCAGGTTGAGGTCATCCTCTTCACTGGTGATCACACCAAATGGGTTGCCCCAGTAAGAGAGCACGGTATAGGGGGTCTTGGTATTATAGAAGGGCATCGACTCCGGAGTATACGAATAATCCATATACGGCGTAAAGAAGGGGGCGATGTCAAAATCTTTGCGGTTGAAGTAGTTGGTGGGCAAGCTTGCAGAGCCGGCAGTGCCAAGGTAAGTTGCGTCTGCATCGTTCTTGTAGATAGGCAGGTCAAAAAAATGGTAATTATAAGAGGTGTCTATCTTTTCAAACTTGATTTTGTTGGTACCCTGGTCGTGAGTCCAGCGCAGCACGCGCTTGTAATAGAGAGAATCCGGGATTACAAAGGTCTCCAGGATACGCGGCTTGTTTTGCGTTACGCTGTCGCGGTATGCCTTACGCTGATCTCTGCGCCACTGGCGGAATTCCCTCTCTCCCGGCAGATTGTTAACAATGGAGTCTTCGTACTCCTTGATAAGGGTGTCCAACATAGGGAGCGTGGCGGTATCCATGCTCCAGAATATATGTGACAGCGTATCGAGCGACTCGCGCAGCAGCCATGTTGCAGTGGTATCTATCTCCGGCTCACCCTCCATATTGGTCACGATAGCACCTGTTGAATCCACCTTGTAAACTACTGTATCCGAGATGATAGGATAGCCTGCACGCTCGCTGCGGGAGAAATGCGGCCGGCGGCCGGCAGCGGCAAAAACAGCAACCGTCAGTACCAGAAATATCAATAGCGTCTTCTTCACGCGCAGTAGTGGATTATATCCTACAAAGATATCAAATTATGTTATATTTGCCTTATGAAAAGGTATAGTTTCGCGATTCTGCTGGCGATTGCCAGCATATACTGTGCCACGGGGGCTTTCTCCCAGAGTCTTGAGAGTCAGTTTGCGGCGCTCCCGTCAGTCAAAAAAGTAGAAGTTCTGGACAAGGGTCAGTTCGATGCAAAATATCTGCTCTGGTTTGAGCAGCCAGTCAGTTACAAGAACCCCTCAAAGGGGACATTCCTGCAGCGGGTCTTTGTGGGTGATGTCTGCCGCGACTCCTCCACTGTATTTGTAGCGGAAGGTTATAATGCCGATTACGCCACCCGCGAGCGCTATCGCGACGAGATTTCGCGCCTCTTTAACCTTAACAATGTGGTTGTTGAGCACCGGTTCTTTGCGCCATCCGCCCCGGAAGAGATTGACTGGAAGTACCTTACCGCAGAGAACGAGGCACGCGACCTGCACCGCGTAATCAGTGAACTTAAAACGATATATCCCGCCAAGTGGATATCCACCGGCATCAGTAAAGGCGGGCAGAACTGCGTCATATTCCGGGCCTTTTACCCGGACGATGTCGATTTCACCGTTTCTTATGTGGGGCCGTTCTGCCGAGGTGTCGAGGATGGACGGCACGAGCCTTTCATTGCCGCCGACGGCCCCGATGAGACGAGCCGTGCTGCAGTGCGCAGTTTCCAGGAGGAATTTCTCCGCCGCCGCGCTACCCTGCAGCCTAAACTCGATTCATTATGCAAGACCAACGGATACGCGTTCCGCGTGCCCATGGACGAGGTGTATGACATGTGCGCGCTGGAATTCTCCTTTGCCTTCTGGCAGTGGGGATATCCCGTATCAGACATCCCGGGCAAAGATGCTTCAGACGAGGAGTACCTGGCATTCCTGGATAAGACAAGCGGTCCCGACTACTGGCAGATAGCCAATCCCCACCTCCCCTTCTTTGTGATGGCGGCAAAGGAACTTGGCTATTATGGTTACGATGTTGAACCCTTCAAGGACTTGCTCACCATAAAGAGCGCCAAGGGCTATCTGCACCGCATCTTCTTGCCGGCGGACGCCAGGGATATCAAGTTCTGCCGCAAACTCTCCCGCAAGATGGACCGCTTCCTGCGCCAAAACAAGTGCGACATCATATTCATCTACGGCGAATATGACCCGTGGAGTGCAGTCAGAGCCGGTGACAGACACTCAGAAACCAACCACATCTTTA
Source organism: Bacteroidales bacterium (assembly GCA_017529425.1). Taxonomy (GTDB): domain Bacteria; phylum Bacteroidota; class Bacteroidia; order Bacteroidales; family UBA932; genus Equibacterium. The sequence continues at coordinate 535 of JAFXNQ010000047.1, read as the reverse complement.
TCCAGCCTGGCGGCAGCCACCGCGCACGCATCTCCACCTTTGAAGAACCGACCCGGACAGAGATCAAATCCCTTATTTCTTCCTGGCTTTATAAGTAACATTGTAATTTTCAAAATCATTTGTATATTTGCGGTCCCGATTCGGGAAGTGGCGCAGTTGGCTAGCGCGCTGCGTTCGGGACGCAGAGGTCGGGTGTTCGAGTCACCTCTTCCCGACATCAAACGGTTGGATTTCACGTCCAGCCGTTTTTTCGTATCTGTATATGTTACGCTTCGGCAGCGACTTGCCTTCCGGAGAGCGAGAATGCGCTTTTGTATATCATCCGAAATTCCGGGCAGAAGCCTCCGCTTGCAAAGGGTGCGTCGCTATTCCGTTCACGAGCTCCGCTTCGGCAGCACTTACCTCCAGAAACTTCCGTTCGCTAAAGCTCACTCCATCCCTCCCACAATCTGCTACGTCATCGCTACGCGATAACTAGCATCTTGCGGGCCCCTCCCGTTTTACGAGGGCACGGGCGCCCACGGTTTCTTTAAGG
>JAFXNQ010000046.1 GCA_017529425.1 Bacteroidales bacterium | reverse complement strand
GCGGCAAGAAGACCGAGGTCTACTCCCGGATCACCGGCTACTACCGGCCCGTGCAGAACTGGAACGACGGCAAGGCCCAGGAGTTCAAGGATCGGATGGTCTACGACGTGGGCGGCTCCATGCTCCACCGCTTCCATGAGCCTCTGAGCGCCGCGGCGGCCCCCGCCGCCGCCCCCTCCGCCGTCAAGCTGGAGACCAAGGCAACAGGCAACAGGCAACAGGCAACAGGAGACGAGGGACGCGAAACCGCAACCTTTGCCGCCTCCGCAGGGGCCGACGCGCCAAGCGGGCTGCTGCTCTTCACCACCTCCACCTGCCCCAAGTGCGTCATGGCCAAGAAGTTCCTGGCCGACGCGGGCATCGCCTACGAGACCGTGGTGGTAGACAAGACCCCGGAGCTGGCTAAGCAGTACGGCGTCCGCCAGGCTCCCACCCTGCTGGTGCTGGAGAACGGCAAGGAAGTCCAGCGGATCGAGAACCCCTCCAATATCCGCCGCTTCTGCGAGGATCAGGGGAAATAACCAAGTAACAAGTAATAAGTGACGGGAAACCGGACATTTGACAAGCAATATCCCACCCGTAGGGGCCGGGTCTCCCGGCCCGCCCTGCAATTGGAACCTGTCGTATGGAATCCCCAAAAAAGCATGACGGAGGCACATGTCTGTGCCTCCGTCATTTGCGTTCTATTTCCACAATCTCATTCGGCGTGCAGTCCAAAATCCGGCACAGCCGACTGAGTGTAATCATCGTGATGTTTCGTCCCTTTTTCAGAGAATCCAACGTCCGGTTGTCAATGCCGCCCTTGAGCAGCTGATACTGGGTCACACCCTTTTCCTCCATGGTCTTCCACAGCGGCCCATAGTTGAACATTGAACTCACCACCATTGTTAAACTACTGCAATTATATGGTGATTTCCGAAAAATGCATATTGTGATTATAGTCACAATATGATATGATGGTGATACAACAAAAGAGGAGGCCACACCTATGGAAAAAGAATACTTTATCGACACCCTGTTTGATCTGATCAATGAGAGCGACGTGCTTGATGCAGATTTACAGGATATCCGCGCCGACCGTGAGAGCATAACAATCACCATGAAAGACGGAACGGTATTCATCCTGACGTTGGCCTAAAAAACGCAGAGCTTCGGTTGTTGCGGCGCACTGCTGTGCATTAGTTCCGGCAACCAAATCGGAGATTTGGGCCGGCACTTAAGTGTGCGCCACAAAGGATAGGCCTGAAATTAACTGTGGGATTGTTCGATGGAAGCAGAACCAACAGCTTGAAATAATTTTGATACTTGCAGCAAACCGGCTTACAATTTATCCACATATAAAGTTAGATTGGAGGCTGGTAATTATGAATTACGCCTATGTACGCGTTTCCACAAAGGAACAGAATGAGGATCGGCAGCTCGTTGCAATGCGGGAGTTCCGGGTAGATCGAATCTACATCGACAAGCAACCCGGCAAGGACTTCGAGCGACCGCAGTTTCAGAAACTGCTCCAAAAACTGAAAAAAGCTGATATTATTGTCGTCAAGAGCATCGACCGCCTGAGGCGCAATTATGAGGAAATTCTGGAGCAGTGGCGCGTGATCACAAAGGAAAAGGCGCGGCCATCGTCGTACTGGATATGCCGCTGCTGGATACGAGGCAGAATCGCGATCTGACCGGAACGCTGATTGCGGACATCGTCTTGCAGCTTTTGTCCTATGTGGCGCAGACCGAACGCGAATTCATCCGCCAGCGGCAAAAGGAGGGCATTGCCGCCGCCAAAGCCAGAGGCGTCAAATTCGGCCGCGAGCGCAAAACCCCACCATCGGAGTTTTATCCACTGCTGGCACAGTGGCAGTCCGGCACACTCTCCGCCCGCGCAGCCGGTGAGCAGCTTCATGTGAGCCATAACACATTTCTTAAATGGGCAAAAGAATACCCTTCCGGATAAAAAAGTTAGAAGATCTTGACCGAATTTCTCTTGAAATAAAAAGGACTCTCAAGTATACTATATTTGTCATTATCGGGTCAGAAATATGGAGATTGTGACTGGCATACAAACTCTACTTTTTTGACCGTAACACCAGCGTACAACACGTATACCATTCACGATTTGTAACTAACACGTAAGTTTTCAAGAAGACAGAGCAAAGTGCATGTAAATTAAGTAGCTTGGAGGGCAGTCCTAATGAAAAGAAGACTAATCAGTATCATTTTGGCAATTTGTGTTCTTGCCTCATTTTTCCCAGTATTGTCGATAGAATCCTTTGCCGCTGGAAGATATGGGTTAAAAAACACACGCAATGCAACAGGACGTGATATAGTTAATGAGGCGAGGAAGTGGTCTGGTACAAATGCATACTACTGGTCTGGATATGAACCCTGGAAAGAATCTATTTATTGGCGAACGGGATACGAATATGCTGGTCAGAAATCCTTTGATTGCTCAGGTTTTGTATCGCGAATATTAAACGATTGCGGATTCCGGGGGGAAAGCTATACGCCATACGGAGGAAATGGATATTGTCTCTCGGATAATTATGGGCAAACTTTTATTGGTATTTCGATAGAGGAACTTGTGACATATGGTACTGACATCACGAGCGCTGTACTAAAAGCTAAGAACAGCAACGATTATAGCGATCTTCAAATTGGAGATGTTATTGGCTGGCGCGGTGGGGTCGTCTCCGACCATGTGATCATTTATGCGGGAATCCAGAACGGGCAGCCTTGGATGGTGGAATGGACAGGTTCTGGTTTTTTGGATCGAGCCATAACCGACAGCTACCGGAGATCGTTTAGATGGGGTGCAAGATTCGCTACCGTTGGAGATTGTAATCATCATTATCAAGGTGAGGGAGTTTGCTCAAAATGTGGCGTAGTATATAATTGGCAATCAACGTTTGATATCAGTTGTGCTACGACAGGGACGGTAACAAAAACAAACGGCTTCTATCCTCGACTCAATTCTCCATATGATGACTCAAAATATGATAGTCAAAAGCTGAAGTCAGGGGCCAAGATAGCAATTGAAGGCTCCTATAAAAATGCTTATGGAAACACTTGGTATAAAATTTCCTATAATAATGGTGCTAGTCACGGATATGCTTATTCTGGTTGGGTAAAACTCGACCCACAGCCATCAAATATTTCTGTAGAAATAACATGGCCTTATGAGGGGCAAACAATTCCTAGGCAGTCGCATACTCTGCTGGGGGTTGTTAAGTCATCATTGCCACTAAAGACTGTCTCTGCGTATGTTGACGGAGGATGGGTTGCTACTGCATCTACAAGTGCAACTACATATGATTTATCCTCTCCTGCAATTGATTATAAAGTCACTTTTAACACATTAAACTCTGGTCGTCATACGTTAAAAATTGTCGCTACAGATAAAAATGGTAGCACAAAAGATTACACTCGGACTTTCTATACCGAAACGTCTCCCTGTGAGGCAGCTTCCGTTACGACAGAAGATACTGCCAATGGCAAATTCGTGATTATGACGTGCGCTGGTGCAAACATCAGCTATACCGCCAGCAACGGGAAATCCGGCAGCGGTGCGGGATCTGTTCGCGCCTTTGTGGATTCCACTACTACGTTCACAGTTACAACCTCCAAGAGTGGACGCTCCAACAATGTTGTCACCAAGACCGTGTATGTGGATCAGGTACAAGCTCCGCAATTCAGCACCAAGGAATGGTACGGCGGAACAAAAGTAACAATTACCTCAACCCCCGGGGCACAAATCTATTATCGCTTTGATGGCACGCAAGAGGGCGAATATCATGAGCCGTTCAATGAGACGCGGAACATCACAGTCTATGCCCACGCTGTAAAATGGGGTATGAGGGACAGCGAGACGACTAGTTTCACCATCAAAGCCTCCAAGCCTGATACGCCCGTTGTACAGTTGGTGGATACAGCAAGCAAGATTGCTGTAGGTAAGACCGCGGTATTCAGATGGAACTCAGACACCAGAGCAAAAGAGTATGCAATATCTCTTTACAAAGATGGGGCACTACTGAAAACTGCAACCCAAGAATCCAATGTTTTCAGTTATGTGCTGGATACTGCCGGAAAATATGAGGTCTCAGTCAAGGCCATGAGCCCGCTTGGTAACAGCGGTGACAGTGCGAAGATAGCTGTTACGGCAATGTCACCGTCCACAGTTCAATTCTTGGACGACGACGGCTCAGTGCTTGCAAAGTATACCATTGCGTATGGCGATTATGTTTCCAGGCAGAACACTCCTGTCCATAAGGGCCATTATTTCAGCGGATGGTATCCGGCGAACAACTATTATGAGGTCCCCGTTACGCAGAATGTGACATATACGGCAACTTATACACCGATTGAATATGACGTGACATTCTATGACGTAGACGGGTTGAAGTACGGAGATACGCAAAAGGTGCCCTATCAGCAGAGTGCTGCAGCTCCGGATTATACGCCCAAGGTTCCTGCTGGATATGTGTTCAGTGGTTGGACGGTCATCGAAGCCTCTGATACTGACAGCGCCTGTGACTATTCCTGCGTTGACGCAAACCTAAAACTGCAAGCTGTTATTCGCTGGGCAAATGATGAACTGCCGATTTACGTGAGTATTGCATCCGCAAAGGCTGCACCGGAGGGGAACGAGTCTGTTTATACGGTTACTGCTAATCTGACAAACTGGCCGTCTTCCGCTAGCAACATTTATTTGATCGCTGTTTTAAAAACTGAAGCAAGAAACAATGATGTAGTTAAAACGGTTTTCGCAGATCGTGTGCAGGTCAATCTGTCAGCCGGGCAGACTTTATCGCAGACGATCAAACTACACTACAACGGAATCGCGAAGAATGTGGAAGTTTACGCCCTTGAGAGAAAAGCTGATGGAACAACTGGTAGCGCATATTCTCTCGCAGCAAGCGCCAAAGTGGTATTCAGTACGACCTGGACAAACTGGTCAGATTGGAGCACCACGAAGCCGGAAAACAAAGCAGGGCGAACGATTGAAACCAAGACACAATATCGCTACCAGGATAAGGAAACCACGACCAGTTCAAGCAGCACCATGAGTGGCTGGACTTTGTATGATTCCAGTTGGTCTTGGAGCAGTTGGGGTGATTGGAGCAGTTGGAGCCCGAACTCGCAATCAAGCAGCGACTCGAAACAGGTTGAGACCCGCACAGAGTGGAGATATTACTATTTCTACTGCCCGGTCTGTGGAGGACGTGAACCGTTCCAGGGTATGAGCGACTGCGGCAGATACTCTTTGTCTGGCTCTAACTGGAATGAGGCATGGTTCCCTATTGCGTACAAGAACAGCAACTGGAAATCGTATTCTTACACCTCTGCAAAGCGATATACCGAATCCTTGGGAGATGGAAAGAGGTGGAATTTCAGCACTGGTAATTTGAATGATACTGCACCAGGCACAATTGACGCAGGAGGAGCAGCACCGGTTATCCGGACTGCCTACCGCTATCGTACTCGCAGTCAGGTCTGGACTTACTACTTCTATCGTTGGACTTCTTGGTCAAGCTGGAGTGATACAAAAGTTACCGCTTCCTCCACAAGAAACGTGGAAACGAGAACTTTGTATCGCTATCGTGACGAAGTGCAGATTTACGATACCAGCGCTGGCACTGAGGATACAAGCGGTCAGAATTATCGGTTCACAGGAACGATTTGCTCCGAGCAGAATCTTTCCGGTAAAGTCGCAACGATAATGGTTTATCAGTCCAAAAACATGGACCCGAACCAGTATCAAATGCAGTACATTGGTCAAACCACGATTGGGGCTGGGAACACATATGTTGCAAACTTTATTCCGATCAATCAGCCTACGATAGAGAGTGGAAATTATATTGTAGCGCTCGGCGTCCAAGGCACGACCGGCCTGTTAAGTGTAGACGTTGTGGAAGCACCTAAGGCAGAATATACTGTTCGCTTCCTGATGGATGATGGTGGCGTGATTTCTTCTCAGACTGTGCGCGAGGGTGAAAACGCAACGGTTCCTACTATTCCGACGAAGACAGGCTATCGTTTTGTTGGTTGGAGCGACAGAAGTACTGGTATCTACAAGAATGTTGATATCGTAGCACAATTCGAGAAAGAACAGTATATTGTCGCTTTCGTTGACTGGGTGAATGAGGCCATCGGCTTCCAGAAATACAATTACGGTGACACAATCACAGCACCGTATACACCCTCTGCCGAAGGCCGTACGTTCAAAGGCTGGGACGCGATTCTTGATGGGAACGCAACGGTGAAGGACAACATGGTTGTTACTGCGGTCTATGATAAAGAGGCCTATACCGTGCGGTTCTTGAATGCAGACGGAAGCCTTTATCAAGAGCAAACGGTCCCGTATGGCGAAGCAGCCGAACTACCTGACGCTTTGGAAGTCGAAGGAAAGGTCTTCCTGGGCTGGAGTACGGATGTGACGTGGTGGAATGTTACCACCAATATGGATGTTAACCCCATTGTTGTTTTCGAACAGACCACCGTCGCGCCTATTGCAAACATTGATTCCTTCGAGGTTGGAATGGCAACCGACGTTGAGCTTACATCCGAAGAAGACGCGACCATCTATTACACAACAGATGGAACAGCTCCGACCAAGAGAAGCTCTGTCTACAGCGCGCCGATTCACCTGGAAGACACTACAATTGTCAGTGCGATGGCTGTCTCGGATGGTAAAAACGACAGTGAAGTAATCAAAGTATTCTTCGTCCATGATGACACACCTGTCGAGCAGGAAATCGGCGAAGTGCTGCCGCTTGACAGCAAGCGGGTTGATGCTGTCGCGAATCTGGAAGTGCCAGTTGAAGTGGAGTTAAACAACAACCCCGGATTGATTGGTTACTCCCTGATTCTGGAGTGTGACAGGAGCGTGTTCTACATCGATGTTGAGGATGGAGATCGTATTTGCACTCCCGGTCCGGTATCCAAATATGGCACATTTACCGTCACACCTTATGGAGATATCGGTTGGGAGATCACATGGCTGAGTTCTTATCCGAGCATCGGAGATGGGACGATGTTTACGCTCCCGTTGCGAGTTGGTGAGGAGATCGAGGAAGGCAATTACGAAATCAAGCTTGGATATGTAGGCGGACGCATCTATACAGAAGACAGCGAAGATATCGTTCTTTACCGGAGCATGGTACATTTTGTTGGCGCAGATCTTTCCCATGAGCATTCTTACGTAGATGTAGTCACGCCGCCGACCTGCACGGATCAAGGGTATACAACACACACCTGTTCCGTATGTGGAGACAGCTATGTAGATGCCTACATTTCTGCGCTCGGACACGATTATCAGAACGGTGTCTGCTCAAGATGTGGCGCGAAAGATCCTGGGACACAAAACCCATTCACAGATGTCAAGGAGGGCAAGTACTATTATGACGCCGTGCTTTGGGCCTACTACCACGAGCCCTATCAGGTCACCGGCGGCACGGACGCCACGCATTTCTCTCCCGGCAAGACATGTACCCGGGAGCAGGTGGTCAGCTTCCTCTATGCTGCCAATGGCAAGCCGGAGCATCACATGACCGCCAATCCCTTCACGGATGTGAAGGCCGGGAAGTACTACTACAACGCAGTGATGTGGGCCGTGGAGAACAAAATCACCGGCGGCGTCACCGAAACCACCTTCGGCGTCGGCAAAGCCTGCACAAGAGAGCAGGTAGTGACCTTCCTGTGGAAGGCTGCTGGCGCGCCTGCTCCCAAGTCCACCTTCAATCCCTTCACCGACGTGAAGACTGGGAAGTACTATTACAACGCAGTCCTCTGGGCTGTGGAGAACAGGATCACCGGCGGCACCACTGAATCCACCTTCGGGGTCGGCAAGCCCTGTACCCGCGCCCAAGTGGTGACCTTCCTGTACGCTTCTCAGGGCAAATCGGAATAACACCATACCCCTCGGGCAGAGGCGGGAGGCATTCCTCTCGCTTCTGCTCTTTCTTCCGTGCGGACTGTTCCGCCGGTTGCTTTTTCCGCTGCGCTGTGATATAATGAAATCCGGTAAACAGAAAAATATACGGCGCCTCAGGCGCCGAGGGAGGCAGCAGATATGGCTGAAATCTGGAAGGGCGCGCCGGTGGCGGCGGCCTTGAGTGAAGAGATCGCCGCGGAGGCGGCGGCCCTGCGGGAGCGGGGCGTGGAGCCCACCCTGGCGATCCTGCGGGTGGGAGAGCGGGCCGACGATCTGGCCTATGAGCGGGGCGCCATGAAGCGGGCCGAGAAGGTGGGCGTCGCCGTCCGGAACCTGGTGCTGCCCGCCGACGTGGACAGCGAGCGCTTTTTCGCCGCCCTGGACGGGCTGAACCGGGACCCCGGCGTCCACGGGATCCTGATGTTCCGGCCCCTGCCGAAGCAGCTGGACGGGGAGAAGGCCCGCAGGATGCTGGCCCCGGAGAAGGACGTGGACGGCTGCACCGACGGCTCCCTGGCGGGGGTCTTCACCAACACGGCCCTGGGCTTCCCCCCCTGCACCGCCCAGGCGGCCATGGAGCTGCTGCGCTACTACAGCGTGGAGCTCAAGGGCAAGCGGGCCGTCGTCATTGGCCGCTCCCTGGTGATCGGGCGGCCCGTGGCCATGATGCTGATGCACGCCAACGCCACCGTCACCGTCTGCCACACCCGGACGGCGGACGTCCCCGCGATTACCCGGGAGGCGGATATCATCGTGGCCGCCTCCGGCCAGATGGAGAGCGTGGGGGCGGCGTACCTGCGGCCCGGTCAGATCCTCATCGACGTGGGCATCGGCTGGAACGAGGAAAAGCAGAAGCTCTGCGGCGACCTGCGCTTCGAGGAGGCGGAGCCCTTAGCGGCAGCCCTCACCCCCGTCCCCGGGGGCGTCGGAAACGTCACCTCCACGGTGCTGTGCAAGCACGTGGTCGAGGCCGCGAAGCGGCAGAGCGCCCGTCCCGGGCGAATTGAAAATTGAGAATTGAAAATTGAAAATGGATGTGTTTTGCAGATTGCTATCTGCAAAAAGAATTTGAATTCCGACAAATCGCTGCCGTTTATTCTCGTCGTTCAAATGGCAATTTGAACGACACCGAAACTTTCAATTTTCCATTTTCAACTTTCAACTCCCCTCGACCAGGCATTGTTTGATCCGAGAGATAGAAGGTGTTCCCATGACGGAAGAAGAACGCAAAGCCCTGCGCAGCGCCCTGCGCAAGGAAAAGAAGCAGGCCCGCGCCGCCTTATCCCCGGCGGAGCGGGCGGAGAAGTCCGCCCGGGCGGTGGAGCGCCTGGCGGAAAGCGAGGCCTTCCGCCGGGCCCGGACCGTGATGATCTATGACCACATGGGGGGCGAGCTGTCCCTGGACAGCCTGCTGACCCACCCCGCCGCGGCGGGGAAGCGCTTCTGCTATCCTCTCTGCGTCAGCAAAACCGAGATGATCGCCATGATCCCCGGGGCCTGGCAGTCCGGCGCCTACGGCATCCGGGAGCCGGTGCGGGCGGCCTCGGAGGAGGTGCCGCCGGAGCAGATCGACCTGGTGGTCTGCCCCGGCACCGCCTTTGACCCCGCCTGCAGCCGCATGGGCATGGGCGGCGGCTACTATGACCGGTATCTGCCCCGCTGCGCCCGGGCCCGGGTGGTCATGGTCGCCTTTGAGGTCCAGAAGGTGGAGGCCCTCCCGACAGACGAATGGGATCAGCCCGTGGAGGCCGTCTTCACCGAGGACGCGGTCTATCAAAGATGATGCTCGTAGGGACGGCACTCTGCCGTCCGGCGTCCGGCACGGACGCATTTCCCCTCCGCAAAAGCAAACGTAATACCCCCCTAAAGGAAAGTCGATACCGGAAATCGGTTGACTTTCCTTTCTTCTTGTGATACATTAAACATAGTGCGTATTTGCGCGAACCAAAGAATTACATATCAATTTTTCAAATTGGAGGAAATACCATGCTGAAAGAAAACCTGGACAGAATTGCCGCGTATGATCCCGAGGTCGGCGCGGCCATGCAGGCGGAGTTCGCCCGGCAGAGCAGAAACCTGGAGCTCATTGCCTCCGAGAACATCGTCTCCGAGGAAGTCATGATGGCCATGGGCAGCGTCCTGACCAACAAGTACGCCGAGGGCTATCCCGGCAAGCGCTACTACGGCGGCTGCGAGTGCGTGGATGTGGTGGAGAACATCGCCATCGAGCGGGCCAAGAAGCTCTTTGGCTGCGACTACGCCAACGTGCAGCCCCACTCCGGCGCCCAGGCCAATATGGCGGTCTTCTTCGCCATTCTGAACCCCGGCGACACCTTCATGGGCATGGACCTCTCCAACGGCGGCCACCTGACCCACGGCAGCCCCGTGAATATGTCCGGCAAGTACTTCAAGTGCGTCTCCTACGGCGTGGACGCCAACGGCGTCATCGACTATGACGACGTGCGGAACAAGGCCCTGGAGCACCATCCCAAGCTGATTGTGGCCGGCGCCTCCGCCTACTGCCGCATCATCGACTTCCAGAAGTTCCGCGAGATCTGCGACGAGGTCGGCGCGGTGCTCATGGTGGACATGGCCCACATCGCGGGCCTGGTGGCGGCCGGCGTGCACCCCAGCCTCGATGTCAGCGAGAGCTAAGCCTTCCTTGCTCAAGCCCTTGTAGCATTCGAATTGCTGGCCTTCTTCAGAACCATTGTC